>CAITPF010000502.1 GCA_903894155.1 uncultured beta proteobacterium | reverse complement strand
TCACGGTTTGCGCCAATGCGCGGGAATCCAAGGTTGTGGGTCGATGCCATGATGAGCGCTTCCGTTGAATGCCTCTGATGAATGATGATTGGCATCCTAAAGGTATCAATCCATGAAGACTAATGGTATTCTTGAATGAATCCATTAATTAAATTCATGGGTAGTCATGCTGGATCGCTCGCATTTGCAAATCATTCGTGAGGTTGACCGCCAGGGCTCGCTCACCGCGGCGTCGCGCGTCCTGTTTCTGACGCAGCCGGCCTTGAGTCACGCGATCAAGAAGATCGAGCAGCAGCTCGGCACGCGGCTCTGGGCCAAAGAGGGCCGCAACCTGAGGTTGACGCAGGCAGGGCAGTACTTGCTCGGCTTGGCCAATCGATTGCTGCCGCAGCTCGAACATGCCGAGGTGCGCATGCGCCAATTTGCCGAGGGCCAGCGCGGCACCCTGCGCATCGGGATGGAGTGCCATCCCTGCTATCAATGGCTCATCAAGATCGTCGCGCCCTATCTCAGCGCCTGGCCGGATGTGGATGTCGACGTCAGGCAAAAATTCCAGTTCGGGGGTGTCGGGGCGTTGTTCGGTTATGAAATCGACGTGCTGGTGACGCCTGATCCGCTCTTCAAGGCCGGGTTACGCTACGAGGCGGTTTTTGATTACGAGCAAGTGCTGGTCGTGAGCAAACAGCATCGATTTGCGGGCAGCGCCTTTGTCACGCCCAAACAGATGTCAGGCGAAACCCTGATTACGTACCCGGTCGAAATCGAGCGACTGGATGTCTACAACCAGTTTCTATTGCCCGCAGGTTGCAGTCCAAAGCATCACAAGGTGATCGAGACGACCGACATCATGCTTCAAATGGTCGCAGCGGGTCGTGGCGTCGCGGCATTGCCGCGCTGGCTCGTCGATGAATACGCTGGTCGTGCGGACATCTGCGCGGTCCGTCTCGGGCGCAATGGCATCGCCAAGAAAATTTACCTGGGCGTGCGGGAAGCTGATGTCGAAATCGACTACCTGAAGTCATTTGTCAAAATGGCGCGTGATCCCGTTTCAGCTTGAATTCAATTTTGGGTGAGCACCTGAAGTGATCCGGATTTCAAACTAGAATGCCCCCTTCGGCGGGTCATGCGCCGAGCGGCATCGCGAAATTATTCAAACTACCAGGGAACCACTAGCCATGCAATTTTCTTGCAAGAGACTCGCCTTTTCTTGGTCCATGCTCGCAGCATTGCTGCTGCCGCAAGCTCCACTCCATGCGGAAACTTCCGTGGCGGATCAGGTGATTCAGCAGCTCGAAAGTTCGGGCGCGCTGGATAAAGCGGTCGAGCGGGTGCTTGATCGCATGCGCCAGCAGCAAATCGCGGCGCAGCAAGCGCAGGCGGAAAAGGCGGCCGCCCAGAAACTCGAGCTTGCCAAGAAAGCGCGTGTCGTCGACCCGAAAACCGACATCATCTTTGGCAAGGCCGATGCCGTGGTCTCGGTGATTGAGTATTCGGATTTCGAGTGCCCGTATTGCAAACAATTTGCCGACGTTCCGTTTCAGGTGATCAAAGATTTTCCGGATCAGGTGAACCTGGTGTGGCGCCATTTCCCTTTACCCTTTCATGATCCGATGGCGACGAAGGAAGCCGTCGCGGCAACCTGCGCCGCGCAGCAGGGTGGCAACGACGCATTCTGGAAGTTTAGCGACGCGATCTTCAAGGGCACGAGGGGCAATGGCCAGGGCTTGCCGGGCGCTGCTGGCGATGATCCGATGATGGCGCTGGCCCGCGCGCAGGCGCTCGACCTTGATCGCTTCAAGGCGTGCATCGCTTCCGAAAATTCAAGGAATCTGGTCGCCGCTGATCTTCAGGACGGCGTCGGGGCAGGCATCAACGGCACGCCTGGCGTGATCCTCGTCAACCACAAGACGGGTGCAATCAATGTGATGCCGGGCGCTGTGCCAGCGGAAGTGTTGAGAAGCGCGGTCGATGAGCTGTTGAAGCAGTAGCCTGCCTACCACCTGCCGGGGATGATGGCGGAAATTCCTTTGATCGACAGCTCGCCGCCGGCGAAGCTGATCACCATCGGCCCGCTTGGGAATCGTTGGGCAATCAGTTTGTCAGCGATCACGGTTCCGTTCAGGACAATCGTCAATTTGTCCTGACGACTTTTGAGCGCGAGATGGTTCCACTGGTTTGCGGTCGCAACCGGAGGAGCCATCAGTGCTCCGACCAGCGAGCCGGCGCCATATCCATCGATCGGAACGTCTGACAGGTTGACCTGATAGGCGGTGTCACGATTGATGACACCTGGGGTCGTGCAGTGGATGAAAAGACTGACTTGCGATCCCTGAGCAACCCAATAGTCAATTTGGAAATCAAACTCGGCGAAGGGGAATCTTCCCAACAGCATGCCGACGCCCTGGTTCGCCACCAGTTCTTCTCGGCGAATTTGCCAGTTGGCATTGCCAATCTGAGTCCAGGCCGACGTATCCTGGCCGTTGAACAGTTTGAATGAGCCGCCGTCGCTCAACAGGATGGCTTGCGCGGCGCACGTTCGAGCAAGTGCACATGTACAGACGGCAATAATCGCCATACTGGCGAACATCATTGACCTGATTTTGGTTTGCACTCGATCCGCCTGGGTTGCCGTGGCATGGATTGTCAATTCCGCGTGGTGCGTGCGGAACTGGCCCGAAATGCGGCCTGCCGGGTGAGATGATTCTATTGCATGCAAACACTCAAGCGACAGAACCTCAAGTGTGCGTATAACAACACTTGTTGTCACCATGAATAACTGCTTGCCATCAAGGCTCCCGCAGTTTACTTTAGGCTCCAAATGTTCTGGTAGGCTGTGATCTCCCCGCTGTTGCTTTCCCGATTTCAGCCCTGACGAAAAAGTCATCGTCAGCAGACCGTGTCAACCCGTCATCCCCATCCGTTTGCCGCTGAATCAGAATTGTCTGTTCGGTAGTCCCGGTGATCCTTCATTTTCACCGTTCGCACCAAGGCAATGACCATGAAATTTATTCGCCAAACATGAGGTCTTCATCCAAAGTCCTGCTTGGATCCGCCATGACGGTGGCGCTCTTTGGATGCGCCCCGTCAAACGGTGTCAATGGCTCGGCGCAACGCGCCGATTCTTTCCAGAAAGTCCCCGCGTACTCCAAACAAAACACCCCGCATGAGCTCGTGAAGCAGGGGATCGCCTACTTGCGGGAAGGCAATTACGAAAAGGCGCAGGTGGTCTTTAGCGCTGCCGTCAAGGTTGCCCCGAATAATTCCATCGTTCATATTCTTAACGGAATCAGCTACCACCTGCAATATTTGAACAATTCTCCTGACAGCAAGGCGCTTGCGGAAACTGCCTACGGAATCGCGAATTCCATGGATAAGACGGATCCGCTGCCGCTGATTCAACTCGGGCGGTTGCATATCGATGCAGGAGAGTATTCGCGGGCCAGCATGGACTTTGTCAGCGCCTACTCGTTGAGCCCCAGCGATCAGGAAGCGTTGTCGGGCTTGATGCAGGCCTCGCTTTTGCAGAAGGATTTCAAGACCGCGCTGTGGGCAGGTGAAAAGCTGACGGCCCTGAATCCGACTGTTGAAAAGCAGCGTGTTCTCGTCCTGATGTACGCGGCGGCTGGAAGGCCTGACGACGCGAACCAACAGCTCGCGCAGTATGAAAAGGCGAACGCAAAGGATCAGGATCAGGTACGACTGCTGCGCGAGCAGATCCGGTACATCAGCACTCAGGTCGAGCGCTACACGGATGTTGAAAAGCCAATGCCGGCGGTGATTGACTACTCGGCTCCCGGCGCGGCCGCCCCTTCCAAAAGGGCTCAGTACATGAAGGTGGCCGGGCCCGCCTATTCAAGCGGTGGCAGGGGTTCAGAGGCGACGACGGGAACTGCTGATAGCGCAAACAGGGGCTCCGGGGCGGCAGCTGGCGCCGCTGCCGGACGCAGTGGCGGCACGGGAACGAGTTCCGATTCGACAGGTGGAACCAGTTCAGGCACATCCTCCACGTCAACCAGGTCTGGGGGATCTGCCAGCGGGGCGGCGGGTGAAATCGGCGCCGCGAAGTTGATGAGCACGAATTCATCATCCAGTTCGGATTCTTCCGGCTCAACCACATCGAGTGCCCCGGCGGCTACTGGCGGTGGGGCGAGCGCAGGTGCGCCGGCCACGAGCGGCGGCGGTGGTGGTGGCGCCTACACGTCCGTGTCGACGAGCATGCAAAAGCCAAAATGGTTTGATTGCGATACCCGGCCAGGCTTGGGCAAGGCGCCTGGCGGATCGTATGGGGTGCCGGTCGGCGGCACTGCGGGCGATCAAACGCTCTATCTGGAGCCGATTCCGGCGCCGTGTGAAAAACTCCCGCCGCCCAAGATGGCGATGATCGATGCGGTACTGATTCGCACGGTCGACACGCAATCGAATAGTTTCGGAATCAATCTGTTGACGGGTCTGCAGATTTTTGCGGGAACGCAAAAATCATCGACGACGACACAGGTCGCGGGCAGTAGCGTGACGGAAAACGTCTCGGCGAGCGTTCTGGGTATTGGTAATGCAGTATCCGCAACATTGAACGGCATCAGTGGGATCCTGAGCTATACGCTGAACATCGCCAACTCCACCACGTCGAATTCCCAGGTGGTTGCGCGCCCCACCCTGACCGCGCTCGAT
>CAITPF010000501.1 GCA_903894155.1 uncultured beta proteobacterium | reverse complement strand
TGAGCGCGCACTTTAGGCACGTTCGCAGCTTCGGCAAAAGCTCTGCTGAGTTTCTGCACAATTGCATCGGGCGTTCCGGCTGGTGCCAGAATTCCATACCACCCATCCACGACAAAACCAGGCACGGATTCGGCAATTGTCGGCACATTCGGAAGAATCGCTGAACGTGTGGCGCCGGACACTGCGATCGCCTTGAGTTTTCCGGTCTTGATCTGCTGGTAAGACGTTGAAATGCTGTCAAACATCAGTGAAACCTCTCCTCCCAGCATCGCAACTACAGCCGGGCCACTCCCCTTGTAGGGAATATGGACCATTTTGGTCTTGGTCGTGGTCTGGAACATTTCCACCGCCAAATGGCTGGTGTTGCCGTTCCCGGCCGATGCATACGTCAATTTTTCCGGGTTTGCGGTGGCATATTGAATCAACTCAGGAATCGTGTTGACCGGTGTGCCCAGAGGCGCCGCGACAACGAGTGGCAGCGTGGCGACGAGCGAGACCGGCGCAAAATCCTTGCGGGTGTTATAGGGCAGCGAGGGATAAAGCGCATCATTGATCGCATGCGCGGCAAGCACCATCAGAATCGTGTAGCCATCAGGCTTTGCCCTGGCAAGCGCAGCCGTTGCGATCGTGCCGCCTGCACCTGCCTTGTAATCAAGCACGACTGGTTGCCCCAGGATTTTCTGCAACTCAGGCAACAACGGCCGCGCGAGCATGTCGGCGCTGCCGCCTGGCGGATACGGAATCAGCAAGGTGACGGGTTGGGACGGGAACTCCTGTGCCGACACGCTGCCACCAATCGCCAACGCCGCAATGCCCAACAGGCGTCGAAATCTATACAGCAATGAATTGTTTTGCATCGTTGTCCACGCTCTCCTGATCTTGATATTTTCGTTGACCAGCCGCATCAACGCCTTTTTGCCCTCGTTTGTACCGCCACCATACTTTATGCCGGAATTTTCTGTGAAATCTGCCCGCCGGGACATCGTCCAGGAAGTATCGCCGACGATACATTCGGGAGGACGGTCAATCGTCCACCAACATCCTATACCGACAACGCCCTGCACATCGACCGCATGTTGTTGTCGCCGATAAATCCGCACTGACTGGCGTCTTTCTTCGACACACCGCGACAGAATGCACGCAGATCACCGTTCGAAATAAAGCCGCACTGATCTGATTTCATGTCGGCCACTGCTCTGCACAGTGCCCGATAGTCATTGTCAGTGATGAAGCCACACTGCGAACTGTCGCCTGCACAGACGCTGAATGACGTAAGTAGACAGATCGCAAGTAGGCAATTTTTTGATTTCATAGTGACGATGCGAACTGTCGCATTCAATAATCGTGAGCAAATGAACTTCCGATATCTCTTGCGTGGTGCAAGACTCGAACCACGGCGATGCCGTCCACATCGGGCGCGTAAAACAAAATGTACGGCGTTGAGGTGGGCCAGCTCCTGATTCGATCATCAAGCTCCGGCCTTGCTCTGCCCATTAAAGGCTGTAGAGACAGCATTCTCGCTTCGCGCTCGATGTCATCCAAAACGTGATCCGCACTTATTTGACTCTCTTGAACAATGTACAACCAAGCGTCCAATAAATCGGCTTTGGCCGCGTCTGTGTAGACGACACGGGCCACTAAATATCGCCCTTCATCTTCAGTTTTTTACGGCCTTCAGATTTGATGTTTTCCATATTTACGCCGGAAACTCGATCCGCACGAACGTCGGCCATGCCTTTCGCAATGTCCGATTTCAGCAATTGCAAACTACCTACCTGCACTTGTTGATAGGCCTCAAATAAACGCAACGCCTCACGGATGACCTCACTG
>CAITPF010000500.1 GCA_903894155.1 uncultured beta proteobacterium | reverse complement strand
TTTGGTCGTCCTGCAACCAGTCTTCAGTAGGGTTCATGCCGCGCTCCGTTCATGGAATCCATCTTAGACGACATCCGCGCAACCGCAATTGCCTTTCACCAAAAGCTCGCGCGCTTCGATTGCATTGAATGCCACAAGGATCCCGGGGAGGACGGGGGTGCGGACAAAATCTTGGACTACTTGGATGTCGCTAAGGAACCTTTCCAGCGCCCGAAAGCAGCGTGTCACTTCTTGACCCGCTGCGCCGCCGCGCAGATGATTTGGCCGATCGGCGTCAATCCCAGGATTCTCTTCCGATCGCGCAGAAGCAGCGGAGCTGTTGAACTCCTGCCCGCGCATTCCCCTTGCCTAGTCCGACTGGTTCGCCGTGCGAACCTTTAGGCGAAGCCGATCGGACAGGAGGCGGTCAAGCGGGCGGCTTGGTTTTCTCACTTCGAGGAGATTATCCTTTTTGGGCGGCATACACTTGTCACTCGGAATCGATTCTGTCAGTATGGCGGCGTGGAACGCAGGAAAGTGACCTTCAAGCGCTATCCGAACGCGCGTGAGTCGGATCGGCTTGCCGGTTGGGTGCGGCAAAAAGCCGGGCTTAACCGGGAAATCCTTTCTGCAGCCTTAGGCATGGCGCATCGGATGCTCTCGTACAAAGCGGTGGAAGCTGGCACGAGACTGTATCTGGCAAATACGCGCCAGCTCAAACCGTCGCAACGCTGTGCTGGCTGCTGGGCAATCGATCCCAAGACGCTGGCGCGGCAACGCGCCAAGTCAAAGTCCATGACCCGCGAAACCCCCGCTACAACCGAGAAGGTTTGGCGCAGGGAGAGTCATCCATGTGCCGACCCGATCCTGTCGAAAACCGCGAGGAGCCCCAGAACATGTCCCATCCGCCCGCCAGCCGCCTGAGCATCAAGCCACGCGTCCTTGCCGAACTCGGCAACCATGTCGAGGATCACCTGCCGCCCGCCTATCAACCGCGCGTGCTGCACCTGAGCGGCGAGCTCGTCCCCGGCGCGGATCTCTTCATTACCGCGCGCTCGGTCGACAAACTCGCCGGCCCGGCCGAACCTAACGTCCTGCCGCATCGCCACAGCGTCAGCCAGACCTATCTGTTCCTGAGCCCGGATAACAGTCTCGAAGTCGAGGTCTTCATCGACGAACAGGCACTGGCCATCCACGCACCGGCGACCGTGTTCGTTCCGGCGGGTGCGCTGCACGCGCTCAGGATCCTGCGCGGCACTGGCACGGTACTCAGTATCGTGCGCTCCGGCACGTACGAGTAAGTAAACAGCCGATGATCTTCGCATCCCCGCCCGCCATTTTCCTTCGCCTGTTTTCTGCGGCACTGCTGCTTTCCGGCGCCGTCGCGCACGCGGATGATTTTCCGAACAAGCCAATCACACTGATCGTGCCGTTTCCACCAGCCGGCATTATCGACATCCTTACCCGCTCGATCGGCCCGGGACTCTCGGAGCGCCTGGGCCAGCCCGTGGTCATCGAAAATCGTCCCGGCGCTGGCGGCAATATCGGCGCCGCCCAGGCAGCCAAGTCGCCCGCCGATGGCTATACGATTTTCATGGGCCTGATCAGCACCCATGCCATCAACCAGACGCTCTACAAGAGCCTGCCTTACGATCCCATCAAGGATTTCCAGCCGATCAGCCTGGTCGCCAAGGCACCGCTGATTTTGCTGGTCAATCCCACGGTCGCGGCAACCTCGACCCGGGAACTCATCGCCTATGCCAAGGCGAATCCGGGCAAGCTCAATTTCGCTTCTGCCGGCAACGGCAGCGCGTCTCATATTGCCATGGCCATGTTTGCAACGATGGCTCAAATCAATCTCACCCATGTGCCATACCGTGGCTCGGCGCCGGCGCAAGTCGACTTGATGGCAGGAGCGGTGCAGGGTTATTTCGACGCCCAGGCATCCGAACTACAGGCCATCCAGTCGGGCAAATTGCGGGCGATCGGCGTGGGCAGCCCCACCCGGCTACCGGCGCTTCCCGACGTCGAGCCGATTTCCGACACGCTTGTCGGCTTCCAGTTCGGCAGCTGGTTCGGGCTTCTTGCGCCGGCTGGGATTCCGCCGGAGCGCACGGCCATCCTGAACCGGGCAGTACGCGCGACGCTGGAAGATCCTGAGGTCAGGAAGCGGCTGGCCGACCAGGGTCTGCAGGCTGAGCCGTCAACGCCTGCCGAGTTCGGCGCTTTCATCAAATCGGAAACCGAGCGCCTGGGCAAGCTCGTGCGCGAGTCCGGCGCGCAGGTGGAATGATCTCGCCTCGCGTCACCCGATCCCGGTAAGAGACGCGACCAGGTCAACATCCATTTCTTTTCCAATCGCTTTTGTACACCCTTACCGCTGCGACGAAAGCATGCGGTCCAGGCCGTGACCGGCAATGGTAAATGCGGCGACGGAAAAGATGATGACCGCACCGGGTGAAAGCACCACCCATGGTGCGAGCTCCATCCACTGGCGTCCTTCGGAAACCATGAATCCGAGACTGGGACTTGGAGGCTGTACGCCCAACCCGAGAAAGCTGAGGATCGTCTCGAGAAGCAGCATGTGCGCGACCATGATCGACGCCTGCACGATCACCATTCCACGAACATTCGGAAGCACGTGCCGCAGCATGATGCGAACCGCGGGAACCCTGGAAATTTTCGCAGAGTCCACAAAGGCCCGTTGCCCAACCTGTAACGCAGACACGCGCAGCACCCGCACGGTTTGCGGCAGATGGGTCATCACCAATACCAGCAATAGTGTGGGGGTGCTCGGGCCGATCGCCGCCAGTACGGCAATGGCGAGCAGCAGTGGCGGAATCGATAGCACGATGTCGATGATGCGCATCAGTGCCCAATCCACCCATCCGCCGAGATAGGCGGCGGCGATGCCCATGGTCACGCCGATGATCAGGGCCGCCACCGTCGCGGCAATGGCCACCGCCAGCGATGATCGGGCACCCAGCAGCAGCCGGGCCAGAACATCGCGGCCGACGCTGTCAGTGCCAAGCCAATGCATGGGCGAGGGCGACTGCAGCACATGAGCGGTCATTTCCTGTGGGTCCTGGGTGTCCAGAAACGGGCCGAGGCACACAGCGATCAGCAGCACGAGACACAGGAGCAGTCCCAACATCAGCGCCGAATCCGATCGAATCCGCTGCATCATGCTCACCTGCGCCGGACGATCGACAGGGGGCGATTTTCCCCCGGGGGCGATGGTCTGGGTCTGCATCGACATCAGCGCGCTCCGGTAATCCGCACGCGCGGATCGAGCAGGGGATACAAAAGATCGACGAGCAGATTGATGACGACGAAAATGACCGTCTGCAGCAATATGCAGCCCTGGACCACCAGAAAGTCGCGCTGCCCGATCGATGCGATCATCAACTGGCCGATGCCGGGGATGGCAAAGATCGTCTCGATCACGACAGCCCCGCCGATCAGATACGCAAACTGCAGGCCGGCAACCGTCGTCAGCGGCAGCAGCGAATTGGGCAGTACATGATGCACCAGAGTGCGCCAGTCCGATGCACCTTTGGCCTTGGCGGTACGGACGAAATCTGCGGTGCGCATGATGTCTTCGGCGGCGGCGCGGAAGTAGCGACAGAACGACGCGCCGGCCAGCAGCCCCAGCGACAACGCCGGAAAGAGCAGCGACTGGAGGTTAGCGAGCGGATCGGCACCGAACTTGACATAGGACACCACCCCGAACGCCGGAACATAGAGCGAGATCAGCAGGATGAACGTCGTGGCGGCGAAGTAATTGGGAATCGACATCCCGAGGATGGACGCCGACATGATTGCCTTGTCCAGCCAGGAGCCGCGCCAACGGGTAGCCAGAGCACCTCCTGCGATCCCGCAGACCAGCGCGATCAATATCGACAAGAGTGCCAGCTCAACGGTTGTCCCGATCCGCGCCATCACCTCATCGAAGACCGGCCGGTTGGTCCGGATCGAGACCCCAAGGTCGCCCTGCAGCACGTTACCGAGCCACCGGATGTACTGAACCGGCAGCGCCTGGTCGAGGCCAAAC
This sequence comes from uncultured beta proteobacterium, assembly GCA_903894155.1. Classification (GTDB taxonomy): domain Bacteria; phylum Pseudomonadota; class Gammaproteobacteria; order Burkholderiales; family Burkholderiaceae_B; genus Zwartia. The sequence goes on along the minus strand of CAITPF010000500.1, from coordinate 6,369 downwards.
TCCTTGCGCAGCCGGGCGCGGTCGTGCTCAGTCAGGTTTTCTCCGCCGAGCACGTCCACTGCATCGCCAGGAACCCAATGCAGGATGGAGAAGGTCAGTATCGACACTACCAGCAAGGTCAGCGGCAGAGATGCCAGCCTGGAGAGGATGTAACGCGTCACGCTGTTCGCTCCGCAGCAGTCGCTGCGGCCTCCAGTGCCTGCGCGGACACGGGTGCATAGTGACAGGCCGCATGGTGCCCGGGCGCGATCTCCCGCAACGCGGGTTGCTCCCGTCGGCAACGCTCGTCGGCCAACGGGCAACGGGTCTGGAACCGGCAACCAGGCGGTACCTGCATCACGCTCGGCGGATCGCCTTTCAGGCGCAGCCGCGACCGGGCGCCGGGCCCCTGCTGCAGCGCCGGCACGGCGCTCAGCAATGAATGCGTATAGGGGTGGGCCGGTGTTGCGAAGAGTTGTTCGCGGGCACCCGCTTCCATGACGCCACCCAGGTACATCACCATGATCCGGTCGCTCATGTACGAGACCGTGCACAGGTCGTGCGAGATGAAGATAAACGCGGTATTGTGCTGCGCCTGAACGGCGCGCAGCAGATTGAGCACCTGAGCCCTGATGGAGACGTCCAGCGCCGTCACCGCTTCGTCGCAAATGATCATGGGTGGCAAGGCAACGAGGGCGCGCGCAATCGATGCGCGTTGCTTCTGCCCCCCGGATAACTCGCCCGGGAGGCGCTGCGCCATATCGCGGCCTAAACCGACTTCGTCGAGCGCCCGTATTACCCGGATGTGTCCAGCCTCTGCAGACACAGAACGATCTCCGGTCAAGGGTTCGCGCACGCTATCGAAAATCGGGAATAGAGGATCGAGCGAACTGGCCGGATCCTGGAACACCATCTGGATCGGCGACGCGCCCTTGCCGTGGCTCCTGTTGGCATCACCATTGACCAGCACCGCGCCCGCCGTCGGCTTTTCCAGGCCGACTGCGATGCGCGCCAGCGTAGACTTTCCACTGCCAGATTCCCCGACAATGCCCAGCGTCTCCCCAGGTTGCACCTGGAGGCTGACGCCGGTGAGTGCCCACACCGGTTTGCGGCGAGAACCGTACCGCTTGGCCACGTCGCGAAGCTCAAGAACCGGGGGAGTCACGGGGCACCTGGCGTGCGTGCGTCGGCCTGCGCTGGAAAATCCAGGCGGGGATGGACGCAACGCACCATGCGATGCAACCCGAGTGCCCGGATGGGGGGTAACCCGACCATGCATTGTTCGTCCCGGAAGTCGCATCTGGAAGAGAACGGACAGGCATCGAATGTCTCGCGCGTCGAGGGCAGTTCACCGTCGATGGTATTGAGCGGCACATTCCGAGGCGTACCCAGGCGCGGCATCGCCGCCAGTAATGCCTGCGCATAGGGATGCGCCGACCCACGCAGCAGCGCGGGCATCGGGACATCCTCGACGACGTACCCAGCGTACATAACGATCGCGCGCTCGCACAACTCGGCGGCCATCGCCAGGTCATGCGTAATCAGGAGCAAACCCATTTCATTTTCAGCCTGTACCGACCGGATGAGGTCGATGACTTGCGCCTGAACGGTCGAGTCCAGCGCAGTGGTCGGTTCGTCGGCAATCAGCAGCGCCGGTTTGGCCAGCAAGGCCATGCTGATCATCACGCGCTGGCGCATCCCACCCGAAAGTTCGTGCGGGTAACTTCGCATGCGTGCCGCCGGGTCGGGCATCCCCACCCGGGCCAGCACGCGGACTGAAGCCTCATAAGCTTCGTGACGAGTATGGCCGCGCAGCAGCAGCGTTTCCTCTAGCTGGGTGCCAATACGGGCGATCGGATTCAGGCTCGACAGCGAGTCCTGGAAGACGATGCCGCTACGACGGCGCACGAGAGCGTCGATATGCTCGGGTCGGCCGAGATCCACCTCAGTGCCTTCGAATCGCATCGTACCGGCGATGCGGGCGGACGCCGGCAGCAGCCCTAGCAGAGCGAGCGCGGTCATTGTCTTGCCGCAACCGCTTTCGCCGAGTATCGCGACCCGTTCCCCCGGGCGCATCCGCAGCGAAAAGTTTCGGACAGCGTGAATGTCGCCCAGGCGATGTGGAATCACCACGCTCAGGTTGCAGACATCGAGCAGCATATCCCCGCAGGGCTCCCGTGACGCACCGGGCGCATCGCCCTGGACAGTGCCCAATGCGTCGCAGGCGTCGCCGGTCGTCATCGCCACCTTGGCATTATCCGATGTGACACATTCGGACGGCTTGTTGTCAACGGTCGAGCCATGTGTCGCGCAGACTGGTGCGCCTGAGCAGAGGCAGCGATTCATATCCCTTTACGTCATTCTTCCAGACCTCGACGCGCATCTGGTTCGAGAAGAGATACATAAAATAAACTTGTTCGCGTAGATATCGCTGCAAGGTGTCCAGTATCTTGATGCGCTCGGCCGGGTCTGTCTCGCCGCGCTCCTGATCCACCAGCGCATCGACCTTCGGGTCACGGCACTTGGCACGCGGGCTGGACGACACCGCGTTGAGAAAGAGTGCGTCGGGATCTGACTCCATCGGCGACGTCGAGGTGAACAGCTGGTAGTTTCCGCTGACGACGTTCTTGAAATAGGCGGCGTATTCGATCGGTTGAAGGTTCAGGGTAATGCCAGCCTTGGCAGCGTGCTGCCGCATGACTTCGGCAATGCGGTTATTGACCGCGAATGCCGGTGTGTTGATATACGCGATATCGATCTTGACGCCGTCCGGATAGCCAGCCGCTGCCAGCAACTGTTTGGCCTTTGCGATGTCCTGCGCCGCATAGGGCAGGTCGGCCCCGTTGCCTTGGTAACCGAACAACTTGTCTGCGGCCGGGACAGCCAGGGCGGGCCGTGTCCCGCCTCCTGGCTGCACGATTGCGGCGAGCGCCACCTTGTCGATAGACCAGGCCAGCGCCTGACGCACTTCGAGCTTGTTCAACGGCTCGGATTCACAGTTGATCCACAGCAACTCGGTCGAATTCGAGATTGGCTCGGAAACCGTAACGTTCTTCAGCGTCCTGATCAGCGGCATTTTGTCGGGGCGGAAACTGCTGATGTCGATTTCACCGGTACGCAGCCCGGCGATTCGGGTCGAATCGTCTGGAATGATGCGAACGGCGTACGAATTCAGATAGGGCTTACCCGGCTCCCAGTACTGGTCGAACCGTGTGAACTCAATGCGCACGCCGGGTTCGTATTTCGTAATTTTGAAGGGGCCTGTACCGTTGGCTACGGTGCTCAGGTCGTTGTTGTGCCCGGTGGTGAATTTACGGCTGACGATGCCGGTGACATCGGGGGAGGCCATGAACCGGAGGAACGGCGCAAACGGCGTCGCCAGTTCGATTCGCACGTGATTGGAATCCACCGCCGTCACCTTTTTCACCGAGCGCATCTTCACCTTCGAATCGCTGGCCCGGTTGGGATCCATGATGCGCTCGAACGTGAACACGACGTCGTCGACCGTCATGTCGGAACCATCGTGGAACTTCACGCCGTCGCGGATCGTGAAGATATACGAAGTCGGGCTTTCGGCGACCCACTGCGTCGCGAGCGAAGGATGAACGGAGAAATCCGCATCGATGCGCAGCAGGCTCTCGTACGGGCCGTCCACGATCAGTCGGTGCTGCAGCGCCATGCCCGGCCCATGCGGGTCGATGCGGTCCGGGCCCTGGTCTTGCGCGAGAACAAGTTGCCCGCCGCGCCTGGGCGTCTGTGCCGTGGCGCTGAAACTGACGATCGCCATCCAGGCGGCCAGTGAAAGTGCAGCCGCCCTCCACAGCGTCATCATGCCGCGGCGCGAGCGGCGCGTCCAAATTGGTGCAGAACCGAACATCTTCATTATGCCTCCAGTATTCTTCGCTGATTCGTGCGTGGCGTCGGTCATTTGTCTGCCGCGGCGTGCTCGCCGGGTCCCGTGTAACCGTAAAAGGCGCTCGCGACGTCAGCGCTCAGAAGTCCGCTGGCGACGTCTTGCTCAACCGCTGTCGGGCTGCGTTCGCTGGCAGCGCCAAGCCCGCCGCCACCCGGAGCGAAGAACGACACGCGATCATTTGCCTCCAGGTGTGCTCCCATCCATTCCTGCGCAAGCGGTTCGCCGTTGAGTTCGATCCGGCACACCCCGACGCCGGTGCCGCCGAAAAGCCCTGCCACCGGATACGCGCGCCCGCCACGCGCGACGAAGTCGAGGCCGCCGCGCGGACCGAGGTCGCCGTCCAGTACGCGAAACGCAAACTCCTGCCCGAAGCCGCCGCGCGAGCGGCCATGGCCGCACGAGTCGGGTGACAGCGCGCGCTTCTCGACGAGGATTGGAATGTTGGATTCCATGATCTCCACCGGCAGGTTCTTAATGTTCACAGGGAAGTACAGGCATGACAAGCCATCGACGCCGAAGCGCGCGCCCATGCCTCCGCTGACCGCGTTAAGCGCGCTGAACGGACGTCCGTCCGGGCCGGTGCCGAAAAAATTCTGCAACCACACGGGCGACGAGCCCGATGACGACATCACTTGTTCGGGCAGCACCGGGGCCAGTGCACGATAGACTAATTCCGGAATGAGATTGCCGACCATCGATCTTGCAAATACCGGAGCAGGAAAGGTCGCGTTGACAATGCTTGCCTCGGGCGCCTCGACGCGCAGGCACGACAGAATGCCTTCGTTGATCGGTGTCTTCAGGTTGAGCACCGTATAGACAGAAAACAGCGCGTAACTCGTGGTGTAGGCCAGGGTACAGTTAATCGCGATCGGCGATTGCCTCGAGGTGCCGGCGAAGTCCAGCAGTATTTCCTTCGGGCTGATCCGGACCGCTACGCGCAGATCCACGGGTTGCCCGTAAATGCTCTCGACGTGTTGACTCGCCTCGTAGCAACCTGCCGGCAGGCGTGCGAGCGCCGCGAGCATCAGTTCACGGCTGCGACGGTTGATCTCGTCGCAAACGGTCTTGAGCTCCAACTCGCCGAGGCCCTCGGCAATGGTTTCCAGTCTGCGGGCTGCGACGTGATTTGCCGCGACCTGGGCACGGATATCGCCGACTACCGTCTCGGGATGCCGTACGTTGGCGCGGATAAAGGCAAAAACGTCTTCGTTCGGCTGCCCCTGCTTGTACAACTTGCAGACCGGAATGCGCAGCCCTTCTTCATAGTTGTCGCGACTCTGCAGATCGGTCCGCCGACCGCCGATATCGATCTGATGCGCTGCACTTGCCGTATACGCGATCAACGCGCCGTTGAAGAACACCGGGGTATAGAGGGTGATGTCGTTGTGGTGACCGGTCGCCTCCCACGGATTGTTGCTGACCAGGATGTCACCCGGCCTGAGGGAAGGGCCGGGAAAGGTCCTCAGCATGTACGCCAGCATACGCCCCATCGAACAGCACAGGCCCGGCGTATTCGAATCGGCCTGCGCTACCAGGCAACCTGCCTCGTCGAATATCGCGCATGCATAGTCCGCGAGATCGCGCACCACCGACGAGAATGCGGTCCTGACCAAGGTCGCGGCCTGCTCGTTCGCGGCAGACCGCAGCCGGCCCCAGATCATCTCCAGTTCAGCCGGATCCATTGATGCTGTGTCCTTCATGTCTGCCTCGCTCATATCGGGGTTGCCAGATCGCGACGCAGCTTCTGCCTGATCGGCGTGCTATTTCGGGGATCCCGTCTGGCTGGAACAATCATCACGCAGCCCGTCTCATGTACGGTCACCGTATCTTCGGATGCAATGACGATGCTCGAGTCACTTTCCTCGATGATGGCAGGGCCCTGGAACGTCGTTCCGGGCGCCAGCTCGTCTCGTCGGAAAACCTTGAAGTCGACCATCGCACGCGCCTCTGGCAAATACGCCTGCCGGGTTCGCACAATTGACTCGCCGGCCCGGCCGCCAGGGCGGCGTTCGGGATAACTGGCTTGCGGGTAGCTGAGGTTGAGTGCGGCGCTTACCGCCTCGACCCGCTGGTCTTGCTCGGTCCTGCCATACAAACGCTGATAGGCCTGGTCGAACAATGCCTGGACGTCCTGCGTGCCGACCTGATCGTGGTTAGGCAAGTCGACAATGACTTCATAGCCCTGGCCGACGTAGCGCATGAACAGGGACCGTCGTAATAGCACCGAATCCACCGGCACGAATTGCGGCAAGCGCGAGACGCCGTCGGCCTGCAGTCGTACAAAGAGGCGTTCGAGCGCGTCGAAGTCCAGCGCGTCGAGCGGCACGCGACATGCGGACCGCACATCGTACGACACCGGTGCCACCGACATCCCGAAGGCCGACGCAACCCCGGGCCGGGGCGGGACGATGACATGGCGGACACCGATGCGATGCATCAGGTCAACGGCGTGAACCGGTCCGCAGCCACCGAAC
>CAITPF010000499.1 GCA_903894155.1 uncultured beta proteobacterium | reverse complement strand
GCCGATCTTCTCAATTCGCTTCCCGCATCCGTGCGAGAACAACGCCTGGTTCACGCAATCCGGCAGGATTTTGACTCTGATTTGGTCGGCTTATTGCGCATCGATGGGGATAGTCTGTGCCTTGTTGCAATGGAAGGCCTCGCCCAGGAAGCGCTTGAACAACGTTTCGTGATCGGGCAACACCCACGTCTGGCCAGCATACTTTCCACACGCACCCCGGTGCATTTCGTGCCGGACAACAGGTTGCCCGATCCGTACGACGGGTTACTTGAAGGCCAGCCCGGCATTCGCTTGCCGATGCATGACTGCATGGGAATCAACCTTTATCTTGAGGGCAGGCCATGGGGTGTACTGACGCTCCATGCGTTCAACGGGCGCACCTTCAGCTCGGCGGATCGGGCACGATTATCCGTTTTTGCCGTCATGACGGAGTCCACGATCCGGGTCTCATCCCTGGAAGACGAAATCCGCAGCTTACGGTTGCTGCGACGCAGCGCCACAGAATTCCCTGAAATCGGGCAAGATCAATTCGAGATTCCGGGCCAGAATTTCGCCCCGGATTCCCTGCTCACCGAGGTGGATGTCGTTGCCGATTCGCCGCTCGCCATCCTGCTTTTAGGCGAAATCGGGGTCGGAAAGGAGCGGCTCGCGCATCGAATCCATCGGGTTTCAAGCCGAAATGAGGGCCCGTTCGTGCACATTCGTTGCGCGTCGTTGCCGGATTCTCAGGCGGAAAGTGTGCTTTTTGGCCACGCCCGAGGTGCGTTTCCCGGGGCGGATTCCGATCGGGTTGGCCGCATCGAGGCCGCCCATGGCGGCACACTATTTCTGGACGAGGTCGGCGATTTGTCGCTCGACGTGCAGGCCAAACTGCTGCGCACATTGCAAAGCGGTGAGGTTCAGCGCTTGGGGGAAGATCGTTCACGCAAGGTCGATTTCCGCCTGATTACAGCCTCGACGCGCCCCCTGAACGATGCCGTACGGGAGGGCCGGTTTCGCCCCGATCTGTACCATCGGCTCTCGGTTTACCCGGTTCACATACCGCCGTTGCGCGATCGCGGAGGCGATGTGCTGATCCTTGCCAGACGATTCCTGGAGTTGAACGGAGCCCGGTTGGGCATGCATCACCTGCGGTTTTCTGAAGCCGGCGAGCAGGAATTGCTTAGTTATTCTTGGCCTGGCAACATCCGGGAGCTCGAGTACGTCATCGGCCGCGCGGCGCTCCGGGCACTGCGCCTGCCGCAATCCGAGGGCAGTGTCGTGACCATTGATCCCGACCTGCTCGCGCTAAATCTAACGGCCACGCCCCTGCTCCCATCCTCAGGGCTCGGTCAAGCGGCAGGCGATCCAGAAGTCGAATCCCAGGTGCAAGCCAGCGCGGCCCATACCCTGCGGCAGGGAACTGAGGCCTTTCAGCGGGAACAAATCCGGGAACGACTGCGGGAATTCAAGGGCAATTGGGCGCGGGCGGCAAGAAGCCTTGGGATTGATCCGAGCAATCTTCGCAAACTTGCGGCTCGGCTGGGCATCGGCCCTGACGCGACATCAGGCTGATCAATCGGCCTGACGCAGGCTCATCATCCGCTCGCAATAGCGCGCGATATTACTGAACGGGATCACAGGCCTTCAGCTCATCGATCGTCACTGATCGCTGCGAGTCAGGCATTCCAAAAATTTGGTTTAATTATCGATACCGTAGCTCAATTACGACTATTTATTAAAAACTAATCTTGATAGCATTTGAAAAGAATGATATAAATCGCAGCATGACTACGACAAAAAGAAATAAGCTAAATTCCCTCTACAGATGGTGGGTGCCCGGAACACCCCTGACGTCGGGGGACTTGGCGTCACAGGGCATCTCTGCCGACCTGGCCGTCCACTACGCACGCGCTGGCTGGCTTTTCCGCTTGGCACGCGGGGTGTACTGCCGCCCAAACGATACGCTGGGTTTGCATCCCTGTCTGATCCTGCTGCAGCGCACCGTCGACGGACTACACGTTGGCGGCAAGTCGGCCCTCGACTGGTATGGCGTGAGGCACTACCTGTCACAACAGCCGGTCCTACACCTCTATGGATGGGCGGCCGCTCGTCTGCCCGATTGGTTCACCGCGCGCTTTCCAGCGGAATATCACCGCAAGCGCCTGTTTGACGAGCCACCTGGCGACCCGTTGCACGCCGAACCGTTTGAAAAGCGTAGCGGCGCACCCAGAGTCTCAGCGCCTGAGCGCGCATTGCTGGAGGTGTTCAGCGAGGTGGGTGTGCGCCAACCACTAAAGGAAGCGCGAGAACTTGCGGAGAGTGCCTACAGCCTGCGCGCCGACGTGCTGCGCGAATTGCTGCAGCATTGTTCCAGCGTGAAGACGGTGCGTCTGTGCCTGCAATTTGGACGCGAACTCTCCCTTCCGTGGGCTGCGAAGCTGGACCCCGCGCAACTTCCCACCGGCAGCTCACGCGCTTGGGTGTCCCGCTCGCCCGATGGACTGTTGGTGCTCAAGCCATGAATCAAACGTATCTTGACACCGCACGCCTGCTGACCCAGGTCGCCCCACTCGCCTTTGCAGATGGCGTGTTCGCCCTCAAAGGTGGCACCGCAATCAATCTGTTCATCCGTGACATGCCGCGGCTGTCTGTCGATCTGGATCTGGTATTCCACGACCACAACCTACCGCGCGATCAAGCGCTGGCAAGTATCAATGAAGCCATCCGGCGATCTGCGGAGCGCTTGAAGGCTCGAGGCTTTCAAACCCATACGATTGCGGCTGCCAGCACCGGCGAAACCAAACTGCTGGTGCGCCGCGCGGGCATTGAAGTCAAGGTCGAAGTCAATTTCGTGATGCGCGGTACCGTCTACCCAATTCGCACGATGTCCTTGACCCCCAAGGCCCGCGACACCTTGTTAGCCGACGTCGAAATTGACGTGGTGTCACCGGAGGATGTGTACGGCAGCAAACTCGTCGCCGCCATGGATCGGCAGCACCCGCGCGACCTGTTCGACGTGATGCAACTGTTCGACCACGAAGGCATCACCACCGGCATCCGGCGCGCCTTCGTGGTCTACCTTGCCAGCCACAACCGCCCTGTTCACGAGGTGTTGTTCCCGGCAATGCGCAACATCGACCAGGAATACGAGCGCAACTTCAAAGGCATGACCACCGAGCCTGCCGAAATGGCTGCACTACTGGCCGCGCGTGAGCGAATGGTGCAGGAACTTCAATGCAATCTGGATTCGGACGAGCGCCGCTTTTTATTGTCGCTCGTTGCTGGCCGCCCGGATTGGCCGTCGCTGGGGATCGCGCATGTAGAGCATCTGCCCGGGATTCGATGGAAACTGCACAATCTCGCGCAGCTGGAGAGAAAAAGTCCTGCGAAATTCGCCGAGCAGGCCGAGACACTTGCGCAGCGGCTGGGATAAGCGCACCACACCGACACCCATTTTGCTAATTCAATACATCCGGATTAAACGGAGTTTCGATAACTAAGCATCCGCTCGCAATAGCGCGCGATCGTGTCGATCTCGAGGTTGACCTGCTGGCCGATCGTCAGATGCTTGAGTGTGGTCATCGCGATCGTGTGCGGGATAAGGTTGATGCTGAACTGTGTGCCGTCGGCGCGGTCTTCCACCCGGTTGACCGTCAGGCTGACACCGTTGACGGTAATCGAGCCTTTGTACGCAAGATACCGTGCCAACGATTGCGGCGCGAGGATGCAGAGCTCCCACGATTCGCCTACAGGCTCGAAGCGCACGACCTCGCCCAGCCCATCGACATGGCCAGAGACGATATGGCCGCCGAGTTGATCGCCGACACGCAGCGCCTTTTCTAGGTTGACTTCGCCGGGCTCATCGAGACCGCGCGTCAGGCGCAGGCTCTCGCGCGAGACATCCACAGAGAATCCGCCCGCATGCTTTGACACCACGGTCATGCACGCACCCTGAATCGCAATCGAATCGCCCAGGCCGACATCATCAAGGTTCAGCCCACCCGCATCGATCCGCAAGTGCACGCCGGAATTTTCGCCGCCATCCGCCAGGGGCTTCACTTGTTCGATTCGGCCAATGGCCGCAATGATTCCGGTAAACATGCGTGCACTAACCCAGGTGAAGTTTGCTCTGCAGATCCGCCCAGCGCGACATGTTGCGGGCACGGACGCGGATATCCGGGCCAAGGCGCACGGTCTCAATAAACTCGAACCGCGCAGCGTCCTCAAGTCGTTCGATCCCCGGAATTCGGGCTATCCCTTTGCCGTCGCCCAGCAGCATGGGCGCCATATACAGAACGATTTCGTCGACGCACCCTGCTGCGATCAGGGCGCCATTCATTCCCTCGCCTGCCTCGACGTGCACTTCATTGATGTCGTTATCCGCGAGCCAGCGCATCATCGCCGTCAGGTCGACCCGCTTGCGCGCCGAGTCGTTCGAGGCCGGCTTTGCAGGCACCAGCACGACGCGCACACCTCGCGCGATCAATCGGGCAATCTTTGCAGGATCGTTGTTCGCGGTGAAGATCACCGCATCGCAACCCGCAAGCAGCGCGGCATCCTCGCTGATATCGAGACCCGGGTCGATCACCCCGCGTTGAGGCTGGCGCGGGGTGGTGACGTGGCGAACATCCAGGCGCGGATTGTCGCTGCGCACCGTGCCGATACCTGTCAGCACGATGCAACTGCGCGCGCGCCAGTGGTGGCCATCGGCGCGCGCCTGTGGCCCGGTGATCCATTGCGAAACGCCATTGGCAAGCGCTGTCTTGCCATCGAGCGATGCGGCCACCTTGAGCCAGACGTAGGGCACGCCACGGGTCATGCGCGAGACGAATCCGGGATTGATCTCGAGCGCATCGTCGGCGCAAACGCCCACGGTGACCTCAATCCCGGCCGCCTTCAGCGCCTGCAGTCCGCGGCCAGCCACGCTGGGGTTGGGATCGAAATGCGCAAACACCACGCGGGCGGGGTTCGCCTTGATGAGGGCATCCACACAGGGGGGCGGGCGCCCATAATGGCTGCACGGCTCCTGGGATATGTAAACAGTCGCGCCCTCGGGGGTGAGACCCTGGCGTTCAAG
>CAITPF010000498.1 GCA_903894155.1 uncultured beta proteobacterium | reverse complement strand
GCTCCGGGCGCCGGGCGCCAACGAATTATCGTGTCTCTATTTATCGCTGATGCGAGGCGCAGTGGCAAGCACGGCGTCAAGCTGATCCTTCCACCACCGGGCCTGCCCTGTAGTGCCGTGCCCGCTCGTCCGGTCGCTGCCAGGGATCAGGAGCAGCCTCGCGCCCGGGATCCGGGCGAGCGCAGGCTGCATGATGCCCAGCTCCGGCGGATTGCGCTCATCGTCCGCCGAGTTGATCGCCAGAAGCACGCCCCGGATCTTTTCCAGATCCGGCGACGGGTCGAAATCGCGCGATGCGTCCCACTGGTAGAGAATGTCGTTGGCGTCCACCGATTGCGCGGCCGCCAGTCGCTGATCGAGCACCTGATCTGCCATCGCACGGGTCGGCGCGGCTTTCTGAAGCGCCCGGTTGCCGCCATTGGTGCCAAGCCCGTAAAACACCGAGGCGAATTGCGCACTGCGCGGCTGCGACTTGTAATTGCCCTGCATCCATTCCGGGTCGTTGCGGATCGAGTCGATGATCAGGCGTCGCATCATCCAGTTACGGCCTGACATCGACGCCGGCATCGACGCCATGGGTACCAGCACGTCGGCGAAGCCCGGATGGCGGACACCCCAAAGCCAGACATGCATACCGCCCATCGAATTGCCAAGCACCAGGCGAAGGTGCGAGAGCTTCAGCCCTTCGGTGACCAGCCGGTATTGCGCCTGCACCATGTCGTCGTAGTTGTAGTGCGGGAATTTCGCGCGCAGGCCGTCCGACGGTTTGGACGATTTCCCCATGCCGATGGCGTCGGGGATGATGATGAAGTAGCGATTCGCATCAAGGGGCTGGCCCGGGCCGAACAGTTCGCCGCCAAAGGCTGGGGACAGCATGCCGGACCCGGTGCCGGCCGTGCCGTGCAGGAGCAACACGGGCTCGCCTGCGGGATTGCCGACCGTGGTGTAACCGAGGGTCAGTTCGGGCATGATTTCGCCTGTGTGGAAGCGGAAGTCGCGCGCGACCCAGGTGGACTGCACAGGGGTTGGGATGGCAGAGCCCGAGTGGTCCGCCGCGCGAACTGCGGGCGTCAGCATGATGGCAAGCGCTGCGCTGGCAAGAAGTCCCGCAATTCTCCGCATATTGTCTCCTGGTGTCTGGAGACGGATTATGCCTCTGGTTCAGTCCGCTTGGAAGCGTGCGCCGATGGCCGCGGCCGCGCTGCGGGTCTCCACCCCGAGCTTGTCGAAAATATGCTCCAGGTGCTTGTTGACCGTTCGCGGACTCAGGCCGAGGATATCGGCGATGTCCTTGTTGGTCTTGCCCTTGGCCAGCCAGGACAGCACCTCGCTTTCGCGTGGCGTGAGCGCGGCCTGAGCGAGTCGGGCCGCATCGCCCGCGCGGGCCTCCTCGCGCGCGAGCAGCAGCATCGTTTCGCCCAGCCCCACCGGCCCGAGGTTGCGTGCCGAGATGCCGGGATGGCCCTGCAGGGGGACAGATCCGCTCGCGATTGCCGGGATCAACGGGATTGCGGCGCCGGCGGCGCTGTGACGCAGCCACTCGCGCGCCCGGGGCGACTGCCAGGCGATGCGCCCCTGCGAGTCTGTCAGCACGACGCCGAAGCCCGCGACGTCGGCTGCCTCGCGCGCCAGGCGCGCGACTTTGGCGTTGCGAATGTGCGCCTGCAGCCGCGCGAGCACCTCGTCCACCTTGACGGGCTTGACGACGTAGTCGACCCCGCCGCTGTCGAAGGCCGAGACGATGTGTTCGGTCTCGGCGAGGCCCGTCATGAAAATGACCGGCAGGTGCGCGAGTGCCGGGTTGGCCTTGATCCGGCGGCACGTATCGAAGCCGCTCAGACCGGGCATGACCGCATCGAGCAATACGGCGTCGGCGAGCACCATATCGAGGCGATGGAGCGCGGTTTCGCCGTCGAGTGCGACGACCACGCTGTAGCCGGCGGATTCAAGACTTTGCAGCAGCGGGCCGACGCTGCCCGGATGGTCGTCGACCAGCAGGACGACGGGCCGTGAGGTGTTTCGTGGTTCAGTCATCGATCTTTTCCCGCGTGAGCGAGATCAATCCTTCAAAGTCAAAGCGCAGCACCATGGCGCGCAGGCCGGCGACGAGTTCGCCATGGGAGGGCTCATTGCGCCCGAATGTTTCGATGACGTCCAGCAAGCCCTGGGCGTGTCCGATGCGCAGCAGTGGCGCGAGGTCTTCCCTGAGCGCTGCGGGAATAGAGCCGTGCACGGGCCCGGGCTCAGGCTCGGTCTTCAGCGGCAACTCGGCGCCGCTGACCCCGGCGGTGATCCACTCGATGCGCAGGAATCGTCCCAGCACGCTGACAAGCTCCGATTCCAGGACCGGTTTGCCGACGAACGCCTGAACCTGCGCATCGAGGATCTTGCCCGGCTGGTTGTCGAAGAGATTGGCGGAGACGAGCACGATCGGGAGTGTCTTGAGGCTGCGGGCGCGTATCGCCTTCGCGGTTTCCCAGCCGTCCATGTCATCCATGGAGATATCGAGCAGGATGCCGTCCGGCATTGCGTCCTCGAGGCTGTCCAGGCATTCGCCGCCGCTGGCGGCCTCGCGCACGACGAAGCCGAGCGACGTGAGCAGCGCGGCGAGCATCTGGCGCTGGTCGGGCTGGTCGTCGACCACGAGCAGGGTCCTGCGACGACCGCGATAGGCGATGACCGGGCCGAGCGTGGTGACAAACGGCCCCGGATCCTGCATGGCTGGCAGGTAGATGCGCACGCAGAAGGTGCTTCCCTTGCCGTGTTCGCTCTTCATCGTGAGCTCGCCGCCCATCATGGAGGTCAGCATGCCGGTGATGGTCAGCCCGAGTCCCGTGCCCGGCTCGCCGCGACGTCGCGCGGCGCCTCCGCGCTCGAAGGGAAGGAAAATGCGCTGCTGCTCGCGCGCCGGGACGCCGACGCCGGTGTCCTCGACATCGAAGCGCAGCACCTCGCCGCGCGCATCGACGCGCAACGTCACCCGGCCCGCGTCGGTGAACTTGACCGCGTTGCCCAGCAGGTTGATCAGCACCTGCGTCAGGCGTCGCGCGTCGCCCTTGACCCAGGGGGGCAGGTTCCCGAGCACCACGTATTCGAAGATCAACCCGCGCGCCTGCGCCTGCGGTCTGACCATGTTGACGATTTCCTCGAGCAGCATCGGCAGCGGCACGGGCGCCGTCTCCAGCCTGAGCCGGCCTGATTCGATGTGGGCGAGATCGAGCAAGTCATCGACAAGCGCGGCCATGTGCGCGCCGCTGCGCTGGACGGTTTGAAGCGATTCGCGGTGGGACCGTGCGAGTGCGGTGTCCTTGAGCAGGATCTGCAGGTAGCCGAGGATGCTGTTGAGCGGCGTGCGCAGCTCGTGCGTCATCCCGGCGACGTATCGCGTCTTGGCCCGGTTGGCGCTCTCTGCATGGTCCTTGGCCGTTTGCAGCGCTGCGTCCGTGCGGCGCAGCATCTCGACTTCGCGCTGCAGCAACCGGCTCTGCGCGTTGGATTCCTCCTGCGCGAGTCGCCGGCTCTCGCTGATGAGCACGACCCACCAACTGCATACAGCGATGACCAGCAGCAACATGAGGAAGACCCGCGTCATCGCGCTGGTCTGGATATCGGATTCGCCCAGCGGCAGGTGGCTATCCTGGGACAGCGCGATGCCCATGACGGTGGCAAGCACCAGCGTCAGCGAGAGAAAGACAACGAGGAATCTACCCGCGCGCGATTGCATGCGCGGGGAGATCCTGGCGGGGAGAATGTTCTTCAGCCAGCCGGCCAGCTGTTCGTCGGCGCGCGCCCCGGCCTTGCAGGCGTCATGGCAACGCGAGTCGAGCGTGCAGCACAGGGAGCAGATCGGCGCGCCGTACGCCGGGCACTGCGCCATGTCGGGCGCCTCGAAACGATTCTCGCACACGCTGCAGGTGAGCGTGCGAGCCGGGTCGGCCACCGGCGGCGGCTGGCGCGCGATGTACCAGCGACCCTGGCTCAGCCACGCAAATGCCGGAGAAAGCACCAGCGACGCGCCAAGCGCGAGGAAGGGTGAAAAGGCGCGCGC
>CAITPF010000497.1 GCA_903894155.1 uncultured beta proteobacterium | reverse complement strand
TTGCCGGACGCGGCAGCAAGGCGGGCGGGTATTGGGCAACCGAACGCTTGCCGGATGGCGATGGCGAAGGGCTAACACTGCTGATCGGCGAAGGCGTGGCGACCGTGCTATCAGGCAGGGAAGCAACCGAATCCCCTGCTATTGCGGCGCTGTCGGCGGCCAACCTTCCAGCGGTAGCGAAATCGATGCGCGAACGATACCCGGCGGCGACGCTGGTGATCCTGGCCGATCTAGTGAAGGCGACCGGCGCACCTGACCCCCATGCAATCGAGGCGGCAATCGTCGGCGAGGGCAAGCTGGCCGTTCCCGACTTCGGCGGCGACCGCGACCCAGACGCAACCGACTTCAACGACTTGGCAGAGATATGCGGCGGGGACGCGGTAGGACGGGCGATAGCGAGCGCCAGCAAACCGGCAAGGGATGAATATCGATCCGGCGACAACGACGCGCCGGCGGGCGATTCTGGCGGCTGGCCTGACCCGCAACCGCTAGCGGCGAAGGTGGCGGCGGAGCCCTATCCGATTGACGCCTTGCCCGGCATAACTCGGGCGGCGGTGCAAGAAGTTGCAGGCTTCGTCAAGGCACCGATTGCAATGGTGGCATCGTCGGCGCTGGCGGCGCTATCGCTGGCCGCGCAAGCCCACATCGACATAAAGCGGGCGGAGCGATTGCACGGGCCGGTAGGCATTTTTTCAATGACCATTGCCGACTCCGGCGAGCGGAAATCAACTTGCGACGGCTTCTTTTCGTCGGCGATTCGCCAGTATCAAGAAGAGCAAGCCGAGGCGCTGAAACCCGCAATCAAGGAGTATCAGGCGGCGATTGCCGCATGGGAAGCTGAACGCGATGGCATCCTGTCGGCGATCAAGGGCGCGGGCAAATCCAACAAATCGACCGACAAGCTAAAGGCTGATCTTCGGGAACTGGAACACGACAAGCCCGAACCCCCAAGAGTGCCGCGCCTGCTACTCGGCGACGAAACCCCGGAAAACCTTGCTTGGGGACTGGCGAAGCATTGGCCGTCGGCGGGAGTGGTATCTGCCGAGGCCGGGATTGTTTTCGGGGCGCATGGCATGGGCAAGGATAGCGTTATGCGCAATCTCGGCTTGCTCAATGTCCTATGGGACGGCGGATCGCATTCCGTCGGGCGGCGCACGTCGGAATCCTTCACGGTGAAGGGGGCGCGGCTGACCGTGGCTTTGCAAATTCAGGAAATGACCCTGCGGAGCTTTTTCGAGCGATCCGGCGGGCTGGCGCGTGGCACTGGCTTTCTTGCGCGGTTTTTGATCGCGTGGCCGGAATCGACTCAAGGCTATCGCCCCTTCACCGAAGCCCCGGAACACTGGACGCACCTTGCGGCATTTCATCGGCGCATTGCCGATATTCTGGCAAACCCTGTCCCGATTGATGAGGATGGGACGTTATCCCCGGCAGTGATGATGCTGACGCCTGACGCCAAGGCGGCTTGGGTTCAATACCACGACGCAATCGAGAGTGAGCTTGCCAGCGGCGGCGAGCTTTACGACGTGCGGGACGTTGCATCTAAATCCGCCGACAACGCGGCACGACTTGCGGCGCTGTTCCAGATTTTCGAGCATGGCATGGGCGGCGCTGTCGGGTTGGATTGTTTCGTGTCGGCGAGCCGGATCGCAGCATGGCACCTGAACGAAGCCCGGCGCTTCTTCGGCGAGCTTGCGCTGCCGGCGGAACTTGCTGATGCGGCACGGCTGGACAACTGGCTGATCGAGTATTGCAGGCGGGAACGGAAGAACCTTGTCCCTATTGCCAAGTTGCAACAAGGCGGGCCGGGTGGGCTGCGGAGCAAGGTGGCAATCGAGGCGGCCATTCGGGAACTGGAAGATGCCAGCCGGGCGCGGCTGCTGCGGGACGGCAAACGGAGGCTGGTTGCCGTCAATCCTGCACTGTTGATCGAGGGGGGCACATCGTGACTCTATTAGCCCTGATCCGCAAAGGCGAACCCGCGACACTTGCTAATGCTAATCCTGCGAAAGTTGCTAACGATGGACGGGCAGCGGGGGGAACATTAGCAAGATTAGCAACTTTAGCGTTAGCAAACCCCACGATTGAAAAGCCCGCGCATCCGGCGGTGATCGGCGCTGGCGATTCGTCAATCGCTTCGCACCGGTGGCTGATTCACTTTATCGACCGCGATCCGCTGGAACTGGCTTACTACCCGGCGGCGACCCATACCGAAATTCTGGAACGACACCCGGACGCGGAAGCGGCGGAACCGTTCAAAGCGCCAGTCCGGCGACCGGCGGCACCCATGACCGCTAAAGAGGAATTGACGATCCGGGCATGGCTGGCGCTGATCGAGGAAACCGACCCGGAGACCATTGCCGAAGTTATGGGCCAGTGCCAGCAGGACGCGGATGCGCGGGACTTCTTCATCGGAATAGGCGGCGGATGCCCGCTTGTGATCTGGCCAAGGGCGGGCGGTGGGTAAAAGTCTGGACGTCCGCACGCCGGTAAACCACACTCTCCTCATTCGTGGAAAAAAATCGGTTTTAAAGAGAATTCATCAAATGGCAGTGGTGAGGGGCAAGAGCGGTGGCGGCGTGCAAGTCCTGCGCCGCTGCCGGGCGGCTTTCCAGATGACCCGCTGTCGCTGGCGCAGGCAGACCCGCCAGGCCGAGCGGAGGCCGGTGGCGGGTGAAAATCTGCAAGCCCGTGCCCCTGTCAACCGCAGCTTACTCATGACAGATTTTTTCCTCTATAAAAAGGAAATCAAAATTCAAATCCCGACCGTGTGGCGACGTTTTATAGCAACGCCGATCTAGGCGACAATGCTGGCTTGTTTACGTCCGATTCCAGCCGGGGGTATCCGCCCGAATTGCGGGTACTCTTGAGGGTACCAATTCCAAAATGCCGGAATCACTGGCTTACAAATCAATGAGATAGGCTCGATATGCTGCTGATGATCGACAACTACGACTCCTTCACCTACAACCTGGTGCAATACTTTGGCGAACTCGGCCAGGACGTGCGGGTCTACCGCAATGACCAGATCACGCTCGACGAGATCGACGCACTCGGGCCCGACCTGATCTGCATATCCCCCGGGCCATGCTCCCCCGCCGAGGCGGGCATTTCCGTGGACGTCATCAGGCGCTATGGCGGAAAAATCCCGATACTCGGCGTCTGCCTGGGCCACCAGGCGATCGGTGCCGCCTTTGGCGGCCATATCATCCGTGCACAGCAGATCATGCACGGCAAGACGTCCGAAATCTCGCACACCGGCTCGGATGTCTTCAAAGGGCTCCCTTCCCCGTTCACCGTGATCCGTTACCATTCGCTGGCCATCGAGCGTGCGACGATTCCCGACTGCCTGACGGTGACGGCCGAGACCGCCGATGGCGAAATCATGGGAGTGCGTCACAAGACGCTGCCCATTTACGGGGTGCAGTTCCATCCGGAATCGATCCTGAGCGAACACGGTCACGCGCTGCTCAGGAATTTTCTCGACATGAAGCACGGCATTGAGGCATCGAAATCATGATCACCCCGAGTGAAGCGCTGTCGCGTTGTATCGAACATCGCGAAATCTTTCATGATGAGATGCTCCACCTGATGCGCATGCTGATGCGTGGCGAGATGTCGCCCACGATCGCGTCTGCTTTGCTGATGGGCCTGCGGGTCAAGAAGGAGACCATCGGGGAAATCACCGCCGCAGCCACTGTCATGCGCGAATTCGCGACGCCGGTTCACGTGCCAAACCCCGAAGCACTGGTCGACATGTGCGGAACGGGCGGCGATGGCAGCAATACGTTCAACATCTCGACGGCCGCGATGTTCGTTGTGGCCGCCGCCGGTATTCCGATCGCCAAGCACGGCGGTCGCAGCGCGTCCTCCTCGTCGGGCAGCGCCGATGTCCTTGAGGCGCTGGGGGCAAACCTCGCGCTTAGCCCCCCGCAAGTCGCCGAATGTATCGCCGACATCGGCATTGGCTTCATGTTCGCGCAGGCGCACCATGGCGCCATGAAGAACATTGCGCCGGTTCGCAGGGAGCTCGGGGTGCGCACGATCTTTAACATCCTCGGGCCACTGACGAATCCGGCAGGCGCCGCGAACCAGCTGATGGGCGTCTTTCACCCGGACCTGGTCGGCATCCAGGTCCGGGTGCTGCAGTTGCTGGGGTCCAGGCATGTGCTGATCGTGCACGGCAAGGATGGCATGGACGAAGCTTCTCTGGGCGCTGCCACCCTGGTGGGCGAACTCAAGGATGGCGTGGTCACCGAATACGAGATCCATCCCGAGGATTTCGGTATGGCGATGACCTCCAATCGCAGCATCAAGGTCGCAAGCAGGGAGCAATCCCGTACGCTCGTGCTGGAGGCGCTCGACAACGCACGGGGCACCGCGCGCGACATCGTGGCCTTCAACGCAGGGCTCGCGATCTACGCCGGCAATGGCGCAGCCTCGATCGAGGAAGGCATCCGCAGGGCCTTCGAAACCCTCGCCAGCGGCGCAGCGCGCGCCAAGCTCGAGGAATTTTGCGCCAAGACAAGGACGTACGCGGCATGAGCGATATTCTGAACAAGATCCTGGCGGTCAAGGCCGAGGAAGTCGCCGCTGCCCGGCAAATGCGCAGCGAATCCGACCTGTTGCGCGAAGCGCAGGCGCGTCATGACGTCCGGGGATTCGCGCAGGCGATCGAGGAGAAAATCGCCGCTGGCCATGCAGGCGTCATCGCCGAGGTCAAGAAGGCCTCGCCGTCCAAGGGCGTATTGCGGGAAAATTTCGAGCCGGCTTCGATTGCCGCCTCGTACGCGCGACACGGCGCGGCGTGCCTGTCGGTGCTGACGGACGTCCAGTTCTTCCAGGGCTCGCACGACTACCTGCGCCAGGCACGCGCGGCGTGTGCGCTGCCGGTCTTGCGCAAAGACTTCATCATCGACCCGTATCAGATCGTCTCGGCCAGGGCGATGGGGGCGGACTGCATTCTGCTGATTGTCGCGGCACTCGACGCGACGCAGCTGGCGGATCTGGAGGCCTGCGCGTTCGAGCTCAGCATG
The DNA here is from genome assembly GCA_903894155.1 of uncultured beta proteobacterium. Taxonomy (GTDB): domain Bacteria; phylum Pseudomonadota; class Gammaproteobacteria; order Burkholderiales; family Burkholderiaceae_B; genus Zwartia. The sequence goes on along the minus strand of CAITPF010000497.1, from coordinate 23,737 downwards.
GATGTGCTGGTCGAGGTGCACGACGCCGCGGAACTCGGTATTGCGCTAGACATGAATACGTCGCTGATCGGAATCAACAACCGGAACCTGCGCACATTCGAGACATCGCTGCAAACGACCATCGATCTGCTGCCCCACATTCCTGCGGACAAGCGCGTCATCACGGAAAGCGGAATTCTCCTGCCGCAGCACGTGCGCCTCATGCGAGATCACAACGTGAATGCATTCCTCGTGGGCGAGGCGTTCATGCGCGCGCCCGATCCGGGTGCGGAGCTCGCACGCCTATTCGGCTGACAGGGCGCGGCTTGCGCCGCGCGGCGACCTTTATTTCTTGCAGGTCGAAGCGCCGAGCAACGTGTAGGCGGGGCAAAAACGGAAAATACCGGTTGCAAGCGGCACGACGCCGATCCAGCCCCAGACGCCGATGTTGCCGTTCAGTGTCAATCCGATCAGCGCTAACCCGACAATGATGCGCAGCGCGCGATCGATCATGCCTACGTTTGCTTTCATGCTGGACCTCTTGTGTAAAGGTTGAAAAACGCTGTGATGCCCGCGGAATGAAAAACACCCGCGTTACTTTTGGGGCTCGCAATACAGACCGTAGAGCGTCTGCATGATCCGGATCACCGCCGGGTTCGCCAGCGAGTAGTAGATGTACTTTCCTTCGCGTCGCGTTCCGACCAGCCCTTCCTCGCGCAAGACGCCGAGCTGCTGGGACAGCGTCGGCTGGCGAACCCCGGTGACTTCCTCGAGCTCGCTCACGTTACGTTCGGCATCGATCAGGTGGCACAGCAGCAGCAGCCGATCCTGGTTGGCCATGGTTTTGAGCAGCGAGCAGGCCTTGTCTGCCGAGGCACGCAATTCATCGATGGCTTTTTCGGGCAGGTTCAGATCCATGAGCGATCATCGGCGGGCTTAAGGCCGGTCAGTTGGTTTGGCGCAAGGCTCAGGTGATGACGCGGGTACGTCAGGCGGAGCGGTCGCATTGGTATACCGCATAATAATATATTATTAAGTAAATTGAAAGCGTCGCGCAACCGCAAGGCCTCCCCGGAGGCCATCGGGTCTCGTTTCGTCGGTTTGCGCCTCGCGCGCCGTGCGCTAGCGGGCAAAAGTTGTTTAAGATGAACGCAACCCGCTAAGAGGCAAGCACACCATGTTTCAGGAAGCTGAGTCCGACCCGAAAATCGCGGTTGCCGAATACAAGAAGCTGGAAGCGCACCTGCGCGTGCGCCTGCTCAACGAGCAATATCGCCACCTCAACCTGCAGGACCGGGCGCTCCTGGTCATCGTGGCCGGCATCGACGGCGCCGGCAAGGGCGAAACGATCAACCTGCTCAACGAGTGGATGGATCCACGCCATATCCATACGCTCGCCTTCGGCGCCCCCAACAAGCAAGAGCGCGAGTTCCCCGTTGCCCACCGGTTCTGGCGGCACCTGCCGCCCAAGGGCGAGACGGGTATCGTGTTCGGATCCGGCTACTCGCCGCTGTTTGCCGAAGCGGCGAAAAACCGCATCGATACGGACCAGTTCGAGCGGCAGATTCTCTTTGTCCGTAAATTCGAGTCGAGCCTGATCGCCAACGGCGTCCAGGTGCTCAAGCTCTGGTTTCACCTCTCGCGAGAGGCGCAACACGAGCGCACCGAGCATTTGCTTTCAAACCCCTCGACCGCCTGGCAAGTCACCAAACTCGACATCAAGGCCCAGAAAAATTTCAAAGCCATCCGGCGGGCGGGCCAGCTGGTGATCGAAGCGACGGATTCACCGCACTCGCCCTGGGTGATCATTCCGAGCGCGGATCCCCAGCTTCGCGCAGTACGCACCGCGCAAGCCATTCTGGGCGCTTTCACACAGCGCACACTCAAGGCGCCTGCATTTCATGACCCCGCCGAAGCCAAACCACTGCATCGACAGCCGAACCCGCTCGACAAACTCGACCATAAAGTCACGATCACCAAGTCGGATTACGATACCCAGGTTCTCGCCTGGCAAAACCGACTGGCGCAGGCCGTGCGATCAAAGGCTTTCCGCAAACGTGCGCTGATGGTCGCCTTCGAGGGCGCGGACGCCGCGGGCAAGGGCGGCGCGATCCGCCGGGTGACTCGGGCGATTGACGCGCGGCATTTCGACATCATGGCGGTCTCGGCGCCCAAACCCTGGGAACTCGCGCACCCTTACCTCTGGCGTTTCTGGCGCAATGTGCCCGAGCACGGTCGCGTGGCGATCTTTGATCGCTCCTGGTACGGCAGGGTGTTGGTCGAGCGCGTGGAAAAGCTGATCCCGCGCGAAAGCTGGCGCCGCGCCTATGACGAGATCAACGACTTCGAGCAGCAACTGTCGGGCTCGGGAATCATCCTTCTCAAATTCTGGCTCTCGGTGACGCCCGATGAGCAGTTGCGCCGCTTCAGGGAGCGCCAGGAATCGCCGTTCAAACAATTCAAGATCACCCCGGAAGACTGGCGCAACCGCCGCAACGCGAAGCAGTACGCAGAGGCCGCGCGCGACATGTTCGCCCAGACCGACACGCCCCATGCACCGTGGCACGTGCTGTCGGCGAACGATAAAAAGCATGCCCGCGTCGAAGTGCTCAAGCACATCGTCCTGGCGGTGGAGCGCGCGCTTGCCTGACTGCCTGCTGTGCGCTGAGACCGGAGGTGCACTCCTTTGGAACAGCCCGCTGCTGCGGGTCATCGACGCCTGCGATCCGGTCTACCCGGGGACGACGCGGGTCGTGCTGAACCGGCATGTCGCCGAAATGACAGACCTCGGCGAGGCTGACCAACAGAGCGTCATGCGCGCCACGCTTTGTGTCGAGCGCGTCATGCGCGATACGCTTGGACCCGACAAGGTCAACCTTGCGGCCCTCGGCAATATGGTTGCGCATTTGCACTGGCATGTCATACCCCGATGGAAGGACGATCCGCACTTCCCGCAGGCGATCTGGGCTGCGTTGCCCGAAGCCACACCCGGCGCGCCGCAGGCGCAGCGTGCGCGGCGCAATGCGACGATCGCAGGCGTTCCCCGGTTTCACCGCGCCCTGACTGATGCGCTCGAGCGCACCATGTCTGGCGCCGCGGCGGGATAAACTTGCGATTTGGACCACGGCGACATCCGGGAGCCTGACATGACCATTTTCAAGCGCGCACTCTTCACGGCAAGCCTTGCCCTCCTGGCGTCAGTCGCCCCCCTCGCGGTCACTGCGCAATCGACCTACCCGAACCAGGCCATCACGATGGTCGTCCCGCAATCGCCTGGCGGCACCAACGACATCGTCGCGCGACTGATCGCGGCCGAACTCGCGCAAGAGTTCAACCAATCCGTCGTGGTGACCAACCGGCCGGGTGCAGGCGGCAACATCGGCACCGAGCAGGTCAAGCGCGCCACGCCTGACGGCTACACCGTGCTCATGACGGTCAACAGCGCGCAGGCGATCAACCCGGCGCTGTACAAGTCGATCGGGTTCGATCCCGTCAAGGACTTCGCCCCGATCACCAGTATCGGCAGCGTGCCGAACGTGCTTCTGGTGCATCCCTCGTTTCCCGCGAAGACTCTGGATGAATTCATCGCGCTCATCAAGGCCAATCCCGGGAAGTACCAATACGCGTCGGCAGGCAACGGCACGGTGAATCACCTGCTTGGCGCGATGCTCGACCAGATGGGCGGGCTGAAAATGGAGCACATCCCCTACAAGGGCGTGGGCCCGGCCATGGTCGACGTCCTTGGCGGCCAGGTGCCGATCGTCTTTGCGAGCCTGCCCTCGGCGCTGTCCAACATCCGCGAAGGCAAGCTGCGCGCGCTGGCCGTCAGCACGGAAAAGCGATCGCCCACGCTCCCAGATGTCCCTGCGATCGCCGAGCGCATTCCCGGCTTTGGCGGGGAGCTCGTGATCGAGTTTTTCGGGGTGGCCGGCACGCCCCCCGAGATACTTGATACGCTTTATCGCACCACGGCCCGCGTGATGCAAAAGCCCTCGACGCAGAAGAAGCTTGGCGATCTGGGCGTCGAACTCGCGTTTGACACGCCGGAGCAGTTACGCGAGCGCCTTGGGCGCGAGCTCGTCAAGTGGCGCAAAATCGTCGACGCCTCAGGCGCGCGCGTCGACTGACGTCCGCGCCCCCTCCTTCCCGTTTCCCGTTTTTCACCACGGACACTCTTGAATCCCATGACCCCCCCGACCCCGTTTAGCTGGCGCTCCATGCTGTTTGTCCCCACCACGAGCGACCGATTCCTGGAAAGCGCCATGCGGCGCCCGACCGACGCCATCCAGCTCGACCTCGAGGACAGTGTTTCCCCGGATCTCAAGGAAAGCGCGCGCGCGCGCGTCGGCGACCTGGCCGACCGTGCCGCCGCTGCGGGCTACGACGTGATCGTGCGTGTCAATCGCCCCTGGCGCCTGATGGTGCGGGACATCGAGGCCAGCGTTCGCGCGTCGGTCAAGGCGATCACGTTGCCAAAGGTGCCAGACGGCTCGATGGTTCGTGCCGTTGCCGAAATCCTGGACGAGTGCGAAGTCGAGGCCGGCCTGCCGCCTGGCCACACCCGGCTGATCCCCATGGTGGAGGATGCCGAAGGGCTTCACAACATGGACGAGATCGCTGCCGCCCATCCGCGCGTGTGCGCCATGATCGTCGGTGCCGAAGATCTTGCGGTTTCGATGCGCATGGCCGTGGATCCCGATGGGCTTTATATCCCAAACGTGATGGCCGTCGTGGCCTGCCGCAGGGCGGGCATCGCCCCGATCGGCTTTGTCGGGTCGATCGCCGATTTCGCCGACCAGGACAAATTCCGCGCCACGGTTCAGCGGGCGGCGCGCCTCGGGTTCGAGGGCACATTCTGCATTCACCCCTCGCAGGTCGAGCCGGCCAATGAGGCCTTCAGCCCACCCGAGGCCAGCGTCACGCGCGCACGCGCCCTGCTCGCCACGTTCGAAGCCGAGGTCAAGGCGGGCCGCGCGGCCTGCACGTTCGAAGGACGCATGGTGGACGCGCCGGTCGCCACGCAGGCGCGCCAGGTTATCGAGCGCCATGAAGCGCTGCAGGCAATGCTCGCCCGCCGCAAGGCGTCCGGCAACGCCTGAGCGTCGGTCGCACCCGGGCATGGCCGTCCTGAACCGTCTCGATGATCCCGATCTGCATGCCCGTGTCGCGGCACTGCCCGCCGCATGGCGTCGCATCCTGTCGCCCGAGCCCGTCGCGCAGGCGCTCGATCGCCTCGGTGCGATGCTCGGGGCAAGGCTTGCGGCAGGCACAGCGATCTACCCTGCGCAACCGTTCAGGGCGCTTTCCGGGCTCGCGCCCGATGACATTCGCATCGTGATCCTCGGGCAGGATCCGTACCATGGGCCCGGCCAGGCCCAGGGCCTGGCTTTCTCGGTTCCGGATGGACTCGCCCGCCCGCCGAGCCTGAGGAACATCCTCGGCGAAATTGATCGTGAATTCCCGGGCGCGGCGACCATGCCGGTCCCCGGACCGACGAGCGCCGCGCAGTCGGGCGCGTCCCATCGTGCCACTCCCGGCCAGGGCCGTCTCGATCGCGGACCCGTCCCCGTTGCCGTTCCCGTTGCCGTTCCCGTTCCCGTTCCCGTTCCCGTTCCCGCCGGCAATGATCTGGGCCGCTGGGCACGCCAGGGGGTGCTGCTGCTCAATACCGTCCTGACGGTGGAGGACGCAAAGCCTGGCTCGCACGCCCGCGCAGGCTGGGAAACCGTCACCGATGCCCTGATCGCCGGCGTTGCCGCCACCCCCCAACCCGTAGTGTTCATGCTGTGGGGCGCCCACGCCCAGGCCAAGCGCGCGCTGATCCCCGAGTCGCCGAATCGCCTGGTGCTGATGGCCAATCACCCTTCGCCGCTTTCGGCGAGACGCGGCCCGACGCCCTTCGTCGGGTGCGGGCACTTTCTTGCGGCCAATGCGTGGTTAATGCAACAGAATTGCCCGGAAATCCTCTGGAAACAATAATTTACACGACAGGGGGTTTACCCGAATACAAATACGGGTTATAGTCTTTCGCACTGCACAAATTGTCAGCTTGCCTTGCAAATACTGCAGGCAACGGCCGTCCCGGTTCTTTACGTTTCACCGGACGCCGCTCATCATCGGTTTCTGACCTCCTTTCCTTTCGTGGATGGTTCCAGGCGTCGCAACAGCGATCCTGCCCTCCAAACGTTCGGTTGATTCGGTCGGCTCGATGCTCGATTCAACCGACGACCGCCGGTCTCACTTACTCCGGTCCGCGTCATATGGCCCTTTCCCGGGCCAAAAGGAAAGTCATGTCCTTCGATTCGCTAGGGCTCGCGCCCGTTTTGCTTTCTTCAATCAAGCGTGCCGGCTTCAACGAGGCAACTCCTGTCCAGCTGGCGGCAATTCCCGCCACGCTCGAAGGGGCTGACCTCATGGTGTCAGCACAGACCGGCAGCGGCAAGACCGCCGCCTTCATGCTGCCCGCACTCCACCGCATTGCCAGCATGCCCTCCAACAAGGGCCGCGGCGTCCAGGTTCTGGTGCTGGCCCCTACCCGCGAACTGGCCATGCAGGTCAGCGAAGCCGCAGCCACTTACGGCAGCGATATCGAAGGCCTGCGCGTCGCCACGGTCGTCGGCGGCATGCCCTACGGCGCCCAGCTCAAGGCCCTGTCGCGCCGCGTCGACGTGCTGGTCGCCACGCCTGGCCGTCTGCTCGATCACCTGCAGGCACGCCGCGTCGATCTCTCGACCGTGCACACCCTCATCCTGGACGAAGCCGACCGCATGCTCGACATGGGGTTCATCGACGACATCAACATGATCGTCGACCGCACGCCGCAATCGCGCCAGACCCTGCTCTTCTCGGCCACGCTGGACGGTTCCGTCGCCGGTCTGGCCGCGCGCATGATGCGTGAGCCGCGCCGCATCGAGCTGGTCTCGCGCGATGATCGCCATGCAAACATTACCCAGAGTCTGCTGTACGCGGACGACGCCGGACACAAGCTGCGCCTGCTCGATCACCTGCTGCGCGATTCCGATATGGACCAGGCGATCGTCTTTACGGCAACCAAGCGTGGTGCCGACGACCTCGCCGTCGAGCTCACCGACCGCGGATTCTCCGCGATGGCGCTCCATGGCGACATGAACCAGCGCCAGCGCACCCGCACCATCGAACAGGTGCAGGGCGGACGCGTGAAGGTACTGGTCGCCACCGACGTTGCCGCCCGCGGCATCGATGTGCAGGCGATCAGCCATGCCATCAACTTCGATCTGCCCATGCAACCCGAAGACTACATCCATCGCATCGGCCGTACCGGTCGCGCAGGACGCGACGGGCTCGCCTTCACGCTTGCCGTTCACGGCGAGCGTCACAAGGTGCGCCGCATCGAGCACTTCATTGGTCGCCCGATCCCGCCGGAAACCATTGTCGGCCTTGAGCCGCAGCGCACCCCGCGCCCGCGCTCCGAGGGTGCCCCTCGCCCGGGCGGCAACAAGCCGCGCCCCGGCGCACGTCGCCCCGGCGGCAGCAACGACCGCAACTTCCCTTCGCGCGAAGGCCGCGGGTTCGGCGCACCCCGTGATACGTCGTACGCCCCGCGTTCGGAAAAGAGCTTTGGCGATCGCACCGAGCGCCACGCCCCTGCCCCGCGCTCCGACAACCCGTACGCACCGCGTCACCCCGCGCCGGAAGGTCGCAGCTTCGAGCACCGTGCCGAGCGCCCCGCCGAGCGCGGCTTCGATCGGAACCAGGATCGTGGGTTCGACCGTGCGGCACGCGATGATCGTCGCCCAGCCGCACCCGGCCCGCGCGGTGGCCGTGATTTTTCGGCCACGACGACTGCCCCTGCCCGGCCTTTCACCGCACGGGACAACGGCCCGCGTCCCGCCACAACCCGGCCGGGCGCACCCCGTGCCGCCAGTGGTGCGCGCCGCGGGTTCAACTTTGACGGCGGTCGCCGCTAAACTGGGAACCATCGACCGTGTCGCGCGAACTCGCGATCCGAGTCGGGGCCGACGCGATGGCGCACAGCGATCGCGTCTCGCAGCATTTATTGCGGCTGATTGACGAGGCCGGCGGCTGGCTACCCTTCAGCGGCTGGATGAACGCAGCGCTTTATGCGCCTGGTCTCGGTTATTACGCTGCCGAAAGTCCGAAGTTTGCGACACGCACCGATTCCTCCACCACGGCGGGATCGGGCGATTTCGTCACAGCACCCATGTTGACCCGGTTGTTTGGTCGCACCCTGGCCGCCCAGGTGGCACAAATCCTGAGCGCCACGGCGTCACACGATGTGCTCGAGTTCGGTGCAGGCAGCGGCGAACTGGCCGCTGACATTCTCGGCGCACTCGACGCCCTCGGCGTCATGGCCCACTACCATATTCTCGAAGTCTCGGCGGATCTGCGCGATCGACAGCAGCGCCGGCTCGCAGCGTGGGGTTCCCGCGTTCACTGGCTTGACCAGGCGCCCGAAGCATTTGCCGGGTGCGTTGTCGCCAATGAAGTGCTCGACGCGATGCCAGTGGAGTGCTTTCGCTGGTCAGAAAGCGGGGTGCCCATGGAGCGCGGGATTACGCGCGACGGCGATCGCTTCGTCTGGCAAGAACGCCCCGCGCCCGCGGGCCTTGCGCACGCGATCGCCCAACGTATGCCGCCCCTGCCCGACTACCAATCCGAAATCAACCTGCAGGCCGAAGCCTGGGCTCGGGGACTCGGCACCTGGTTCTCGCGCGGCGCGGCGTTGATCATCGACTACGGTTTTCCGCGCCGGGAGTACTACCATCCCCAGCGCCATCGCGGCACCTTGATGTGCCACATCCAGCACCGCGCGCATGACGACGTGTTCCTGGCGCCCGGTTTGCAGGACATCACCGCACATGTGGATTTCACTGCCATTGCCGATGCCGCCCTTGAGGGCGGGCTCGAGGTGCTGGGCTACACATCGCAGGCCCGCTTCCTGATCAATGCGGGGCTGCCCGAGGCGTGGAACAGGCTGATGCAGGAGGACCCCCAGACACATGCCCGGGAGGGCCGACTGATCGAAAAGCTGATCTCTGAAGCCGAGATGGGCGAACTCTTCAAGGTGATGGCCATCGGGCGCGGCCTCGACTGCGAGCTGCTCGGGTTCACGCGCGGCGACCGAACCGTGCAACTCTAGGGGCGTGAGGCAGTCCCACCGGCAGCGGCCTGCGCCAGGGCCGCCACCCGTGCAGCACGCACCGCCCGCCCTATCTCCTTCGGGTCGCCGATGGCAAGGGCGATCTCCCCGGCATCCACATTGAGCACGACATCGATTCGCGCGCGCCAGGCGGCGACGTCGACAGGCATGATGACAAGCGCTGTGGCAAGCAGGCCCAGCAGGCGCGCAGGCTTGCGCACACCATCGGCGACTTCGATGAACTCCATGATCTGATCGGCGCTGGCAGGCTGATTGGCGGACTCCAGGATCCGGGGCAACAGCCTGGCCCAGTCTGCACATTCGGTCGGAGCGCGCAGCCTTCTTGCCAGGCCGGCGCGATCCGGCGACGCCATGCACAGAAGCGCATAGCGTGCCGGCAGGGCAAGCGCCGCCCGCGACGCCGTGTCCACCGCCTCCCTGATCTGGTGATCCTCACGCAGCTCAGGCATGACGCGCGCGAGCGCGCCGGTCTCGGCGAGCACCAACAGCATGCGCGACGGCTGGGCGCACATGAGCCCACGTGACAGCTCCTGCCACACACGCTCGGGCACGAGTGCGTCCACCTCGCCCAACTCGACCATGCGACGGCACAGGTCAAGGGTCTGCGGCGCAACGCTGAAAGCAACAAACCGCGCCATGAACCGGGCCAGCCTGAGCACCCGGACCGGATCCTCCTCGAAGGCCGGGCCCACGTGGCGCAATACGCGATCGTTCAGATCCCGGATCCCGCCCGTGGGGTCGACCAGCGTGCCATCGGCCGCGCGCGCAATCGCGTTGACCGTCAGGTCTCGCCGGCACAAGTCGGCTTCCAGCGTAACGTCTGGCCCCGTATAGAAGGTAAAGCCCCGATAGCCGCGACCCGATTTCCTTTCGGTCCGCGCCAGTGCGTACTCTTCGCGGGTGGCGGGATGCAGGAAAACCGGAAAATCCCCGCCGACAGGCGTAAACCCCCGACGGACCATTTCCTCGGGCGTCGATCCGACGACGACCCAGTCGCGATCGCCGTGCACCTCGCCCAGCAGGCTGTCTCGCACGGCACCGCCCACGACGTACACCTGCAAGCCCGCGGTGGCGGCATCCGTGGTCACGGGAGTTCCGTTTTCCCGGTGCTTTGTGGAATGATCTGGCCCAGCCGCTGCTTGAGCGACTGGGGTACCCCGGAGAACAACGCGGCGTAATACGTCGCATTGGACATGACGTTCTTGACGTAGTCGCGCGTCTCGTTAAAGGGGATAGTTTCCGCAAAGATCGCGCCTTCCACGGTATGGCTTAACTTGGAGCGCCATTGCATCGGTCGGCCCGGGCCTGCGTTGTACCCGGCGCTCGCAAGGACTTGGGAGCCCCCGAGATCGGAAAGCACCATGCTGAGATAGCTCGTTCCCAGGCGCGTATTGGTATCAAAATCCGTAACGCCCGAAGGGGAGAAATCGGTCATGCCGATCTTTTTGGCAACCCAGCGCGCGGTGGCCGGCATGAGCTGCATCAGCCCCGATGCCCCCGCCACCGATTTCGCATCCATGATGAAACGCGACTCCTGGCGAATCAGGCCATAAACCCAGGCAGGATCGACGTCTGTCTGCTGGGCCTGCGCTGTAACCTTGCCCTCGAACGGGGCAATGTAGCGCTGCGTGAAATCGAACTCCCGCAGAGTCCGGTCCGAGGTGTTGACCACCCGATCATATATATGCTCATCCCGGGCGACTTCAGCCGCAGCCAGCAGTTGCCGATCGGTCATTCCCCGCAAGGCGAAGTTCCACTCCGGAACGGCGTCCGGCCGCCACCCGCGTTTGAAGAGCGTCACCGCCCGGCGCAGGCCCGGATTGGCCCTCGCCTGCGCCAGCTCGGTGGCCGTGACGGGCGCCGACCGTGCCGGGGTCACGATGGGCTGGCCGAGCTCTTCCAGCGCGAGCTGGCCGTAGAAGTTGAACTGGCCGGAGATCGTCTCGTAAAGCGCCTTCGCCTGTGCCGGATCGCCGCCCGCCTGCACGGCGCGTGCCTTCCAGTAGACCCAGGCGGGATCGGCTTTCAGGGCCACGGGCATTTGGTCAATGCACTGCACCACCCAGGCCCAATCGATTTGACGTTGCCGCAAGGCAGTGCGCACGCGCCAGGCATAGTTGTTGTCGGATAGCCGCACGGACCCCGCAGCCCGATACCAGCCATACGCGCGCGCATCGAGATTGAAGCTCGCCATCAGGGCGAGCTGGGCGCGAACCCATTGCATGGCAGGCTTCGGGAGCTTGTCGGCCCAGTCGACACTCGCGAGGGAATCCGCCTTGTTCAGGTCGGTGCGCCCGACCCTGGACAGCGCGAGGGCCGCGAGCACATCGCGGCTCTCGGAGCGCGGGCCGTGCTGGGCGGCGAGCCACTTCGCCGGGTCACGCATCATGGCGTCATAGGCCGCCAGATTGGCCTGATCGAACACATAGGCGGCGAACCGGCGCGCGTCGGTGGTCTTGTTGTTCTCGACCGCATCCTGAAGGTAGGGAATCAGTTCGTCGGGGCCAAGAACCCGGTCCGCCACAAGCTGGTCGAACAACTTCCAGCAGGTCCCGCCCGGGCCGAAGACACGCAGCGCCTCCGCAGCCGTGGCGCGCTGGCCGAGCATATGCCTTGCCTCGAGCTGGGCGCACTGAATCTGGTTATTGGTGCTCTGGATCTCGCCGAGATTCCGTACCAGGATGAAATCGCCGGACCGCGCCGCGACAAGCAGCCACTCGCCGCGAAGCCGATCCGCCAGATAGGAACCGGCCCGGCGCTTGAGGAAACCCTCAAGCGAGGCGGAAAGCTCGGGCGAACGCGAGGACCAAAGCTGATTTCGCAGATCCCAGTACTCCGGGTACATCTCCAGCACGTCGCCGCGGGCCTGCGGAACCAGCTGGGCAAGCTGCGGCCATTGCTTGTTGCGCATCGCATCACGCGCCACCGCGACCGCGCGCGCGGCAGGCGTCGACTCGGGAGCAGCGATCGAACCCGTAGCCGGTACCCCGGGAGCAGCCTCGGTTTGCGCCGGCATGACAGGTGTGGCGACATCCGGCATACCGTCCGCAAGACGAGGCACCGCGCCACGCACGCCAGGCGCCGGTGGCGCCGAGACCGTGCCAGCTTGCGGCGTGACCGAGCCATCGGCCTGGATGCGGAAGCGCGCAGGGCCCGTGGGCTCCTGGGCGGGGGCTTCCTGTGTCTGCGACTGAACGGCGCCGGCCAGCGCGATTGAGCACATCAAGGCAGCGCGCATGATCCGCACGCACGGATTCATTAAATTCTGATACTTTGTTCTACCCAACATTCAAGGCCTCGTCACCATAGCTGCGGGCACCACGAAAGTGCATACATTAAAGGATACAGCAGAGCAGATTCGCACGCGCCTTCGCGCGGCGCGCGCCGCCATGAGCGACGCCCAGCGCCAGCGCGAGGGCGAGGCGATTTGCGCGCGCCTGGCGCGCTGGATGGACACCATCACTTCGACCGGCACGACGCCCGCGGGTTCCAGCCGCCTCCCGACGGTGGCAGGGTTCTGGCCGCTCGCGGGGGAGCCGGATCTCACGGCCGTGCTGCGCGCACTCGATGCGAGAGGGATACGGATCGCCCTGCCCGTCATGACAGGGCCAGGCCTGCCACTTGAGTTTCATCGCTGGCGGCGGGATGACGCATTGCAGGCCGGGCCGTTCGGCGTCATGCAGCCGGCGCGTGGGCAGCCGCTGCAACCGGACATCATCCTGGCCCCCACGCTCGGGTACACACGCAAGGCGGATCGCATTGGCTACGGCGCAGGGTTCTACGACCGAACGCTTGCAGCGATGCACAACGCCGGGCACTCCCCGCTCGCCGTGGGCATCGGCTGGCGCGAAGGGCTCATTGACACCACAGTCGATGCGTACGTACCCCAGGCGCACGACATCCCCCTCACGGGCATCCTGACCCCGGACGGCTGGTGGCCTGCCGAGCCAAACGCCGTGGGAAAACGCACCTGACCCGGGTCGCATTGCCCCAGATCAACCGCAGCCCTCTTATTTTTGTAACAGACGTCGTTTCGCTAAGCATTATTTTCTATAATCGCCGAACGGCGCGTCTGCGGCACGACACAGCGCCACCTCATATCAACGGAGACTGCCATGAGACTCGTCAACACCGCTCAAGCCATACTCTTGGCCACAGGAGCGGCACTGGTCGGAATCGCCCCTTCAGCGGGCGCGCAAACATATCCCACACGTGCGATCACGATGGTCGTGCCGTTTGCAGCGGGCGGCCCCACGGATGTGCTCGCGCGTACGGTCGGCATGGCCATGAGCAAGGATCTCGGCCAAACGGTCGTCATCGAAAACCGCCTCGGCGCCGGCGGCACCGTGGCCGTATCGGCTGTGGCCAAAGCCAAGCCCGACGGCTATACGCTGCTGATCCATCACAACGGCATGGCGACCGCGCCCAGCCTCTACCGCAAACTCAGCTTCGATCCGATGACCGATTTCGAGTACATCGGGCTGGTTGCCGACGTACCGATGACGCTCCTGGGCAGCAAGAAATTCCCGCCCAACAACATTGATGAGTTCATCAAGTACGCCAAAGCCAACGCCGACAAGGTCAACCTCGCCACTGCCGGCCTGGGCGCGGTGTCGCAATTGTGCGGCACGCTGCTTCAGGGTGCCCTGGCGACGAAGTTCACCGCGATTCCCTACCAGGGCACTGGCCCCGCGATGGCCGCGCTGTTGGGTGGGCAGGTCGATGTGCTGTGTGACCAGACCACGCAGACGCTGCCCCAGATCAAGAGCGACAAGGTCAAGCTCTACGGCGTGACCACGCTCAAGCGCATTCCCTCGCTGCCGGACACCCCCACGCTCAACGAATCGGGCCTCAAGGGGTTTGAGGTCGTGGTGTGGCACGGCATCTACGCGCCCAAGGGCACCCCGAAGAATGTCGTTGACCGCGTCAACGCGGCACTCAGGGCCGCGATGAAGGATCCGAACGTGATTCAGAAGGCCAACGATCTTGGCGCAGTCATTGTCGACGAAAATCGCCAGACACCGGCCGCGCTGCAGGCCTGGCTCAAGTCCGAAATCGAAAAATGGGGTCCGCCCCTGAAGGCGGCCGGCGAATACGCCGACTGATACGCGTCGCCTGATCGAAAAACGGGAGCACTTGCTCCCGTTTTTTCATGGATCCCTGCACGCGGCAATCGAAGCGACGCCCCGCGCCGATCAGGTCGACAGCCCTTTCCAGATCGCAAGCGTCGCGTCGGCGTTGTTCAACGTATAGAAGTGCAGTCCCGGCACATCGTTGTCGAGCAAGGTCCGGCACAGCTCGGTCACCACTTCGGTGCCGAAAGCCCGGATCGACTCGCGGTCGTCGCCCATTTCCGCCAGTCGCAGGCGAATCCAGCGCGGGATTTCCGCGCCGCACATATCCGAAAACCGAATCAGTTGGGAATAATTGGTGATCGGCATAATGCCCGGAACGATCGGGATATTCACGCCCTTGGCACGCGCGCGGTCCACAAAATCAAAGTATGCGTCCGCGTTGAAAAAGTATTGCGTGATCGCGCCATTGGCACCGGCCTGCACCTTGCGCACGAAATGGGCAAGATCCTGGCTCGGGCTCGCCGCCTGCGGGTGCATCTCAGGATAGGCAGCGACTTCGATATGGAACCAGTCACCCGTTTCGACACGGATGAATTCGACCAGATCGCAGGCATGCCGCAGGGCGCCTGCGGAATCGAGCCCCATGCCGGAAGGCAAATCGCCGCGCAGTGCGACGATACGCCGCACGCCATCGTCGCGGTAACGGTGCAACAACGAGCGCAACTCCTGGAGGGAGGAGCCGACGCAGGCAAGATGCGGCGTCGCATCGCAGCCGATTTCACGCATCGTGCGCACGGTCTCGATCGTGCCATCGCGGGTTGAACCGCCCGCACCAAACGTCACGCTGACGTATTGCGGGCGCATTACCAGCAGCCTGCGAGCGCCAGCCACCAGGCGCTCCTGGGCGGCAGCGTCTCGCGGCGGAAAAAACTCCAGGCTGAACGGAGAACCAGGTCGTTGAGACATTATCTTGGGATCAGAGTGGTGGGTGGATCAGGTTGGACAGGAAGCCCGAGATGATGCTGTAGAGGATTGCTCCGCCAACTGCCCACCAGAAGCCCTGCACCTGAAAGCCCTTGAGGACGGACCCGACGAACCAGAACAGCAGCGCGTTGATCACGAACAGAAAGAGGCCCAGCGTGACGATGGTGATCGGCAGCGTCAGCAGCACGAGCACCGGCCTGACGAGCATGTTGACCAGACCGAGGATCAGGGCGGCAAACATCGCCGACCCGAAACTGGCCACCACGATGCCCGGCAACAAATAGGCAACGGCAAGCAGCGCAACCGAGTTTAGTATCCAGACAAGTAACAGCGTCATAACGACCTCCGGTTAATGTAAAACGACGCGACGCGCGGCCAATCCGCGTGTCACGTCACTGCGACATCACCGAGACGCGGACCGCCCGAATGGGCAAGCCCGCGGCACGACGCCGATCAGTACCGATATTGGTCGGACTTGAACGGGCCCTCGGGTTTAACGTTGATGTATGCCGCCTGCTGTGGCGTGAGGGCAGTCAGGTTGGCGCCGACCTTCTTCAGGTGAAGACGGGCGACCTTCTCGTCCAGGTGCTTGGGCAGCACATAGACCTGACCGGACGTGTAATCCTCGTTGCGGGTAAACAGTTCGATCTGCGCGATGGTCTGGTTGGTGAACGAGGACGACATCACGAACGACGGGTGGCCCGTGCCGCAGCCCAGGTTCACCAGTCGGCCCTTGGCGAGCATAATGATGCGCTTGCCGTCCGGGAAGATCACGTGGTCAACCTGGGGTTTGATTTCTTCCCACACGAGGTCCTCAATGCCGGCAACGTCGATTTCGTTATCGAAGTGGCCGATATTGCAGACGATCGCCTGGTCTTTCATCCGCTCCATGTGCTTGCGCGTAATCACGTGGTAGTTGCCCGTCGCGGTCACGAAGATATCGGCCTTGTCGACCGCCTCGTCCATGGTGACGACCTTGAAGCCTTCCATCGCCGCCTGCAGGGCGCAGATCGGATCGATTTCCGTGACCCAGACCTGGGCGCGCAACGCGGCGAGCGCTTGCGCCGAACCCTTGCCCACATCCCCGTAGCCGGCGACAACCGCGATCTTGCCGGCGATCATGACATCGGTCGCGCGCTTGATGCCGTCGACGAGCGATTCACGGCAACCATAGAGGTTGTCGAACTTGGACTTGGTCACCGAATCGTTGACGTTGATGGCGGCAAAGGCCAGTTCGCCCTTCTTGGACATCTGGTAGAGGCGATGAACGCCGGTCGTCGTTTCTTCAGTCACGCCCTTGATCTGCGCCAGGCGCGTGGAATACCAGCGCGGATCGAACTTGAGCTTTTCGCGGATCGCGGCAAACAGCACCGTCTCTTCTTCGGAGCCGGGATTGTCAAGCACGGAAAGGTCGGTTTCGGCCTTGGTTCCCAGATGCAGCAGCAGCGTGGCATCGCCGCCGTCATCCAGGATCATGTTGGCTTGCTTTTCGCCCGGCCACTCGAATATACGATGGGTGTAGTCCCAGTAGTCGGTCAGGGTTTCGCCCTTCACGGCAAAGACTGGCGTACCGGTCGCGGCGATCGCGGCGGCGGCGTGGTCTTGCGTCGAGAAGATGTTGCACGACGCCCAGCGAATCTCGGCGCCCAGGGCCTGCAGCGTTTCGATCAGCACAGCCGTCTGGATCGTCATGTGCAGGCTGCCAGTGATCCGCGCACCCTTGAGGGGCTTGGTCGTCGAAAACTCTTCGCGCGTGGCCATCAGGCCAGGCATTTCGGTTTCGGCGATGGCGATCTCGCGACGACCCCAGCCGGCGAGGCCGATGTCGGCAATAACGTAGTCAGTAAATTTTTCGGTCACAGCGTTCATTTGAGTAGGCTCCATTGGGCCTGCCGGACAAAATCATGGCTGTAACTCGACACACCACAACATCTGCCAGGCAGGATTGGGTGAGCGCCGTTAAGGACGGCACAAGGCCGTCGGTAACGTGGAAGCTTCTGAGCCTGGCGAACCGGAAAGGCAATTGCCATGCACGCCTTCGCGTGACCGGTCCGTCGCAACGCTCCTCAGAAGCGCAATTATTGTAACCGTTTATTTGGCGGCCTTGGGCGGCAAGTGCAGGGCCACGATATCGTCGGCCGGATCCCCGTGAAACGGATAGCGCTCGCGCACCATCGGATCGTGGCCGGGAACAATGTGCTCGGGAGACGCGGCCAGCGCGCGCAGCGTGTCGTAGCCCTGGACCATGTCACCGACGTTGAACACGATCGGGAACGGCGAAGGTTTCTCCATGTTTTCGTAATAATGGCTGGCATCCGAAGCCAGAACGACCCAGCCGCGCGCCGTATGGACGCGCACAGACTGCAGACCGTTGGTGTGGCCGCCAATGCGCACGACCTCCACACCCGGGGCAATTTCCTCGCGCCCCTGATGAAAGACGACGCGGTCCGCATAGACACGCCGCACCAGGGCCACGACATCCTCGATATCGTAGGCATGCCGAAACAGCCCCTTGCACATGTGTCGCCCACACGCATAGTTCACTTCCTCATCCTGGATGTGGAAGCGCGCGTTGGGAAGCAGGGCGAGATTGCCGGCATGGTCGTAGTGCAGATGCGTAATGATGACGTCCTGGATTTGATCGCCGCTCAGGCCAAGGTGCGAGAGCGCGCCAATCGGGCAGCGCAGGAGCGTGCGGCCGCGTTCAGCTGCCTGGCGGGCGTTGAAGCCCGTGTCGACCAGAATGGTGCGATCCGCACTCCGGATCACCCAGATGAAGTAATCCATCGGCATCGGGTCGTCGTGCGGGTCGTGTGCGATGAAGTTATCGCGCCGGGTCCGCTCCTCGAGCCTGGCATAGCGAAGCGCAAAAATCTCGTAGTCGGGCAGTGTCATGTCATCTCCTCGTTGGTGGTTTGTTTTTCTGGTCTCGCCTGGCCTCGGCCGCCTGTAGAACCGCAAGCGCGGCGCGTTCGGCGCGGCGCACGTGCCGCTCGGCCGCACGCTGCGCGCCACGGGCGTCACGCGCCTCGATGGCTCGACAGATTTCGTCGATCTCCCGCAGGCTTTCGACCAGCCTTTCACTGCGCGTAAACGACGTTGCGCGCAGCAGGTTGATGCGCGAGTGCATGCCGAGCAGCATCTCGCGCACGAGGTCGTTGCCGGCCCCCGAAAGCAATACGTCGTAGAAACGGCGCTTCGCATCGAGCAGTTGCGCACGATCCACGCTGGCGCGCAGCGCATCCAGTTGCCGCACCTGCTCGCGCAGCTGCGCGATCTGCCCAGGCGACGCGAGCCGGGCAAATGCGTGCGCGGCCAGCCCCTCGAGCAATGCACGAACGGCGTAGAGCTCGCGCGCGTCCTTTTCGGTCACGCGCGCGACACTCGGCCCGCGGTGGGGCTCGATCGTAATCAGGCGCTCGGCTTCCAGGGTGCGCAGCGCCTCGCGCAGCGTAGAGCGGCTCACCGCCAGCTTCAGGCACAGCTCGTTTTCCCGCAGGCGATCGCCTCCCGCGACATGACCCTGCATGATGGCATCGCGAAGGAAGTCCTCCACGCGCTCGCGCAGCGTCGCAGGCTTCTCGAACTCGATGGCGGCCGCAGATTTCATTCGTCCATTTTGAGAGGGCTCAAAGAC
Organism: uncultured beta proteobacterium; assembly: GCA_903894155.1. Lineage (GTDB taxonomy): Bacteria > Pseudomonadota > Gammaproteobacteria > Burkholderiales > Burkholderiaceae_B > Zwartia. Next base: position 4,902 of record CAITPF010000497.1, on the reverse strand, counting down.
GCATGTCAAGCAGATTGTCTGACAATCTGTTGCATCGGACGCATCGTCCTCAGCGCGCGCGCGCGGCATCCTCCGACGCAAGATACCCGAAGACAATGCCGGCCCCGATGGACGATCCGCCCTGGTACCCGACGCCGAGGAAGGTGGGTGCAGCTGCGTTTCCACAGGCATACAACCCCGGGATGGCCAGGCCGTGTCCGTCGAGTACCCGCGCAGCCGGGTCGGTCAGCAGGCCGGCGCTGCAAACGCCACCCATGCGCAGCGGCAACGCGTAGAAGGGCGCCGTCTCAACCGGGGCTAGCTGCGGATTCAGTTTCAGTTCGCTGTCGCCGGCGTTATTGCGTGAAAAGGCCGATTTGCCCCTTCCGAACGCCGTGTCAACCCCAAGGGCGACATCCGCATTGAACCGCTGAACGGTCGCCTGCAGTCCGTCCGGATCCACACCGATTCGCGCGGCAAGCTCCGCGAGCGTGCGACCGCTGGCAATGTCGGGGTGGATCGGCTGGCCGGGCAACCGGTCCATCAGGGGATAACGCGCGCGAAACCGATCGTCAAACACCATGAACGCCGGCAGATTGCTGAACTGACGCGCCTTACGGTCGTAATGCTGCAGCGCCATCACCATATCCTGGAACTGCGTCTCGTCGCCGAAACGCTCGCCGCGCTGGTTGACGGCGATGGCGCCCGGCATTGGCAGCCCGCGCAACCCGACCGAGAAAAACGCTCCCGGTCGCCCGGGGACTTCCGTGCCGATGAACAGCGAGTTGTTGACCGCGATCCGGGCCACGCTGGCGCCAATCGCCGCGCCAAACGTCAGCGCATCGCCCTCGTTGCGCGGCCCGAACGGATTGATCCATTGCGGAAACCCCTCGAACCGCCTGACCAGATCCGCATTGCCTTCGTAACCGCCCGTCGCCAGAATGACTCCCTTGCGCGCGATCAACGCATCGCCCTGTGGGCAACGCACGCCCCCCACGCGGTCGCCGTCGAAGATCAGGCCTTCGGTTTGCTGGCCCGTCAGGATCGTGACCTTGCCCGTCTCGAGCATTTTCTTCACAAACTGGCCGATCAGCGCTTCCCCGCACGCCAGCACGCCATCGCGCACGCGCGCCTCGAGCTCAGCCTGCGGCCAGTTGCGACGATTCGCAAAGCCGCCCCAGCCGACGCTGTCGCTCCACGACACGCCGGGCGTGTTGTGCACGCTTTGCCGTATGCGATTGCCGTAGGCACCGAGTTCGGATCGGCGAACCGGTTTGGGTTCGATCATCCGCCGCCCATCGCCGCAGCTGTGCGGACCGGCGGGATAGAAGTAATCCGGCAGCCCGAGGGCGAGCTGCAGCCCGACCCCGGCCCCGAGCAACGCATCCAGGACCCGCGCGCCCTGCCGGATATAGGCCTCCAGGTTTTCCGCATCCTCCTGGCCACCGCCAACGTAGCGTGCGTACTCGAGCGCGCCGGCCAGGTCGTCCGGCAGGCTCGCGGCCGTGGCGAGGCTATTGCTGGCGATCCAGAACGTGCCCAGCGAATCGGCCGTGCCTCCGCCCAGCTGGTCATCCTTCTCGACCAGACAGACCGACTGGCCCATGAGCGCGCCGGCCAGCGCGGCGGCGCAACCCGCGCCGCCCGAGCCGAGAACCACAAGATCAAACGTTGTGCTGGACGACATGGCCGTCATGCTCCCTGGAAATTTCCGTGTTGAAAGTCCGCCCTGCCCGCGGCACGGCGTGGTGCGCAGGTCTGGATCACATTTTTAGCTTCAGCGCGATTGCCAGCGCAGTGAAGTCCGCGATTTCGTCTTTGACCAGCGCATTGAATTCCTTCGGGCCGATCGACACCGGCTCGCCGGCCTGCTTTTCGAGCTTTGCCCGGGTGACCGGATCGGCGATGATCGACTGGATCGCGACATTGACCTTATCGATGACGGAAGCCGGCGTGGCACCTGGCGCAAAAAGCCCGATCCAGCTATCGCCGCGCACTTTGGGGTAGCCTTGCTCGGCGAACGTCTGGACGTCCGGAAACTGTGACGAACGCTTTTCACCGATGACGGCCAAGGGGCGCAGGCGCCCGGCCTCGATCATTGGCGCGGCCGTGCTGGTGACCGCCGAATTCAGGTCGGTCTGCCCGCTGAGGATCGCCTGCAGGGAGGGCGCGCCGCCCTGATAGGGAATGTGCTGGAGCTGGACCCCGGCGGCCTGTTCGAACATCGCGACCATCAGGTGCGTCGTCGTGCCGTTCCCTGCGGTCGAATAGGTGTACTTGCCTGGCGACTCCTTCGCGAGCGCCGCGAGTTGCGCAAGGTTCTTCGCGGGGAAATCCGGACGGACAACCAGCATGTTGGGCGAGCGCACGATCAGGGAAATGCCCGTCAGATCACGCAAGGGATCGTAGGGAAGGTTATCCATGAGCGCCGCCGTGATCGGGTAGGCGCCGATCGTCATCAACAGCGTGTACCCGTCGGGTGCCGCCTTGGCCACCGCGTTGGCGCCAATGGTGCCGACCGCGCCAGCCCGGTTCACGATCAGCACAGGCTGTTGCAGGCGAGCCCGCAGGGGCTCGGAGATGATCCGCGCCACGGTATCGACGGACCCGCCGGGCGGCCAGGCAACGATGATGGTGATGGGGCGGGCGGGCCAGGCCTCCTGGGCCACCGCCTGCCCACAGGCTACGCCAAGCATGCATAGCGCAAATATGCAGCGTTCGATCAGGTTCAAGGTCGTCTCCCGGTGTCTGTCTTGTTGTCTGGCGCTGCGCGAGCCCGATTGCTGGCCTGCACGCGATTCGTCATCCCTTTACCGCAACATACACGACGATGCGGGGATGAGGAAAGAGCGGCATGACCATAGGGCCGGGGGGCACGCAACGAACGCGCGAACGGCAGCCGCGACGCACAAGCGTTATATTTCCGCCAGGGGCATGGTTACCGTGGCGCATCACGCGACGGGCCGGACAATAACGAGACAAGAGACGGACAAAATGCACAACGCGTATTACCCCAGGCTGCTCTCATCCATCCAGGTCGGAGCGCATGTATTGCGTAACCGTGTCGTGATGGGGTCGCTGCACACGCGGCTTGAAAACGAACCCGACGCGGTGCCCCGCCTGGCGGCGTTCTATGGCGCGCGCGCGCAAGGCGGCGTCGGATTGGTCATCACCGGGGGGATCTCACCCAATTTTGCCGGCAGGGTCGAGGACGGCGCCCAGGTGCTCGACAGCGAGGAAAAGCTCGCCGAGCACCTTCCGATCGTGCAGGCCGTGCACGCCGGAGGAGCAAAAATTGCGCTCCAGGTGCTGCACACCGGCCTTTATGCAAAGCACAACGAGATCGTCGGGCCGACCGCAATGCGCTCGCCCATCAATCCCCGACTCGCACGCGAACTCTCGTCGGATGAAATCGAACAGACAATCGAGGATTACGCAACCTGCGCCGCGCTCGCGCAACAGGCAGGCTACGACGGCATCGAGATCATGGGGTCCGAGGGCTACCTGATCACGCAGTTCACCGCATCGCGGACCAACAAGCGCACCGACCAGTGGGGCGGCAGCTTTGCCAACCGGATCCGTTTTCCGGTCGAGGTGGTCCGCCGGATCCGCCAGCGCGTGGGCCCGGGCCTGATGCTGCTCTTTCGCATTTCGGCGATCGACCTGGTCGAAGGCGGCCTGACGGGCGACGAAATCAACCAGTTAGCCATCGAGATCGAAAAGGCCGGAATCGACGCATTCAACACGGGCATCGGGTGGCACGAATCGACCGTGCCGACGATTGCGACCTCGGTGCCGCGCGGCGCCTTCGTGTTCGCGGCGGCCCGGATCCGCAAGGTCGTCGCCGTCCCGGTGATCGCCTCGAACCGGATCAACATGCCAGACCTGGCAGAGCAAATCGTCGCAAGCGGCCAGGCGGACATGGTCTCACTGGCGCGCCCCTTCCTTGCAGATCCCGATTTCGTGGCAAAGGCGGCCAGTGGCAGGACAGACGAGATCAACACATGTATCGCCTGCAACCAGGCCTGCCTGGACATGATCTTCACCAATCGTGTCGCCACCTGCCTCGTCAATCCGAAGGCCTGTCATGAAACCGAATTCCCCGATGCGCCCCCGCGCGCGCTGAGGCGCGTCGCGGTCATCGGTTCGGGCCCTGCCGGCCTTGCCTGCGCAACGACGGCCGCCGAAAGAGGCCATCGGGTCGATCTGTTCGAGGCTGGCGAGCGGATCGGCGGGCAACTCGATCTCGCCCGACGCATTCCTGGCAAGGAGCAGGAGTTCGCGGAGCTGTTGCGCTACTTCGACAAGCGCTTGAAGACCAGTGGCGTTCAGGTGCACCTCGGCGTCACGGCCGAGGCCGGGCAGCTCGCCGCCGCGGGCTATGACCGTATCGTGGTCGCAACCGGCATCCGGCCCCGGCGCCCGGACTTTCCGGGAGTCGATCACCCGAAAGTGGCGAGCTACCTGGATGTCATCCTGGGCCGCACAGTCGTGGGCGAGCGCGTCGCCATCATCGGCACCGGCGGCATCGCCTACGATGTCGCCGAGTTGCTGACCGAGGCAGGGCATGGGGCGCAAGACGTGGGCGAATTCCTGGCGCAATGGGGTGTGGATCCCGCGATCGCCGAACCCGGCGGGCTGACCAGGCCGCAACCCGAGCCCCACCGACGGGATGTCACCCTGCTGCAGCGCAGTCATGCCAAGCCCGGATCGCGCCTGGGCAAGAGTACGGGCTGGATACACCGCGCAAAGCTCTCAGGGCGCGGCGTCAGAACGATCAGCGGCTGCACCTACGACCGGGTGGACGACGAGGGGCTGCATTACACCGTCGATGGCCAGGCGCACGTGCTGCCTGCCGATACGGTCATACTCTGCGCCGGGCAGGATCCCGATGACCGTCTCGCCGACGCGCTCGCGGCCCAG
>CAITPF010000496.1 GCA_903894155.1 uncultured beta proteobacterium | reverse complement strand
GTCGCATACCCGACGCCCGTATCGACATGCTCCATGACCTGTCGGGTTCCACTGCAGACATCCTGCTGCGTATCGGCCTGGCGATGCTGTCCGGGCTCAACCGCTGGCTGCATCACAAGCCTGCCGGCATCCGCACCCATAGCCTGGTGGCGGTCGCCGCAGCGGCCGCGATGTTGCTGATCGACAACCACACCGGAACGGATGCGCAGGCCCACAGCCGCGTGCTGCAGGGCTTGCTGACCGGCATCGGATTTCTGGGCGCGGGGGTCATTATCCGTGAAGCCAGTTCGCGCCACGTCCACGGCCTGACGACGGCCGCGAGCCTCTGGGCCAGCGCGCTGGTCGGGGCCGCGTTCGGCGCCGGGCATCTGCTGCTCGGCGCCGTGACGATCGCCGCGATCATGCTGGTCCTGCTGCTTGGCGGCAGGATCGAAAACCTGGTTGGACGCTGGTTTAACCGCCCTGCGACGCCCACCGACGCTGACCGAAATCAGGAAACCTGAGCTCGAGTCAGTCGCGGCCAGGCGTCAAGCAACGGCAAAGCACCAGCGCTGCGATCCCGCCAATCGCCAGCCCCCAGACAATCAACGGCCCGGTGGGCAGATCGAACACGGCGGAGCCGACCAATCCCAGGCCGTACCCGGCAAACGCGGTGGCATAGCTCGCGACCATGCGGCGTGCGCCAGTGCCCAGGCGCGCCGTGGCAAGCGCCGGAATAATGAGCGTGGCGAAGACCAGGTAGACACCCGCCATCTGCACCGACACGGTGATCGCGACCGCAAACAATCCGTAGAAGGCGCGCGCGCGCCCCCGCAGGGCAAACATCGCCGCGAGCAACGCTACGGTCGCCAGCGCCGAATACAGCAACTGCGTCTTGCTGATCCACAGGATCTGCCCAGCCAGCAGATCGGCGAGATGCTCGCCGCCGTGCGGATCCTTGGCCAGCAACAGGATGACCGCAGTCGCCGCCAGCACAAACACGATTCCGATGACCGGCTCCTGGTAGCGCACCGTCAGCCGCTCGGTGGCGACCAGCAGCCAGGCAGCGGCGAGCGCCAGTGCGACCGCGCCAGCCTGGATCCAGACCTGGGATGCGGCCTCGCCAAGCAGCATCGTGACCAGGTAAGCGCCCAGCCCGGCGACCTGTGCGATCGCGAGATCAATAAAGATGATCCCGCGACGCAGGACCTGGATCCCGAGCGGCACGTGGGTCGCAATGACCAGCGAACCGGCCAGCACGGCCGGCAGCAAGATATCCAGCGCAACGTCGGGCATGAGCATCATGGCTTGCTGCCTTTCGCAAGTGCGGCGAGCAGCCGCGCGATGGTGTCATCGTAGAGGGCCTCGAGCGAACCGGCTTGCGCCGTGCCGCCCACCGTAAAGGGAAGAACGACGACCGGCAACCCGGTGCGCTCGGAAAACCACCTGGACGCGCTGTCGCTCTGGTAAGCGGCCGTAATGATCATCTGGCCCTGCAGTGTCTTCTGGCGTTGCAACACCTCGCCAAGATAGGCGACCGACGGATCGACGCCCGGGCGCGGCTCCAGCGTGCCAACCTGCTTGAGCCCCAGCCAGTCATTCAGATAGGGAAAACCGTCATGCTGGGCCCAGATCCGCACCCCCTGTAGCGGCTTGGCCTGCTCGGCCCATCGCCCGAGATTGACATCCCACCCGGTCAGGAACGCCTGCAACCGGCCGTCGTAATAATCTCGGTTGGCAGGATCAAGCTCGCCCATGCGCTGCGCGAGCGCCCGCGCGATGGGCACGAGGTTGCGCGGATCGGTCTGGATGTGCGGATTGCCCTGCGCGTGTACATCGCCCATGCTGCGGTCGACCGATGCGGGGATATCGAGCAGGCGCACATACCGTGCGGCCTCGAACAAGCCCGGGCGGCTTTCCTGGATATCCGGGTTGCCCGAATCACGCAGCACGACGGGCAGCCAGCCGACCTCGAGCTCTGCACCTGTGGCGACCACCAGTTGCGCGTTGCGCGCGCGCCCGATCAGCGACGGGCGCGCCTGGATGTGGTGGGGATCCTGCAGCGGCGCGGTCGCGGTAAAGGTCTTGACCTTGTCGCCGCCGAGCACGCTGACCAGTGCGCCCCACTCCGGCACGGTCGCGAAAATATTGAGATCCGCGTGCGCTGCCAGGGGCATGGCCGCCAGCGCCAGCAAAAGCGCAGACAGCGAGCGGCGGCAGCGGTGAATGATGCATTTCATGTGCAGCTCCGTTGACATGGTCAGAATCGGTGAGCCCCGTGCGGGCCGATACTCATGACGTATTGCAGGAAGACCTGGTTGTTGACGAGCCCGGGGCCCAGCGACGTATCGCGCGCAAGCTGCAGGCGGAACATCGAGTACTCCGAATTCATCCAGTCGAGCATGACGGTATTGCGGTTCGGGTTCCACGACTCGAGCGGGGTCGCGTTGAACGTGCCGGGTGCGAAGCCGTAGGTCGCATTGCCGCTATACAACTGGTCGTAGCGGTAACCCACGCGCCAGCCTGGCACGAACTGGTAGATGGCTTGCGCATACCACCCGCTCTGCATCTGGCTGAAGGAGTTGCCCGGACAGGGAGCCTGACAGACGCTGCCAGGCTGCGAGGCCGTATAGACGCCCGTGCCGTTCTGGTTGTTCCAGAAAACTTCGGCCTGGAGCTTGAAATTCTGTCGGGTCGGGTTACCGTTGGGCGCCCATTTGTAGACGAAATCCGCTGCGTATATGTTGGTCGTGCCGGTGAAGTCGACTGTCTGCCCGTTGCCAAGATTTGACGTGCGGGGATTGTCTCCCGTCGAGGCGCTGATGAATGACAGGCCGCCCAGCCAGGATCCCGAATCGCCGATGTCGCCACCCATCTTGGCAAACAGCGTGCCCAGGCGCGGAATGTTCTGGTTGTAGTTGTTGCTGTTCGGGTAGGAAGTGCCCTGCCCGTATTCCCCGCCCAGGCGCAGGTAGTAATCCTCAAGTGGCACGATCCAGTTGGCCTGCACGCCGGTGTCGTTCAACTGCCCGCCCAGGAACGCCTGGTACGCGAGCGGAAGATCGACGAAATCCCACTCATGCGGATGCTTGCTGTTGAGGTAGCCAATGCTGGAGAAATACTTTCCCGCCTTGACCTTCAGGCCAGCCGGCAGGCCCAGCGTCTCGAAGAAGATCTCTTCGGCATTGACGTTGGTTCCGCTTCCGTTTTGCGAAAGCGTAATCCGGGCCTCGGCACGAAAGAGGTTATCGACCGTTCCGGCCAATGCCAGTTCGGATTCCCCGAGCGAGAAGCCACGCGGGACGTTCTCGGCGCCCGATGGCATGAAGCCTGCGATCGGCTGGTCAGGATTCTGGCTCTGGGACGAATACTTGCCGTCGATGATCAGCGAAATTTCCGGTGTCAGCACCCCGATCTTGGGCAGCGTAATGCCAGACTGCAGTGTTTGTGCGGGTGCCGCCGATGCCGCAGGCTTGCGAGGCGCCGAAGGCTCGGTCGCAGCGCCGGGGGCGGAGGCGGTGGCTTGCGTCGCCCCCGCAGCCGGGAGAGCGGCGACGCCGGTTCCGGCAGGCGACACGGCTGGGGCGCCCGGGCCGCGCGCATCGGCGGGCCGCGTCGCTGCCACGGCGCTTTCCGTGCGCTTGACCTGCGCGCCAAGGTCGGTGTTCTGCTTTTGCAGCGTATCGACCTTTTTCTCAAGCGCATCGATGCGCCGCTCGTAAAAAGAACGCATCGCGTTGATGCTTTCCTGCAGCTTTGCGAGATCCGAGGCGGTGACCGCCTGGTTCGGGGAAGCCGGGGCCGGGCTTTGCGCCTGGGCCCACGCTGCGACCGGCAGACCCGGCAACAAGGCCAGGGCGAACGCGATGCGCGCGGCGCGATTGATCGTTTCCATGAAACGTCCTCCAATCTGGTTGATGCGAAGCGCCATGACGGCGCCAGCCGAATTCAACGCTAGATGAAAGACGCGGGAGGGCCTCGTTGCCTGGGCTGGCCCGGTGCGGGCGCTGCCGAATCTTCGGGTACTGCAATGGCGGCCAGCACCTGTGCGCCAGGCACGATGACCGGGGACGCGACGCCTGTCAGCGCGGTCGAGTGCGATGATCCTTCAAGACACTTAAGGCACACGCCCTCGCCCGGGGATTTGTCGTTGTCCGTAAGATCGGCAGGGATCGAGAGCGACAGGCGAGCGGGATCGCCGTGCACCACGGCCGAGGCCAGATGCTCAAAGGCGTGCCAGACCAGCCCCGCCTGAGAAATCAGCAGTGCGACAATGGCCAGCGATGCAAGCACCATGCCGAAGCTGGCGCGCAACTGCCCTGAACGATAGGCTGCGACTCGCATAGCGACGAGATTAACCGAAAATGGCGTTGCCCGAGCGCCCCGACGCTGACGTGCCAGAGCATGCGATGCTAGTATCCCGTGGTGCCCGCCACGCCCGGCGGCGTCTGGCAGCATTGCAATGCGTACACCGAAAACCGATATCCTGCTGATCACCGCCCTGCCGATGGAACTTGACCAAGGCAAGCTTCCAGACCATGTTCGCGTCGTCTATTCGGGTGTCGGCAAGATCAATGCCACCATGGCGACTTTGCGTGCCATCACGGCTCACGCGCCTGCGCGCATCCTGAACTTCGGCACGGCGGGTGGGGTCAATGCCGAGCTCTCCGGCCTCGTGGAGATCGCCCGCGTGGTTCAGCGCGACATGAACGCCGAACCGTTGTTGCCGCGCGGGCGCGTCCCGTTCAGCGACCGGCCTCATGAATTGTTTTCCGGCCGGGGCAGCCATACCTGCGGCACTGGCGACAGTTTTGTCACCGCCCACGATTCCTGGCTGTACGAGCAGCGCGTCGACGTCGTCGACATGGAGCTCTTTGCCATTGCGACGGTCGCGCACGAGCACGGCATCCCATGGCTGTCGTTCAAGTACATCACGGACGGGGCGAACGACGCCTCGGGCGACGATTGGCACGCACGCGTCAATCACGGCGAGGATTTGTTCCTTGCGAAGTTGCAGGAACTCGCCTGAACCGCTGACAGCCTGCCAGCTCTGAACAGCGGCGCTGCCGCGCACCCGCTCAGTGGCTGATCATCCAGGGTCGCGAGCCTGCGAACATCTTGTTGCCGTTGGGCAGGACGCGGGTCTTGGACTGCTTCGTCGACCCCGAACAGCAACCACAACCCGACGGATGGCGCAGGCGCATGTAACCATCGGGATTCCGGGTGGAATGCGGGACATTCGCGGCGCGCTCGTTGATGTCCATCGCGCGGCGCGTCGTCTCGTCGACTCGCGCGAGATGCGCGCCAAAAGCGAAGACGCGCGGGGATTGCTCCCCGCATTGCGAGCAGGCGACCGGCTGGTCGCGCTGCCCCATGGGACGCAGGGCGTCGAAGCTCCCGCAGGATGCGCAGGCGTATTCATAAGTTGGCATGATGCGGGGCTCCTTGGCTCAGTCGGTTTGTATTACAGATCCAGCGACAGCGGCATATCCTTGCCCGGGGTGACCAGTTTGGTCGGGCCGGCGGCGTTCGGATTGATGTCGAAGTCAAAGATCTGCGTCGGCAGCCACAACGTTGCGCAGGCGTTCGGAATATCGACCACGCCGCTGATGTGGCCCTGGACTGGCGCGGTGCCAAGGATCGAGTAGGCCTGGGCACGCGAGTAACCAAACTTGGTCATGTACTCGATCGCATTCAGGCACGCCTGACGGTAGGCAACGTGCACGTCGAGGTAGTGCTGCTTGCCCTGCTCGTCGACCGAGATGCCTTCGAAGATCAGGTAGTCGTTGTAGTGCGGCGTGATGGGGCTGGGTTTGAAGATCGGGTTCTTGATGCCGTACTTGGCAACGCCGCCCTTGATGAGCTCGACTTTCATATGCACCCAACCGGCCATTTCGATGGCGCCGCAGAAGGTGATTTCACCGTCGCCCTGGCTAAAGTGCAGGTCGCCCACGGACAGGCCGCCGCCCTCGACGTAGACCGGAAAGTAAACCTTCGAGCCGCGCGACAGATCCTTGATGTCGCAGTTGCCACCGTGCTCGCGGGGCGGAACCGTGCGCGCGCCTTCGGAGGCGATCTTGTCGGCAACCGCGCCGGTTGCCTGGCCGACATGGGCCGTCTTGGCGAAAGGCGGGTTGGCCAGCGGCGGCACCCGGTCGGGTTGCGTGGCGATGAAATCGACCTCGCGCGTGTTCCAGATGTCGAGCAGCTTCTGGTCAGGCAGGCACCCGATCAGGCCGGGGTGAATCAGCCCGGCGAACTTGACGTTCGGCACGTGGCGGCTGGAAGTGAACATGCCGTGAAAATCCCAGATCGACTTCTGCGCGTGCGGGAAGTGCTCGGTCAGGAAGCCGCCGCCGTTCTGCTTGCTGAAGAAGCCGTTAAATCCCCATAGACTGTCGTCCTTCGCGCCGATATCGAGCAACTCCACCACGAGCAGGTCGCCGGGTTCGGCGCCCTTGACGCCCACGGGGCCGGACAGGAAATGCACCGTCGACAGGTCGATGTCGCGGACATCATCGGCGCTGTCGTTGTTCTTGATGTATCCACCGGTCCAGTCAAATGTCTCAAGGACAAAATCGTCACCCGGTTTGACCCAGCAGGCCATCGGAATATCCGGGTGCCAGCGATTGTGAAACTTCGGGTTGTCAT
>CAITPF010000495.1 GCA_903894155.1 uncultured beta proteobacterium | reverse complement strand
CTTTCGTGCATGAGCGTCAGTGTTGTCCCAGGAGGCTGCCTTCGCCATCGGTGTTCCTCCGCATATCTACGCATTTCACTGCTACACGCGGAATTCCACCTCCCTCTGACACACTCTAGCCCGGTAGTTAAGAATGCAGTTCCAAGGTTAAGCCCTGGGATTTCACATCCTTCTTTCCGAACCGCCTGCGCACGCTTTACGCCCAGTAATTCCGATTAACGCTTGCACCCTACGTATTACCGCGGCTGCTGGCACGTAGTTAGCCGGTGCTTATTCTGCAGGTACCGTCATCCGCACAGAGTATTAATCCATGCGATTTCTTTCCTGCCAAAAGTGCTTTACAACCCGAAGGCCTTCATCGCACACGCGGAATGGCTGGATCAGGGTTTCCCCCATTGTCCAAAATTCCCCACTGCTGCCTCCCGTAGGAGTCTGGGCCGTGTCTCAGTCCCAGTGTGGCTGGTCGTCCTCTCAAACCAGCTACGGATCGTCGCCTTGGTAGGCCTTTACCCCACCAACTAGCTAATCCGATATCGGCCGCTCCAATAGTGAGAGGTCTTGCGATCCCCCCCTTTCCCCCGTAGGGCGTATGCGGTATTAGCCACTCTTTCGAGTGGTTGTCCCCCGCTACTGGGCACGTTCCGATATATTACTCACCCGTTCGCCACTCGCCGCCAGACCGAAGTCCGCGCTGCCGTTCGACTTGCATGTGTAAGGCATCCCGCTAGCGTTCAATCTGAGCCAGGATCAAACTCTTCAGTTTAATCTCTGCTTTATTTCGTACTTCCATCCCCGAAGGGATAGGTCATACGTCGCTTCGCTCAAAAGAAAGTCAGGCAAACTAAAATCCCCTTGACGGGAATCCAGTTCGTACTAACTTACTTCAAGTGAGCACTTGATTTCGTCGGCAGTCATGCAACCTGTTACAGCCACACAACCTTGCGACGCTCATTCCAAGCGCCCACACTTATCGGTTGTCAAATTGTTAAAGAACGAGGTACCACCTGCAAACGACTAAATTCTGTCATTTGCCGCTAATCTGTAGTGATCCGGGATTAATTTCGCTTAAAAAGCTGGCTTGTCGCGTTTACTACTGACTGCGCTACTGCTTTATCAGCAGCAGAGAAACGAGATTATGAAGGACTTTTGTTCGACTGTCAAGTAGCACTACGTACTTATTTAACAATCGATCGCCCTGGCAACATCATTTTTCTGCCACCGGAAGATTCGCCACAGCGAACCTTCCGCATCGCATCCTGAATCACCCTGACGGGCCACCCGAAACGCGAAGGAAGATGACTATAGCACGTTGCGGACATCTTCGCCCGCAACATCTACGAATCACGGCCTGAGCGTCAATCACGAATCGCCGCCTGAGCTTCAATCCTTCAGGTTATCGGCGAATTTCTGTCGGAATTTCGCCATTTTCGGCGCAATGACCACGCGGCAGTAACCCTGACCGGGATGCCGGGCGAAATACTGGTCGTGAACCGCCTCTGCCGGCCAGAACGTATCCCCGTGGATCAGCTCGGTACAGACAGGATCGGAGTAGACGTAGGAGCCGTCCACCTCATTGAGCACTTCGGTTGCGACTTCGCGCTGCTCGGGCAATTGCCAGAAGATCACGGACTGGTACTGGGGACCAACATCGTTTCCCTGGCGCCCCGGGGTGGTTGGATCATGCGTGGCGAAGAATATTTCGACCAGCGTCCGGTAACTGATGATGGAGGGATCGAACACGATCCGCACAACCTCGATATGGCCTGTCCGGCCAGTACAGACGTCTTCGTAACTGGGATGGCTCACCGAACCGCCGCAGTATCCGGACTTTACGGAAAGCACGCCCAGCAAGGAGGAATACACCGCTTCGGTGCACCAGAAGCAGCCACCGCCAAACACCGCGACTTCCGTAGGCTTTTGCCTCGTCGAACTATCCACGATCATCACCTCAAGGAAAGAATCCATTGCGCCAGGCGGCGCGCCTCATCTTCGCTGACCTGCGGCTGCGCGGGCATGGGCACCACCCCCCAGCGACCGCGGCCACCCTGCCTGATCGATACCGACAGATAGGCGACCGGGTCACCCATCGATGCGTACCGCTCGGCGACCGAGGTAAACGCCGGCCCGACCAGCTTGCTGGCAGGCTGGTGACACCCAAGGCAAATCCTGGACTTCGCCAATTGGGCACCGTCCGCATCAGCGGGTACCGAGGCAGGCGCCGCCAGGGCAGCGCCTGCCAACATCATCACACCGAACACGCCCCCTGCCCCTGCCCGCGACAGGGCGCGGCGAGGGTCACTCGTCAAACGCATCCGTCACGGCCCCACGACTGGCGGTGCTCGCCAGGCGTCCGAACTTGGCCAGCACGCCCCGGTTGTAACGCGGCGCCCGCTGCTTCCAGGACTTGCGCCGCACATCGAGCTCCTCCTCGGACACATTGAGCTGTAGCAGTAACTGATGCGCATCGATGGTGACCGAATCGCCTTCTTCGATCATCGCGATGAGCCCGCCCACAAACGCCTCGGGGGCCACATGGCCAACGACCATGCCCCAGGTACCACCCGAAAACCGACCGTCCGTGATGAGTCCGACCGATTCACCGAGACCCTGGCCGACCAGTGCCGATGTCGGAGCAAGCATTTCGCGCATGCCGGGACCACCCTTCGGACCTTCATACCGAATCACGACAATGTCTCCGGGGCGAATTTTCTGATCCATGATGGCTGCCATGGCATCGTCCTCGGAATCGAACACACGAGCCGGACCGGTGATGACCGGGTGCTTCAGGCCGGTGATCTTGGCGACAGCACCTTCCGGGGCAAGATTGCCCTTGAGAATGGCAAGGTGGCCGTGATCGTAGAGCGCGCGCTCAAAGGGACGGAGGACCTGCTGATCCGCCGGCGGCGTATCGGGCACACCCTCACGCAGCTCGGCAATGGTCTTGCCAGAGATCGTCATGCACTCGCCGTGCAACAACCCGTTAGTCAGAAGGATCTTCATGACCTGCGGAATACCGCCAGCGCGGTGCAGGTCAACGGCCAGGAAATTGCCCGACGGCTTCAGATCGCACAGCACGGGGACGCGCTGGCGCACGCGTTCGAAATCGTCGATGGTCCAAAGCACGCCCGCCGCATGCGCGATCGCGAGGAAATGCAACACCGAGTTGGTCGAACCACCAATCGCCATGATCACCGCGACCGCGTTTTCAATCGAGTGCCGGGTGATGATGTCCCGCGGACGGCGATTGTGGCGCACGGCATCCACCAGAACACGAGCCGCTTCTGCAGCGTTCGCAATCGCTGCGTCGTCTTCGTTGGCCACCGTGCTCGAATAAAACAGCGCCATGCCCATCGCCTCGAACGCGGAACTCATGGTGTTCGCGGTGTACATGCCGCCACACGAACCCGTGCCGGGGATAGCGCGCTTCTCGATTTCCTTGAAATCCTTTTCGGACATGCGCCCCATCGTGAATTCGCCAACGGCCTCGAAGACCGAAACGATGTTCAGATCCTTGCCCTTGTAGTGACCCGGCTTGATGGTGCCGCCGTAAACGTAGATGCCCGGCACGTTGCATCGGGCGATTCCGATCATGCCGCCGGGCATGTTTTTGTCACATCCACCGATCACGACCACGCCATCCATCCATTGCCCCTGCACCGCGGTCTCGATGCAATCGGCGATCACCTCGCGCGACACCAGCGAGTACTTCATCCCTTCCGTGCCCATCGACATGCCATCCGAAATGGTGGGCGTGCCGAAAATCTGCGGATTGGCGTTGGATTCACGGATCGCCTGCACGGCCGCATCCGCCAGGCGCTGAAGGCCGCTGTTGCAGGGGGTGATGGTGGAGTGCCCGTTGGCCACTCCGATCATGGGGTTCTGGAAATCGGATTCCTTGTAGCCCATGCCGTAATACATGGATCGGTTCGGCGCCCGGGTAACGCCCTCGGTGATGTGCTTGGATCTTTCGTTATTTGCCATGAGTAAATGCCTATAGGTAACTCGCGAATTGACCTGACGTCAGCGGTTATTATCGGACATCTTTGGATCCATGGCCTCACATGCTGCAATTTCCCGATTTTGACCCGGTCGCCGTGCGCATCGGCCCGCTCGCCATCCATTGGTATGGGCTGATGTACCTCTTTGGCTTCGGATCCGCATGGGTGCTGGGCCGCTGGCGCATTCAACACGGCACGACGCGCATCACCATGCGCGACCTGGAAGACATCATTTTTTATGGCGTGCTCGCAGTCGTCGCCGGCGGGCGGCTTGGCTACGTGCTGTTCTACAAGCCGGCCTACTACCTTGCCCATCCCGCGGAAATCTTCTTCCTGTGGGAAGGCGGCATGTCATTTCACGGCGGGCTTATCGGGGTCCTGACGATGATGGCGCTGCTTGCGTGGCGACGCGGATACCGCTTTCTTGAGCTGGGCGATTTCGTGGCGCCCCTGATTCCGCTTGCTCTCGCGGCTGGACGGCTGGGCAACTTCATCAATGGCGAACTCTGGGGGCGTCCCAGCACGCTGGCCTGGGCGATGGTCTTTCCGCACAGCGGCGATGGCATTGCACGCCACCCGTCACAGCTGTACGAGCTCGGGCTCGAAGGCCTCGCGCTTTTCGCGGTGGTCTGGTGGTTTTCGAGCCGGCCGCGTCCCACGGGCCAGACGAGCGCGGTCTTTCTCATGGGATATGGCACGATGCGATTCGTTGCGGAATTCGCCCGCGAACCGGACGATTTTCTTGGATTGCTCGCAGCCGGGTTCTCGATGGGGCAATGGCTTTCCCTGCCCATGATCGCCGCAGGCATCGTGATGTACGTGCTTAGTGGAGATAAACCGTCCCGCTCACGGAAACCGTCACGGTGACCTGATCAGGAACGAGCGGGACATCAACGCGCGGCGCCGAATCGGGCGCGGGTGCAGCCCGCATCATCATCGCCGGCGCCGGCTGGAGCGCGGCACCTGATCCGCCCAGATCAAGGCGCTTTACTGTGTACCTTGCAAAGCCAAAGGCGCTGGCGGCGCGCTGGGCACGATCCCGGAATGCGCCGGCCACCTGATCGAGCAAGCGCGCCTCGGCCGCCTGACGCGCCTGATCCGAAAGCGAGAAGTAGACGTTGGCGAGTTCGAGCTGCTCGGCCATCTTCGTGGACATCGCGGCAATCGCCGGGAAATCCGAACTGACAAGCGTCAGCTCCGCATGGCCTTGCCACCCAGTGATCTTGCCATCCTTGCCAAAGGTGGGCGTCACGCGATAGGCGCCGGAGCTCGCCTTGACAGGCGATCCTTCGGTCACGAGTCTTCGCGCCTGATCGATCGCCTGTGCCAGCTGTTGATTGACTTCCGGTGCGCTCTTGCCCTGCACGTTGCGTGCGAAGGACATCGTCACGGTGTCCTGCTGCACGGAGAGGCTCGCCTGCGCCCGAAGCGTAAGCTCAGGCGTACGGCTCACACTGTCGATTTCCACCAGCGCTGGCGCGCCGTCATCGCTGGCCACCGCGAAACCAAACGGCATGCTCAGCGTCAGGGCCGCGAAAAGCCCAAGGGTGCGCCTGAACCGAATCTGCATGACGGGACTCCGTGGATATGCGTCGCAAAAAAAACGGGCCTGCGTTTGACAGCAGACCCGTTCATCTTAATGCCCCGCATGTGCCGTCTAGGCCGGCATCTCGAACCGAGGTTCAAGTTGGTCGCGTTAAGCCGGCTTTGAGCGCATCTGACTAAGAGACACGCATACCCACCGAACTATCGTGCAACCGTGTATGCCAAAGCATAGGTTCAGAGCATGTATGGCCAAGTCACGGGCACAGCAGGGACAACCTTTAAAACCTTTTCAGCGAGTTGCCTGACCCGAAGCGGGTAGCGCTTCATCCAGCAGCTCGTTCATTGCATCAATTCTACGCTTGAATTCGCCAACAGCCAATCCTCCCAGCGGGCCGTCGGGCGCGCGAACCGACAGCAGTTCTCCTGCGATCTGGATTGCCGTCATGACCGCGATGCGCTCGTTGCCGGAGATCTTGCCACCGCCCTGAATGCGACCGGCCAATTGGCTGACATGCTGTACCGCCTCCATCAACGAGGCCTTTTCTTCTGGTGCACACGCAAGCGAATACTCACGGCCCAGGATCGAAACGTCGACGCGCTCCATCACGGTTGCTCCTCGGGTTGCCCGCCGGGCAGGCGATCGAGGACGGCGCCAATGCGCTCCCTGGCCTTGAGAGTTGCCAGGCGTAGTTTCTCGACTTCCTGATCACGCGACAGCAACTGTGCCTGCAAGGTGGAGTGCTCCTGTTTGAACAAGTCGAGCGAGCCCTGAAGCGCAGCCTGCTTAGCGCTGGACTGCGACCTGAGGCCTTCCATCTCGGATTCGTATCGGCTGACTTTCGTATGCAGCTCGCGCGCCTGCGAGCCTTCGCTGTCGAGACGCCCCTTAAGCGCGTCACGTTCGGACTCGACCGAACTGAGGCGAGACTTGAGCGCCTGCAGCTCAGCGGTCAGGGACTGCGTGTGGGCCACCAGGATGGACAGGCGGTTGGATAGGCGATCAAGATCTTCAAGCATGTCAGTATCGTAAAACAAAATCGCGCGGCAGGAACTGCCCGCATGCATCAAGGCAAAGAAAAAAATCCACAGATCGACACAACCAAATACAAACTGAATACAATCGGATCGCGATGTCAGCTACTGGTCAGAATTCGGTGCTATGAGAGCGGCCGACATGAGTGACACGTCAGTGAAATTGATCTGCTGCAGACAATTGCGTCGTTTTCGGTCCGGCTTAAGGGAAAACCCCACGATTTCAATATGTAATCTGGGTTTGCTTTGGGTTGTCCGTCCATTACCATGCACTCCGTGCAGGTCAATCGGCGGGCGAACCACCGTACCCTGAGCAGTAGCCAGTTTGCCGACAAGGCAATCATGGCACTCGGTTCCGAAAATCTTATTAAAACAGCTTGCAGCGCAGTTAAGGAGCTTTCTACCATGCAGGTAAAAAACAAACAGGACTTCTGGTCTGGGGTGATGTTCATCCTGGTCGGGATCGGGTTCGCCTTCAAGGCAACCAGTTACTCGATGGGCACCGCGGCCCGGATGGGGCCGGGATATTTCCCCTTCTGGCTCGGCGCCATCATGGCGTTTCTGGGCCTGGTTATTCTGCTCACCGCGATACGTCCCAAGGCGATCGAAACGGTTGTCGAGAAGTTCGATTTCAGAATTCTGGCCATTATCGTTGGCGCGATCGTCCTCTTTGCGTTCACGCTTAGACCGCTCGGATTGATCTTGTCGCTTTTCCTGCTGGTGATGATCAGCAGCCAGGCAAGCCATGAGCAAATCTGGAAAGTGTCGGCGGCCAACGCTGTGTTCCTGACGTTGCTTTGCTGGCTGTCGTTTGTCAAGGGTCTGGGATTGGTGTTCCCCATCTGGCCGGCCTTCCTCGGTTTCAATTAAGGAGTGATCGGTCATGGAACTCTTACATAATCTCTACATCGGTTTCGGCGTGGCGTTCACGCCTGAAAACCTCTTTTACGCACTACTCGGCTGCCTGCTGGGCACTCTGGTGGGCGTGCTACCTGGCCTGGGTCCGGTGCCGACGATCGCCATGCTGCTGCCGATCACCTACGTGCTGCCCCCAATCGCTGGCCTCATCATGCTGGCGGGCATTTATTACGGTGCACAGTATGGTGGTTCGACCACCGCCATCCTGGTCAACCTGCCTGGCGAGACATCCTCCGTGGTGACTTGTCTGGATGGGCACGCGATGGCGAGAAACGGTCGAGCGGGTGCCGCGCTGTCGATTGCCGCACTCGCATCGTTTTTCGCCGGTTCCGTCGCCACGCTGCTGATTGCCGCCTTCGCGCCCCCCCTGGCTGAAGTCGCCTTCAAGTTCGGCCCGGCCGAATACTTCTCGCTCATGGTGCTGGGCCTTGTTGGTGCCGTGGTGCTTGCCTCAGGCTCCCTGATCAAGGCAATCTGCATGATCCTGCTCGGCCTGTTGCTCGGCATGGTGGGCACGGACGTGAACTCCGGCGTGGCGCGCTTCGACTTCGGCGTCCCTGAGCTGCAGGATGGTCTGGACTTCGCCATCGTGGCCATGGGCGTGTTCGGCTTTGCCGAGATCATGTCCAACCTCGAACTGAAGGAACAGCGCGTCAACTTGTCGGAAACCATCGGTCCGCTCTACCCGAACAAGCAGGAATTCATGGAATCCTGGCCTGCCGTGATTCGCGGAACCGCGCTGGGTTCGATGCTCGGCATTCTGCCCGGCGGTGGCGCGGTGCTGTCGTCGTTCGCGGCCTACACGGTCGAGAAAAAGATTTCCAAACATCCGGAGCGTTTCGGCAAAGGGCATCCGGCCGGCGTCGCGGGCCCGGAGGCCGCCAACAATGCAGGCGCGCAAGCCTCGTTCATTCCTCTGCTGACTCTGGGCATTCCAGGCAACGCGGTGATGGCCCTGATGGTTGGCGCGATGACGATTCACAACATCCAGCCAGGCCCGCAGGTGATGACAAGCCACCCGCAACTGTTCTGGGGCCTGATCGCCTCGATGTGGATCGGCAACCTCATGCTGGTGGTTCTGAATCTGCCGCTGGTCGGCATCTGGGTCAAGCTGTTGAAGGTGCCTTACCGTATCCTGTTCCCGGCGATCCTGGTGTTTTGTACGATTGGTGTGTATTCGCTGAACTACAACACGTTCGACATTGTCACCACCGCAACCTTTGGCGTCGTCGGGTACCTCTGGAGCAAGCTAAAGTGCGAAGGCGCCCCGCTGCTGCTCGGTCTGGTTCTGGGACCGCTGATGGAGGAAAACTTCCGTCGTGCGCTGCTGCTGTCCCGCGGCCACTACAGTACCTTCCTCGAGCGCCCTCTGTCCGCTTCACTACTTGGCGTCGCCGCATTCCTCGTGGTCATTGTGGCACTGCCTTCAATCCGCAAGACGCGCGAAGTCGCGTTCGTCGAAGAGGATTGAGGCATGCCGAGCATCGGCTCAAAGACCTATGCTCCCGCCAATCCCAGGAAGGTCGCCTTCCTGGGGCTTGGCGTCATGGGCCTGCCCATGGCGGGTCACCTGGCTCGCGCCGGTCATACGGTCACCGTCTACAACCGCAGTGCCGAAAAGGCGCAGGCCTGGGTTGCCGAATTCGGCGGCCAGGCGCGCGCCACGCCGCGCGAGGCGGCGCAGGGCGCCGAAATCGTATTCTGTTGCGTTGGCAATGACGACGACCTTCGCAGTGTGGTGCTGGGTGACGACGGTGCGCTTGCCGGTATGCAGACGGGTGCCACCTTTGTAGACCACACCACGGCATCGGCTTCGATCGCCCGGGAGCTCCACGGTATTGCTCAGGCAAGGGGCATCAAGTTCATCGATGCTCCGGTGTCAGGCGGGCAGGCTGGCGCGGTGAACGGCATGCTGACGGTGATGTGCGGAGGCGACGCTGCCGATTTCGCGGCGGTCAGCGATGCGGCCCAGGCGTTTGCCAGGGCCGTCACGCTGGTGGGCCCGATCGGTGCCGGGCAGCTGGCCAAGATGGTCAACCAAATCTGTATCGCAGGCCTTGTGCAAGGTCTATCCGAAGGGATCGCATTCGGACAGGCCGCAGGGCTTGATATGAAACAGGTCCTGGACGTCATCAGCAAAGGCGCTGCCCAGAGCTGGCAGATGGAGAACCGCGGCGCGACCATGGTCGACGACAAATTCGAATTCGGCTTCGCCGTCGACTGGATGCGCAAGGATCTCAGTCTGGTTCTGGATGAGGCACGCCGCAATGGCGCCCGGGTACCCGTCACGGCGCTCGTCGATCAGTTTTACGCTGATGTGCAAAAGCTGGGCGGGTCACGCTGGGACACGTCGAGCCTGATCAAGCGGCTGCGCTAAGTCGCGACAAAATCCGTTAATGCAAAGGGCAGCGTGATGGCACGCTGCCCTTTTTTATTGCGCAATGGCGCGCAGTGGCTTCGGAGGTGTCAGCCGGTGCGCTCAAGGCGTGAACCGGGTTCTTCGCCCGAGTCGTCCTGATGCAAAAGATCGTGCGCAGAGCCCACGCGCTGACTCAGGAACCTCGGCTCGGGACGCCTGAAAATGATCGGGGACAATTCGTTGAGCGCCTGCGTGTAGACGCCACGCTTGAACTCGATCACGGAATCGAGCGAAACCCAGTAATTGCTCCAGCGCCAGGCATCGAACTCCGGATGGTGAGTGGCGCGCAGCTGGACGTCGGTATCACGACCGGTCATCCGCAACAGGAACCAGATCTGCTTCTGCCCTTTGTAATGGCCGCGCGACTCGCGACGGATGAAAGCATCCGGCACGTCGTACCGCAACCAATCACGCGTCCGTCCCAGAATGCGGACATGCTCGGGCCGAAGCCCGACCTCTTCATGAAGCTCGCGAAACATGGCCTGCGCGGGGCTCTCGCCGTATTTGATGCCGCCCTGCGGAAACTGCCACGCATGTTCCCGGATACGCTTGCCCCAGAAGACCTCGTTCCTGTGATTCACGAGGATGATGCCCACATTGGGACGGTAGCCCTCGCGATCGAGCATGGCTACTCCCAGCGAATTCAATACAATTGCGTTTGATTATACGTATCCGCCGGGATTTTTCCCTAATTCAATTCAGCACCCAGTCATGCATGCATCCGCTTTCCATATCAGTACCCTGAAAGAAGCACCCAACGACGCCGACATCGCCAGCCATCAGCTGATGACCCGGGCGGGAATGATCCGCAAGCTCGCCGGGGGCATCTACAACTACATGCCGCTGGGGCTGCGCGTCATCCGCAAGGTCGAGCGGATCGTGCGCGAAGAGATGGACGCCGCTGGCGCACTCGAGTTGCTGATGCCCATGGTCCAGCCTGCTGAGCTGTGGGTCGAATCCGGCCGCTGGAATGCCTATGGCCCTGAACTGCTGCGCATGAAGGACAGGCACGGCCGCGACTTCATCCTGCAACCGACGTCCGAAGAAGTCATCACGGACATCGCCCGCAACGAGATCCATAGCTGGCGTCAGTTGCCGCTCAACTTCTACCACATCCAGACGAAATTCCGCGATGAGCGACGCCCGCGGTTCGGCGTGATGCGCGGGCGCGAGTTCACCATGAAGGACGCGTACTCGTTCGATCGCGACGTGTCTGGCGCCCAGAAAAGCTACGAGATCATGTTCGCCGCCTACATGAAGATTTTTGCCAGGCTCGGGCTGACATTTCGTGCCGTCGCTGCGGACACCGGATCGATCGGCGGCTCTCAGAGCCACGAGTTTCAGGTCATCGCCGACATCGGCGAAGACCTTATCGTGTACGACCCGGCAACCGATTACGCCGCCAACATCGAACTCGCGCCGGCGCCCTGTCTGATCGCAGAACGCGCGGGCCCGACCCGCGCGATGGAATCCGTTCCCACGCCCGGGGCGACGAAGTGCGAAATCGTATCTCAGCAGCTGGGCATTGCGCTCTCCCAGACGGTCAAGTCGCTGGTGCTCGCCACCGAGCCGGAAGCGGGCAAGGTCAGGGTCTGGCTGCTCCTCATCCGCGGGGATCACGAACTCAACGAGATCAAGGCGAGCAAGGTGCCCGGGCTGGACAAAGGGTACCGGTTCGCCTCCGAGGAAGAGATCGCCGAACACTTCGGCTGCAAGCCGGGATACCTCGGCCCTGTCGCCACCATCAAGGCGGTCACCGTCGTCGCAGACCGCACTGTTGCCAACATGAATGATTTCGTGTGTGGCGCCAACCAGGAGGACGCTCACCTCGTCGCAGTCAACTGGGGACGCGATCTTCCGGAGCCCGCGCTGGTGACCGACCTGCGCAACGTGGTCGCGGGCGATCTCGCGCCGTCGGGCAAGGGCCCGCTTGCGATCCAGCGCGGCATCGAGGTTGGCCACGTGTTCTACCTTGGCACAAAGTATTCGGAAGCACTGAAAGCCACATTCCTCGATGAAAATGGCAAACCTGCGCTCATGGAAATGGGCTGTTACGGAATCGGGATCACCCGTATCGTGGCTGCGGCCATCGAGCAGAACCACGACGCGCGCGGAATGATCTGGCCCAAGGCGATCGCCCCCTTCGAAGTCGTGGTGTGCGGCCTGGGCTGGGGGAAAAGCGAGGCGGTGCGCGAGGCGGCACAGGCGATTTACGGGCAGCTCAAGGCACGGGGCATCGACGTGATACTCGACGACAGGGACCTGCGCCCGGGTGTCATGTTCGCGGAGTGGGAACTCATCGGCGTCCCGGTCCGTATCACGGTGGGCGATCGGGGCCTGGCAGATGGCGTCGTCGAAGTTCTGTCGCGGCGCGCGACCGAAGCGCTGAAGGTTCCGCTGGCCGAGTGCGCTGCCCGGGCAAAAGACATGCTGGCGGCGATCTGACCCTGTGGCCCGCCCCGATCCGATCCGTGCCGTGACACCGCCCGCGCAAGACAAGTGCACGCATGCGCTGGATCTGCGCGTCTACTATGAAGATACAGACGCGGGCGGGGTCGTTTACTACGCAAATTACTTAAAATTCATGGAACGCGGCCGCACGGAGTGGCTGCGCGCGCTGGGAATCGATCAATCGGACGTAGCCCGCGAATGCGGACGCGTCTTCATGGTCGTTGCCATGGAAATCAAGTACTTGCAGCCCGCCAGACTGGACGACTTGCTCACCGTGCGCACCCAGGTCACACGGATAGGCCGCGCTTCGTTAAACTTCGCGCAGCAGATTTATTGCAACGGGGAACTGCTCACCCGAGGCACCGTCCAAGTAGGATGTGTCGATGCAATCACCATGCGACCGGCAGGAATGCCGCCGCAAGTTCGGACCAAACTCGAAGTCACTATTCAGGAATGACTGATGCCAACCTCCACTTCTGACCTGTCGATGATCACGCTGGTATTGAATGCCAGCCTGCCAGTGCAGCTGATCATGCTGCTGCTGGTCGGGGTCTCGATCCTGTCCTGGACGTTTATTTTCACCAAGAAGGCGGCGATCAAGAAGGCCTTGACCCAGACCCGTCGCTTTGAGGACGATTTCTGGTCTGGCGGCGACCTGGCCGTGCTGCACCAGTCGATTTCGACTCGCAGGGCCGAGCAGGGAGCGCTCGCGCGCATCTTTGACGCGGGCATGACCGAATTCATGAAAGCCCGACGCGCGGCCGGCAACTCGCCGGACATGACCACGACACTCGACGGCGCGCGCCGGGCAATGCGCGCGGCCTTCCAGCGCGAGATGGATGAGCTGGACTCACACCTGAACTTCCTGGCCTCGACTGGTTCGGTCAGCCCGTATGTCGGCCTGCTCGGCACGGTATGGGGCATCATGCATGCGTTTGTCGGGCTCGCCAATGTCCAGCAGGCGACGCTCGCGTCCGTCGCGCCGGGTATCGCCGAGGCCCTGATCGCGACGGCGATCGGCCTGTTCGCGGCGATTCCGGCGGTCGTGGCCTACAACCGCTACACCCATGACATTGACCGACTGTCGATCCGCTTCGAGACTTTCGTCGATGAGTTCCTGAATATTCTGCAGCGGCAGGTGCGCTAATGTCCTCAGTCCGCTCCAGCTCGGGGCGCCAGGGCCGGCGCCTGAAAAACGAGATCAACGTCGTGCCGTATATCGACGTGATGCTCGTGCTGCTGGTGATCTTCATGGTGACTGCGCCGTTGATCACACCCGGGGTCATCGAACTGCCCACCGTCGGCCAGGCTGCATCCGTGCCGGCCACTCCTATCGAGGTACAGATCACGGAGGACGGAAAGCTGTCCTGGCGCCAGCGTGACGCCAATGGCAAGTTCCAGCCCGTCGAACGTAGCTCGCTTGCGCAAACCATCCTGTCGGTGCGAACGGCCGGACAGCCGGTCGTGATCTCTGCCGATGGCAAGGTCGCCTACAAGAGCGTCACTGAAGTCATGGAAAGCCTGCGCAAGGCTGGCATCGACAAGCTGGGGTTGCTGGTCAGCCAGGAAGGCGAAATCACGGCAAAACCTGCCAGGGGCGGCGAACGCTGATGGCCGCCCGCGCGACGATCCCGGCCGCACCGCTGTTTCATTCATGACCCGACACCAAGATTCGAGGTTCCGAGAATCGCATCTTCCTCCGAGGGAGAAGATGGACTGGCGCTCGTTCTGCCTTGCGATTGCCGTGCATGGATTGCTGGTGATCATGCTGGTGTTCGGCCTGAACTGGAAAACTGAATCGTCTGGTCCGCTTCAGGTTGAGCTCTGGGCTGCGGGCAACAGCCCGGTCAGTCCGCCCCCCGCACAGAGCAAGCCGGAGCCGCCGCCCCCGCCCAAACCGGAGCCCAAGCCGGAGCCTGTGCCGGAGCCCCCTCCTCCGCCTCCGCCTCCGCCGCCGCCGCCCCCCCCCGAGCCGCCACCGCCCCCGGTAGAGCTTCCGAAGCCGGATGCCGCGCCCGACATCGCGCTTGAGCAGGAAAAGAAACGCCTTGAGCTGGAGCGCGCCGAACACGATCGTATCGAGCGCGAAAAGCAGCTGGCCAAGGAGCGCGAAAAGAAGCGTCTGGAGGAAGAAGCGCGCAAGGAGCAGGACCGCATCAAACACGAGCGTGAGGCCGCCGAACGCAAGGAAAAAGAGCGTCTCGACCAGGAGCGCAAGGAAGCCGAGCGCAAGGAAGCCGAGAAAAGAGCCAAAGAAGATGCCGCCAGAAAAGCGGTAGAAAAGGCTGCAGAAAAGGCAGCGGCCGAGAAAAAAGAAAAGGAAGAGGCGGAAAAGAAAGCCAAGGAAGACGCGGCGAAAAAGGCCGCCGCCGAGAAGAAAGCCAAGGAAGATGCAGCGAAGAAGGCCGCTGCAGATCAGGCCCTGCGAGATGCCTTCCGCAATGATGCACTTGGCGTGGCGGGGATCCCCGGTGGCACGGCGGATCGAAACCAGTCTGGTGGCGGACGCGACAGCGGCTATGCCGGTAAGGTTCGCGCCTGTATCCAGCCGGGCGTGGCATTCCCGACTCCGCAACGTGCAGGATCGGCCAATCCAACCGCAGTCTATGTTGTCCGGTTAAAATCCGACGGAACCGTATCAGGGTTGACCCTGAAACGGTCCTCCGGCAATCCGGGGTTTGACCGTGCCGTCGAGGCCGGGATCACCAAGTGCGCGCCATTCCCTAAACCGACTACCGGCGGCTACCCGGCCGACGGCATCGAAGTGAACTACCAGATGTATGAATGACAGGAGATCGTTTTCCATGAACGCTGAACGACCGAGGTTGAATCCGCTGCACCGCCTTCCTGGCTGGATCGGCGCACGCGGCCGCTCGCTGCTGGGGACGCTTTTCGCTTTGCTGCTGGTTGCCGGCGCCGCGCAAGCTCAACTCCGGGTGGATATTTCCGGAACCGGCGCGCAACAGTATCCGGTCGCTATCGCGGACTTCAGTGGTGACGCCGCAGGCAAGCAGATCGCCGAGGTTATCCGCGCCGACCTGACCCGCTCGGGCCAGTTTCGTCTGATCAACGCGACCGGCGCCGCGCTGACCGTCGACACGCCAATCGCCTACGACGAGTGGCGTACGCGCGGCGCCGACTTCATCGCCTATGGCACCGTCGTCATGACCCCGGATGGCCGCTATGACGTGCGCTATCGCCTGGGCGACACGGTGAAAAAGAGCCAGCTCGACGGCGTTGCGTTCTCGGGAACCGAAAAGGAGCTTCGCCGCATTGCGCACCAGATCGCTGACCGGATCTACGAAAAAATCACGGGAGTGCGAGGCGTATTCGCCACCCGCATCGCCTACGTGCTCAAGGTTGGCAACAACTACGAGCTCCAGATCGCCGATGCCGACGGTCAGAACCCCCAGGTGGCGCTGCGCTCGCGCGAACCTGTCATCTCGCCATCCTGGTCGCCGGATGGCTCGCGCCTGGCCTATGTCAGTTTTGAATCGGGCAAGCCGGTCGTCTACGTGCATCAGCTTGCGACCAGTAAGCGGGTTCCCGTGGCCAACTACAAGGGCAACAATTCGGCACCCGCATGGTCTCCGGATGGCAATACGCTGGCCGTGGTGCTGACTCGCGATGGCCTATCCCAGATCTATACCGTCAATGCGAACGACGGATCCGGTCTTCGCCGCGTTACCCGATCCCCGCTGATCGACACCGAGCCGGTGTTCAGCCCGGATGGCAAATCGATTTACTTCACCAGCGACCGCAGTGGCAGCCCCCAAATCTATCAAACCGGGCTTGACGGAGGGGAACCACGCCGCATTTCCTACAACGGCGGTTACAATATCTCGCCTAGGATATCCCCTGACGGAAAATTCCTGCTTACCGTGACGAGGCGTGATGGCTCATATCGGATTGCTTCCCTTAACCTGGCCACTGGCGCAGAAACGCTACTGACTGACGGTCGAGACGATCAATCCCCGAGTTTCGCGCCCAATGGGATGCAAGTGCTGTACGCCGCAGTTCAAGGTGGCCGAAGCGTGCTCGCCGGAGTGTCCAGTGATGGACGTGTGCGCCAGACGTTGTCTGTCCTGAACGGCGAAATACGTGAGCCAACCTGGGGTCCGTTTTCGAATTAATTGTTCAAGCATCTGTTCCAAGGAAACTTCATGAAATCGCGCATCGCCAAGAGTCTTACAGTCATCGCACTTGCCGCCAGCCTGGCCGCTTGCAGCTCCGTCAATCTGGACGACAAGGCCGGCGCCGGCGCCGGATCTGGTGCCGATGGCAGCCAGATCATGGATCCGTTCAACCCCAAGAGCCCCCTTGCGCAACAGCGCTCGGTCTACTTCGATTTCAACAGCTACTCCGTGGATGACAAGTACCGCGGCACTGTGGAAATGCATGGCAAGTATCTGTTGGCCACGCCAGCACAGCGCGTTGTGATCGAGGGCAATACCGACGCACGCGGCGGCGCCGAATACAACCTTGCGCTCGGCCAGCGCCGTGCCGAGGCAGTTCGTCGCATGCTGACAGTGATCGGCGTGCCGGATACGCAAGTCGAAACCATCAGCTTAGGCAAGGAAAAGCCCAAGGCACTCGGCGATACTGAAGCCGATTACGCCGAAAACCGCCGTGCGGACTTCAACTACAAGCGTTAATCTTTCGCGAGTTGCCTGAATGATGCAGGGCGGCTTTCGTGGCCGCCCTGCTGCTTTGATGAGGACATGTCATGCGCAGTATTTCAGTTCTGTTTCGTACTACCGGCTCATGCTTGCTCATGGCGGCCGCGCTCGCGGCAAGTCAGCCAGCGCATGCGTTCGCCGATGACGATGCCCGCAAGGCCATTCTTGAGCTTCGCCAGCAGATCAAGACAATGACCGATGCCAACCAGCGCTCGCGGATGCAACTTGCCGATCAGATCGATGGACTTGAGCAGGAAGTCACGCGCCTTCGGGGGATGATTGAGCAGATCGGCCGCCCGGGTGGCGCCAAGCCCGATGACAAGGCGGAAGACCCGCGAGAGCAATCCGCCTACGATGGCGCGATGGAACAATTTCGCAAAGGCGAATACAAGGAATCCAGCGATTCCCTGATGGCCTTCCTGACCCTTTATCCGGAAAGCAACCTGGCCCCAAGCGCCATGTTCTACCTCGGAAGCAGTCGCTACGCGCTCAAGGATTACAAGGGCGCAATCGATCGCCTGACGCTTTTGTCGCAAAAGTTTGCATCGCACCCGCGTGCGCCCGATGCGCTGCTGGTCATTGCAGGCAGCCAGATCGAAATGAACAACCGTGCTGGCGCCAAGGTGACGCTTCAGCGCATCGTCAAGGACTACAAGGGTACGCCGGCTGCCGACACCGCTGCCAAACGGCTTCAGTTGCTGCAATAGCCTGAGCGCAGACGTGCGGGCGGCGTTACACGAGCAAGAGCATGGCCACGCCTGCCACGATCAGGACCGTGCCAATCATTTCCTGACGCGTTCCCTTGGTCAGGAAGATGCGCCGCGAGAGTATTTGCGCAAACAGCACCTCGACCAGGCCCAGCGTGCGCACGTTGGCGGCCGCCGTGAGCGCAAACCCCAGGAACCAGCCCTCTGACGCGAGCGCGCCGAGCAGCCCGCCCCAGATCGAAATGCGCCAGGCTTGAAGCACCCGCAGCATGATGGCGGGCTGAAACACAATCATCCATCCACCCAGCGCGACGGTTTGAATGAGCAACCCGCATGTGACTGTCCAGGTCGCATTGACCAGGAAGTGTCCCTCACCCAGCGACAGGATTGCACCACGATAGGCAACTGCCGCGATCGCGAAGCACGCGCCCGCAAGCAACCCCATCACCACCGACTGCCAGCCCGCCCCGCTGCCCTGGGTCGCGGTGGGCTTTCGCGCCATGATCGTGACCCCCACGGTTGCGATCAGGATTGCAACCATGCCAAGCCAGGGGATGCGGTCGCCCAGCACCACCATGCCGAATACCGCAACCTGCACGGGTTCGGTCTTGGTCCAGGCCGTCACGACCACGAACGCACGCTGGCGCATTGCGGCAAGCATGAGCGCGGTTGCGAGAATCTGTGACATGGCACCCGCGAGCGTGAACAGAGCGAAGCTCCCATCCATCCGCGGGATAGACGCACCCGTGGCCATCAGCGAAAGCGCAGCGATCAGCAGCGCAAACGGGAAGCCGTAGAGGAATCGCACCTGCGTCGCGCCCAGCGTGCCAAGGCGTTCGGTCAGGCTGCGCTGGATTGCATTACGGCCAGCCTGCGCAGCCGCCGCAAAGATAGAGGCCGGAATCCACAGCCATGTCCATTCATGCACGAAGGTTTCCCCCGATCATTTTTGCTCCCCCGATCGTTATTATTTTGGCGCCCGCGCCGCGTGCTCGTGCAACAGTGCGACGACGGTGTCTTCAAGCACGATACCCGATTCGCGCTGCCTTGCCATCTTGTCGAGTTCAATTTCGCCAGGAACGATGACGGGGCGCTGCGCATCAGCAGCAGGGCTATCGTGCAGTATCGCGGCAAAGTCGCGCATTCGCTCGGTAAGCCAGTCGACCGACCCGAGGCGGCGCGTGTCGATCAGGATAAAAAAGTGACCCAGGTTCTGAGGCTCATCCGGAGCATCAACCCATGACTTGACGCGGGTCAGATACGCAGCGTTGGACAGCAGCCCCGCAAACAGGTCGACCAGCAGCGCCAGCCCGTATCCCTTGTGGCCACCGATCGGCAGCAAAAAGCCATCGAGCGCAACGCCAGGATCCTTCGTCGGGCGTCCCTGCGCATCGGTCGCCCAGCCATCCGGTATGGGTTCGCCTCGCTTGAAGGCATTACGGATCTTTGCCCGCGCGACGACGCTCATCGCCATATCCAGCAGGAAGGGTTTGCCGCCAGGATTCGGAACCCCGAAGCCCAGCGGGCTATTGCCAAGCCGGGCATCGCTGCCCCCCCAGGGCGCAATGGTGGTGGTCGCGTTGCTGCCGATGATGCTCGCATAGCCATGCTGCGCGGCGATGAGCGAGTATGGTGAGATCGGGCCAAAATGATTGCTGCCGCGCGCGAGCGCAACGCCAACGCCGCATTGGCTTGCGGCATCCATCGCGGCGCGCAGTGCATGCATGCCCACCAGCGGCCCCACGCCATTGTCTCCGTCAACCATGCGCAGCGCGGGCGCGGGCGACTCCACCGTGACATTCGCACACGCGTTGATGCCGCCAAGCTGCAGCCGCTCTCCATAGGACTCAATGCGGGAAAGCCCGTGCGTACTCAGGCCAAACAGATCCGCCACCACCAGGATGCGCGCGACGTCAGCGGCGTCCTGCGGCGGCAAACCGAGCCCTCGAAAGGCCTGGATCGCTAGCGCGGTGAGTTCTTCTTCTTGCCAGGCCTTCCCGGTCGCGGCGACCTTGTTCATCGTATTTCCGTCTCCCCTGATGTGTTCAGGTTGTCGTTGCCTCGCGACTTCGCGGGGCGATTAATCCCGCCATCGCTGCTTGCGGGTTATCCCGAATTATCCATGATTACGATCGGACCACCGGATACGGGCCTCTGGACATCATCGCGGGCTGGCCTGCACGGCCGCCAGGACGAAAAAAAGCCCCGAACCTGGATCCGAGGCTTTCTTTGGCGAATCCCCGGGCCGAGAGACCCGGGGACTGACCGACTTGGGCTTAGAAGCCCATGCCGCCCATACCGCCCATACCGCCCATGTCACCGCCGGGCATTCCGCCGCCGGCAGGCTTGTCTTCGGCGAGTTCGCAGACAGCAACTTCGGTCGTCAGCAGCAGGCTGGCAACAGAGGCGGCGTTCTGCAGCGCAGTGCGGGTCACCTTGGTGGGATCCAGCACGCCCTGTTCGACCAGGTCACCGTACTCGCCGGTGGCGGCGTTAAAGCCATAATTGCCCGTGCCGGCTGCGACATTGGCAACCACGACGCTGGGCTCGTCACCCGCGTTGGCGACGATGATGCGAAGGGGTTCTTCGATCGCGCGCAGGATCAGCTTGATGCCGGCATCCTGGTCGGCGTTGTCGCCCTTGATCTTGGAAACGACAGCGCGCGTGCGGATCAGAGCAACGCCACCGCCAGGAACGATGCCCTCTTCGACGGCGGCACGGGTTGCGTGCAGCGCATCTTCGACGCGGGCCTTCTTTTCCTTCATCTCGACTTCGGTCGCGGCACCGACGCGGATCACGGCAACACCGCCGGCCAGCTTGGCCACGCGCTCTTGCAGCTTTTCGCGATCGTAGTCAGAGGTCGCTTCTTCGATCTGGACGCGAATCTGCTTGACGCGCGCTTCGATCGACTTGGCATCGCCATGACCGTCGATAATGGTGGTGTTTTCCTTGCCGACTTCGATGCGCTTGGCTTGGCCGAGTTCAGCGATGGTCGCCTTCTCGAGCGACATGCCGGTTTCTTCCGAGATCACCGTGCCGCCCGTCAGGATGGCGATGTCTTCGAGCATGGCTTTGCGACGATCACCAAAGCCAGGCGCCTTGACGGCGGTGGTCTTGAGGATACCGCGGATGTTGTTGACGACCAGCGTGGCCAGGGCCTCGCCTTCGACGTCTTCAGCCACGATCAGCAGCGGACGGCTGGACTTGGCAACCTGTTCGAGCACGGGAAGCAGGTCACGGATGTTGCTGACCTTCTTGTCGTAGATCAGGACGAACGGATCTTCGAGAATGGCGACTTGCTTCTCGGGGTTGTTGATGAAGTAGGGCGAGAGGTAGCCGCGATCGAACTGCATGCCCTCGACGATGTCGAGTTCATTTTCGAGTGACTTGCCGTCTTCAACGGTGATGACGCCTTCCTTGCCGACCTTGTCCATCGCGTCAGCGATGATCTGGCCGATCGAGAAATCGCTGTTGGCCGAAATCGAGCCAACCTGGGCAATTTCCTTGGTCGTCGTGCAGGGCTTGGACAGCTTCTTGAGCTCTTCGACGGCGCCGGCGACGGCTTTGTCGATACCGCGCTTGAGATCCATCGGGTTGATGCCGGCGGCAACGTACTTCAGGCCTTCGACAACGATCGACTGGGCGAGCACGGTAGCGGTCGTGGTGCCGTCACCTGCGGCGTCGGAGGTCTTGGAAGCAACTTCCTTGACCAGCTGGGCGCCGATGTTTTCGAATTTGTCCTTGAGCTCGATTTCCTTGGCGACCGAGACACCATCCTTGGTGACGGTCGGGGCGCCGAACGAGCGCTCGAGCACAACGTTGCGACCCTTGGGGCCGAGAGTTGCCTTCACGGCATTGGCGAGAATGTTCACGCCTCGGACGATGCGCACGCGTGCGTCATCGCCGAACAGGACTTGTTTAGCAGCCATTTAAATATGTTCCTTCGTGTTCTGGTGATTACAGGATCACGGCGAGGATTTCTTCCTCGCGAATGACCAGGACTTCGTCGCCGTCGACTTTGACCGACTGACCGGCATACTTGCCGAACAGAACTTTGTCGCCAACTTTGACATCCGGGGGCAGAATCCTGCCTTCTTCGGTCTTCTTACCGGGTCCAACAGCCAAAACCTCGCCCTGGTCGGGCTTCTCGGCGGCGCTGTCAGGGATGACGATGCCCGAGGCGGTCTTGCGCTCGTTGTCCAGGCGTTTGACGATCACGCGATCGTGCAGGGGACGCAGGGCCATAAAAACTCCTGTTGCAAATATTGATGGTTACGGAAGCGCGGCGGGAGTTGTTAGCACTCACCACCGTCGAGTGCTAATTATAGGGGTGTTTTTGCCGGTTTCAAGGGGGGTGGCATCAAATTCTCATGTCGAACCGTCGACACCAGTTCTCGAAATTCAGTCAAATTAGAATTTACGTCACTCAAAATAGAAATGACGAGAATGCAGAAACCTAGTCTGGATGAGGGTAACAAGCTGACTTAGCCCATCATGGTTAGTTTTGAAGACAGGCAGGACTGGGCCACGCCACCTCTAATTGAAACGTTCTAGAAGGTCCAGCGTAGGGTAACCCCTTGCACTCATCATTTCTCTTTTTATGAGCTGACAAAGCAACAATTGGCTCAGAAATATTTATTATCGAAAATACTTAAGGTTGGTCGTGAGAGCATTTCAGCCTTAAGAACCTCGATTCCAACATGCCAACAATAGATCGAGGATACGTCGCTTCAGCTATGGTATTGCCCGCAAGCGATTTTCGTACTGAAATCGTCGGCATTGAATGGGCAGGCGATAGTACATCGGCACAAAGTCTGACACGTTCAACCCGGCTTGCGCACCGCAAATTCCATATCAGGATCGCGCCTTGTACGCCTTCAAATCGACTGGTTGCGCTTGGGGGAAGGTGGGACCGGCTACGGGCACATGAGGCGTCTGTATATCCGCGAGCACAGCATTCTCGGTCACTAACTCGTCAAATAGGCGGCCGCCATAACTCTGTTTGTAGACAGTGACCGTGTGAGGGCACATCCATCCCAGAACCTCCAGCATTTCTATTCGTCGAGCTTTTACACGGGATAGGACTTCGCTCCAGTGCCGCGTGGCGCTACTTCGATACCAACCTTCCGTCCACACCGGCTTGCAATGGGATATGCGGTTACGCCAGCCCTTAACGTCCTTTACCTTATCCACCGCGGCCTTTCGATTGCCCGCGTGGTTCCAGTGTTTGCGGGGATTTTTGGGATAGTGCGGAAATACCTCAAGGAATGTCCGCGCTTCAATAGTCGGCGTAGGAAGTTGCTGCTCAAGAATATTAGGCCAAACACCAAACGGCAGCGATGCCACGGCACGGTCAGGAGATGGTTGCAACGAAAGGCGAACGCTCTTCGCGTCACACAGCACGCGCTCGACCTTTTCGAAGGTCTCGCCCTCAAGTTTATGCTTGCCAAACGTGTGGTCATACCAAGCGAAGGAATCGGTTGAGGTCCCATTGCCCTCAGTCGCTTGGCGCGATAGGCTTGCGTGAATGCGATTGCGAAGGGTGACCTCGAACGTTAGCATGAGCGACTGAAGCGCCATGCAAGTCGCTTGTCCCCACAGCACACCTCCGCAAGTCTCCGCAGGGGTAATTGTGCGAAATACTCGTTTGTAAACGCCACTCCGAGGCCCGGAAAGGGTCAAAAGGAATGCCTCGTATGGCATTTGACTAAACTCTTCGTTCATCGTTAGAATCGCGCCATACACGGTAGGACAAGCCGCTCCCAACCTGCAATGTCAGGTGCCGCTAAGCCCCTTAAAAGGCCCAAACTGGTGACGCCCCTACTGTACTAGAGCCTACGCCACCCAATGGGTGGCGTAGTGCTTTCTAGCGCTAGTCGTGCAAAATTATTCGCAACAAATGTTCAGCAAATCTTTGACATCCTCTCCCACCTTGGCCTTCGGCCACCGCTTGCGCGGGAAGGAGGGAGATTCCTACGGCGCTATGCAAGAGAAGCCTCTAGCATAGTCGCTTCGGTGGGTTCCTGCTTCGCAGAGGCTGGTTGCG
>CAITPF010000494.1 GCA_903894155.1 uncultured beta proteobacterium | reverse complement strand
GACCAGTCGGGCAATGGGCGATCACACGACCGCACCTGACACGTGCGGCTACTTCCCCTCGCGTTTGTCGCTGTCCATAATCCTGCGCACAAGATCCTCGTGCTTTTTGATCCACGCCTCACGGAAGTGATCTGTCATCGAGATCATCATCGAGGTGCTCCAGGCCATGGAAAAAAGGCCCGAGAGCGTGATGATGATCGCAAGCGATCTCCATCCGACCGGCAGGATGTTGTCCATGAAGCCAAGCGTGGTGTAGCAACTGCCGGAAAAGAGGATCGACTGTGTAAAGTCGTTCACCAGGCCGCTCAGGGTCAGGGCCAGCGCCCAGAACACGACTGCCGCGATGTGCACAAGCGCCAGTGCCATGACGGCCAGGTAAAAGTGAACAAATACGTATTGCGGGCGCTGCCGGGCAAAGCTCAGCCGGCAATTGAGCTCATACCTGAACGCGATGCGCGTCAGCCAGTACCCGTGGAAAGCAAGCACGATCGCCAGCATAAAAACGCCCGCCACGACGTCGCGCACAAAACCGAAGCTATCGAACGACTGTAGCGCCATGACGCCTCCGTGGTTGACATCCTCGCCCTAAAGGAAGAG
The DNA here is from genome assembly GCA_903894155.1 of uncultured beta proteobacterium. Taxonomy (GTDB): domain Bacteria; phylum Pseudomonadota; class Gammaproteobacteria; order Burkholderiales; family Burkholderiaceae_B; genus Zwartia. The sequence goes on along the minus strand of CAITPF010000494.1, from coordinate 2,902 downwards.
GTTTGCCGGGCCCTCGATCAACTCCGAAACCACCCCAAGCAACGCAACGACCGATTCGGCCGCAAGCCGGCCCTCGTCAGTCGGCAGCACCCAAACCTCGACCGAGCTGTCCGGAGCGTGGATCGACACGCGTGCGTCGCTGGTGGCCGCCGCATTGGCTTGCGGATCAAGCCGCACGCCCAGATAGCCAAGACCGTCGCACACACTGGAACGCAGCGCCGGATCATGCTCACCGATTCCGCCGGTAAACGCAATCGCGTCGACGCCGCCCATCACGGCGACAAGCGCACCCGCTTCCCGGCGGATCCGGTAGGTAAACAAATCGATCGCGAACGCCGCCGCCGGAGAATCCGACTGACGCAGCGTGCGCATGTCCGCCGAGATACCTGAAACGCCAAGCAAGCCCGATTCTTTGTACAGCAGCGTGCTGATCCGCTGCGATGACCATCCTTTGTCCATCAGGTACATCAGTACGCCTGGATCAACGGATCCGGAGCGCGAACCCATCATCAGGCCGTCGAGCGCCGAAAACCCCATCGTGGTGGCGACGCTCTTGCTACCAACCGCGGCGCACAGGCTGGCGCCATTGCCCAGATGGGCCATGAGCAGCCTGCCGCTCGCAGCCGGCGTCAGTCGGGCAAGGCGGCCGGCGATGAACGCATAGGAAAGCCCATGAAACCCATAGCGCCTGACGCCTTCGTCGAAAAACGCGGCGGGAAGCGCGAAATGCTTTTCGATTTCGGGAACCGTGCTGTGAAACGCCGTATCGAAGCAGGCGATCTGCGGGGTATCGGGAAAGGCTGCCATGCAGGCACGGATCCCTGCCAGGTTGTGGGGCTGGTGCAACGGCGCCAGCGGATTCAGGCGCGCGAGATCCTCGAGCACCGTTTCATCGACTCGGACGGGCTCGCAGTAATGGATTCCGCCGTGCACCACCCGGTGCGCAACGGCGACAAGCTGCCGACCGGCCAGCAGCGTATCGACGGCGCGGCGCAACTGCGCCAGCGCAGCGTCGATGCCGCGCTGCGCTGCGGCCACCGGGATCGGCTCGCGCGTCGACCCGTCTTGCGTGCTGAGTTTGAGCGTGGGGTTGCCGCCAGGCTCAAGGCCCTCGATCAGGCCAGACGCATGCGCCCGATCGACGTGGGCGTCGCCCGACACTGTGTAGAGCGCGAACTTCAGGCTCGAAGACCCGATGTTGACCGAGAGGACGTCCGACATGTGCAGTTTTCTCTCAGGGAATTATGTTTGCCGTTTGCGGCAATGATGGGCAATCTTCTTGACGAGCAGTGCCGAACCCATGCGGGCGGACGGGCCATCCGCCCGGCTGGTCAGCGCGATCGGGATGCGGGCGCCAAGCACCACGCCGCAGCCCGAGGCGCCCGCGAGGTACTCCAGCTGCTTGGCCAGCATATTGCCGCTCTCGAGATCCGGCGCCAGCAGGATGTCAGCATCCCCGGCGACGGAAGACTGGATGTGTTTGATGCGAACTGCTTCCGGTGACACCGCATTGTCGAACGCCAGGGGGCCGTCGATCCGCGCCCCGGTGATCTGGCCCCGATCTGCCATTTTGCACAACGACGCCGCATCCAGCGTCGAGGTGATTTCCGGGTTGATTGTCTCCACGGCCGAAAGGATCGCCACCTTTGGATTCTCAATGCCCATGATCCAGCACAAGTCGATGGCGTTCTGGGCGATATCGCGCTTGTCGAGCAGGCCCGGCTTGATATTGAGGGCGGCATCCGTGATCAGCAGCGGCTTGCTGTAAAGCGGCACGTCAAAGCGAAAGGCATGGCTGAAACGCCGGCCGGTGCGCAGGGCCCGATTGCCCACCACGGCGCTCATCAGCTCATCCGTATGCAGGCTGCCCTTCATCAGCGCCTCGAGGGTGCCGGTCGCAGCCATCTCTGCAGCGCGCTCGGCAGCCTCTTGGCTGTGGGCAGTCGCTACGATCGTGTATTGGGACAGGTCGATACCCCCACGCTCAGCGACAGACCGGATCCGGGACTCCGGCCCGATGAATACAGGCTTGATCAGGCCGGCTTCGGCCGCTTCGACCGCGCCACGCAGCGACCCATCGTCGCAGGGGTGCACGACCCCGCAAACGACCGCCTCAAGGTCAGCGCCCAGGGCGATCAGCGCCCTCAGGCGCGCTGCCGGATCGAAAACCTGTATACGGGGCGATATCGCCAGGGGCGCCCGGATCTTGGATTCGGGAGCACGCACCCTGGCTTCGCCCGCCAGGACAACCTCGCCAACCTGGTTGACGATCCGGCACGCCAGCGTGACGGACTTGTCAGCGGGATCTTTCGCCGACGCGGTGACCGTCACCGTCACGGTGTCATTGACGTGGACCGGCCGCGCAAAGCGCAGGGTCTGCCCCAGATAGACTGTGCCCGGGCCGGGAAAACGCGTGCCCAGGAGCGTCGAAATCAGCGATCCAAGCCACATGCCATGGCCGGTGACCTCATGCATGGACGTCTTGCTGGCGAAGGCGGGATCCAGATGCGATGGATTCAGGTCGCCCGAGACAGCTGCAAAGGCCTCGATATCCTGAATCGACAGAGTTCGCAACAGGCTGGCCGACTGGCCGAGCCGGATCTCGTCAAACGGAGCATTTTCAAGAATTTCTTCGCTGGCGTCTGCCATAGCGTCCTCGCATCCATCGTCCAGGGAAACTTGATCTTATCCCAGCAACGTTTCGGGGACATTTCCGCCGTGGGCTAGCTCTTTTCGCTCTGGCCGAACACGCGTACGGTGCCGCGCCCGCTCGCCTTGGCTTCGTACATCGCCGTATCGGCGCTGTTGGAGAGATCGGAGGGCGTCGTGCCATGTTGTGGATAGATCGCGATCCCCATGCTGCCGGAAAGCGGTATCGCGCGACCATCAATGACGAAATACG
>CAITPF010000493.1 GCA_903894155.1 uncultured beta proteobacterium | reverse complement strand
CCATGGCGAAGTAGCCAATGAATTTTTCACCGGTCTGATGATTGGCCTGTTGCAGTGCCAATGCCTTGTTAAAGACGAAACGGCACGAACCGGCAAAGCGGCGCATGGCGCGCTGTTGCTCACCATAGGGCATGAGTTCGTACTTGAAGGCTTGGCGTCGAAGCATGCCTTCATTGTATTTTTGTCGATGGGCTGTTTCAATGGAATCGGGCTCGGCGAGCACGATGTCGTTGCGCTGCTTTTTCGGTTGACCATCTTGACAATCGACCAACTGACTCCAAACAAAACAAGAACGGCTTCGCCGTCCGCGCTCTTGACCCCGCCCTGAACGGCAGGGTTTGCCGCGCATCGGATCAGGCTGAATGCGCCTTCTCGCGCGGCGCCGCGATCCGTTCGCGCCGCATCAGCAGACCAGCAAGCACGACCAAAACGACCATTGCGGCGATGAAGAGCCACGACCAGTCGCTGATCGGGTCGACCCATCGGGCGAGCAGCGGCTCGTCAAGCACCATCTTCGCCGCAGTGGCCGCCAGCACGCCGGATCCGGCATAAATGACGGCCGGAAAGCGTTCAACCAATTTGAGAACCAGTGTGCTGCACCAGACGACCACCGGGATGCTCACGAGCAGGCCGATGACCACGAGCAGGAAGCTGCCCTGGGCGGCACCGGCAACGCCCAGCACGTTGTCGACCCCCATGACGGCGTCTGCGACGATGATCGTCTTCATGGCCCCCCAGAAACCTGCCGAAGCACCATGGCCATCACCGGAAGATGCTTCATCCTGCGGGCGCAACAGTTTGATCGCGATCCAGACCAGCAGCAGGCCGCCGGTGAGCATGAGACCGGGTACCTGCAGAAGCCAGACCACGCCCACTGTCATCAGGGACCGAACTGCAATGGCGCCGCCGGTGCCCCATAGAATGGCCCGCCGTTGAAGATCCGCCGGCAGGTTGCGTGCAGCCAGAGCGATGACGAGCGCATTGTCGCCCGCGAGGACGAGGTCGATGAGGATGATGGCCCCGAGGGCCGACAGGAACTCGAATGAAAAAATGTCCAAAGAATGACTCCAGCGCGCCCTTGTCGAAGAGGAGACCGAGTGCAAGCGGTGCCGATGGACAAAGGTGAGCGCTATCCCCCTTGCCGGCAAGACCACTGCCGCCAAGGTCTTGCCGGTAGCGTACGAACCCCGATCGGTCCGGCGCCACTGGTATGCCCGGGCGCTGAATGCGCCGTCATGACGAACATACCCTCGCGCGGGTTGCCCACGCGATTAGCTACTCCCCTTGTGAATCGCCGCGCGAATGACGCGTGGCGAATCAGGTACTGGCGGCGAGTCTAAAAAGGCCGGCGCACTCTGTCAAGTATCGCCTCGAAACAGCAAAGCGATTACAGCAATGTAAGAAACAATTAAAAACCGGAGCCACCGGGAACACAATTGCGCGCTAGTCGTGTTGCGCAGGGCCGCTGAAACGCGCCTCCCATTGCTCGATATCGGTTAGCCCCAGCGCCGCGTTGTACTGCGCTGACGTAAACATGCGGTCACCATATCCCGCGATGTTGCCCTCGTGGGTCAGGTGCGCCAGCGCCTCGGTCATGGCGTACCCGAACACGCCGCGGGCCAGGGCCGGGTAAATCGCAATGTCGATTCCGGCCGCTTTGAGCGTATCCGCATGCAACGTGCGCAATGCGCCGCCTGTATCCATGTTGACCACGAGCGGCACGCCCACGCGATCCCGTGCCAGGCGAACCTGGGCGAGGATATCGGGGTTGGCCTTGATTTCAAGGAATACCGCATCGGCGCCCGCCTGGGCGAAGGCGCGCGCGCGACGGATCGCCTCGTCCAGGCCGAGCGCTTCGGCACTGTCGGTGCGCGCAATCACGACGAATTCCGGATCGGTGCGCGCCGCAACGGCCGCCGCGATCTTGGCGACAGACTCGTCAAAATCGAGCACTGTGCGCGCGCCTGCCATCTGGGCGCAGCGCTTGGGCGAGATCTGGTCTTCGATGTGGATGCCGGCCACGCCTGCCGCCTCGAATTCAGCAATCGTGCGGGCGACGTTGACCACATTGCCATAACCGGTATCCGCATCGCAAATGAGCGGGATATCGACCGAGCGCGCAATGCGCCGGGCATGGTCCGAGATCATCGTGAGATCGACCAGACCGACATCCGGACGGCCGAGCAACGCGGCCGACACGCCATTGCCGGTCATGTACACCGCATCAAACCCCGCCTGCTGGACCAGTCGCGCGCCGTAGCCATCGTAAATACCGGGCGCCCTGACGGCACGATCCGATTGAATCTGTTGCCGCAGCTGCCGACGCTTATCGGACGCGGTGATCGTCATGCAAAACTCCAGTCAGGGTAGCGCTGAAGGAACGGGATCAGCCCCCCCATGCGCAGGATGGCGCGGATCTCTTCCGGCAGAGGCTGCGTGGTGAGCTCGCCGCCATTGCCGAGTCGGATGACGCCCGAGGGCAGATCCAGCGTCAGAGACTCGCCGGCAACGATGCGGCCGGTATCGCACTCAAAGACCGGCATGCCGTTATTGATGGCGTTGCGAAAAAACTGCCGGCCAAATGATTTCGCGACGATGGCCCGCACGTTCATGATTTTGAGCACGTGCACGGCCTGCTCGCGCGACGAGTTGATGCCGAAATGTGCCCCCGCGACGAGGATGCCGCCCCCCTGGCGCGCGACCTCGCCGGCGAGCGTCGCATCAAGTTGCCCGAAGGCGTGCGCCGCCACATAGCCCGGATCCTTGCCGGGCATGTACTTGTTGGAGCAATGGATATCGGTATTGACGTCGTCACCCAGCACGAACGCCAGGCCGTTAAGAACTTGCGTGGTCGACTGGCTCATGCCGCCCTCCTCCAGTTGCCACCCTCGACAGTGCGAGGATCCGTGATGTAGCCCGTGAGCGCCGACGCGGCAACGGTTGCCGCCGAGCCCAGCCAGATATCCGCATCCTTGTTGACCAGACGGCCCTTGAAGTTGCGGTTCGCACTGGAGATGACCGTGTCGCCGTTGCCCGGGACGAGGTGATTCGTAATACCCACGCACGTGCCGCAACCGGCAGCCTCAAACGATGCCCCGGCGGTGGTCAGGATTTCGATCAGACCTTCTCGCAATGCGGCCAGGTAGATCTGCCGCGATGCGGGCGTGACGATCATGCGCACGCCCGGCGCCAACCGTCGGCCCTTGAGGATCTGTGCCGCCTGGCGGATATCGTCGAGTCGTCCGTTGGTGCAGGTGCCAATCAGCGCGAACTGGATGCGCTGGCGATCAACCTGTGAAATGCCGACCACGTCGTCGACTTCATGGCGCCTCGCCACTTGCGGCTCCAGGTCGCTCACATTGATCGTGAGACGCTGCGCGTAATGCGCATCGGCATCGGCAAAGGTCGCAAGCGGCGGCTTCGCGCCCTGAGCGCGCAGCCAGGCAAAGGTCTTTTCGTCAGGCTCCAGGATCGCCGCCTTGGCGCCAAGTTCGGCAGCGTGATTGCACAGGGTCATGCGATCATCGATCTCCATGGCGGACACAGCCGAACCGACATATTCGATCGCGCTGTAATTCAGTCCTTCGGCGCCGAAGCGGCCCAGCATCGATAGCGTGATGTCCTTGGCCCATACGCCCGGGGCGAGTGCTCCGGTCAATTCGACCCGCACCGTTTCAGGAACGCGGAACCAGAGTTTGCCGCTCATCATGACGGCCGATACGTCGGTGCCCTCGATCCCGGTACCAAACGCGTTGAATGCGCCGTAGGTCACCGAATGCGTATCGGTGCCCACGACAAGATCCCCGCAGGTCAGGTGCCCGCCTTCGGGCACGACCTGATGGCAGATGCCATCGCCAATGTCGTAGAGTCGCGTGCCGCGCTCGGCTGCGAAGGCGCGCATCGCCGTGTGGATTTCCGCGGCTTCCAGATTGGGCGGAGGCGAGTAATGATCCAGCACCAGTGCGGTATTGCGCGCAAACTTCAGTTCCTTGTCGCCCATGCGCCCGATCATCTTGATCGTGTTGGCCGCACGCGTGTCGGTGACCATGGCGAAATCGACGTCGGCAACGACAACCTCCCCCGCGCGCACCGTCGCCCGCCCCGCATGCCTGGCCAGAATCTTCTCTGCGATTGTCGAACCCATTACCCCATCCTCTTGAAATCATGTACGCCGTCGCGAACGCGACGACCGGTCACGCAACCTGCGCGCGCCTCAAAACTTGATCGTCTTGACCACTTCGCCCCACAGGTCGTACTGCTTCTTCACGTACGCGGCCATTTGCTCGGGTGTTGACGGGTCAGTCTCCATTCCGACGTTTGCGAGCTTTTCGATCGTGCCCGGGTCCTTGAGCGCGCCGATGATGGCGGCGTTGAGCTTGTCGACGATCGGCCGCGGCGTACCGGGGGGCGCTACGAACGCATACCAGTTGACCGCGTCAAAGCCCGGGAATCCCTGCTCCTGCACAGTGGCCACATCGGGGAGCGCCTTGCCGCGTACCGCTCCCGTGACAGCCAGCGCCGTCAGCTTCCCGGACTGCACCAGGGGCACAGCGGTCGGCGCGCTGGCGACGACGGCGTCGATGTTGCCCCCGAGCAGGTCGGTCATGGCAGGCCCGCCGCCCTTGTAATTGACGTGCTGCGAAAACATGCCGGAACGCGACGTGAGAAGCTCGCCTGCCAGATGGCCCGTGCTGCCGCTGCCCGAGGACCCATAGAAGACTTCGGTTTCCTTGGTCTTTCCGGCGGCGATGTATTGCTGGAGTGTCTTGATTTTGGATTCCGCCTTCACCACGATCACGTTCGGAAAATAGACGCCCAGGGAGATGTAGGTGAAATCCTTCAGCGGATCGAAGCTCGTGCCCCCGGGCATGTGCGAATTGATCGCCAGCGACCCGATGCTCGCGAGCAGGATCGTATAGCCGTCTGGCGCCGACCGGATGAGGCTCGTGCTGGCAATATCGCCGTTGGCACCCGAGCGGTTCTCGACCACCACCGTCTGCCCGATCAACTCACCCATCTTCGGCGCGATGACTCGTGCCGCGATATCCGTGCCGCCGCCCGGGGCAAAACCCACCATCAGGCGAATGGGCCTGGTGGGGAATTTTTCCTCAGCTGGCGTCAGCGCAGCTCCGGGCGCTTGCGCCTGGGCCGCCAGGCCAGCGAGGGAGATCGCCAGTGGCAGCAGGCAAGTTGCTAAACGATTCCACATGATTCCAAGTCTCCAGTTTTT
>CAITPF010000492.1 GCA_903894155.1 uncultured beta proteobacterium | reverse complement strand
GTTGAACACCAGCAGCGACAGCACAACGCCAATCAGCCCCAGCGGCAGAACGCAGACGACCATGGCCAGTCGGCGAAAGCTCACCAGCATGACCATCATGATCACCAGCATCAGCAGCAGCATGAGCGGCAGCACCGCGAACACCGAGGCACTCGAGATCGCGCTCTCTTCGTAGAGCCCACCCGTTGCGATTTTGTAATCCCGGGGTAATTTGGCTGAGAACGCGGCAATCTTCGCTGCCAGCGCGCCAACCACCACGTCTGGTAGCACACCAGGCTCCACACCAGCGCTCACGGTCAGTGTTGGCACGCGGTCGCGGCGCCAGACGAGCGGGAACTCCTGCTCGGTGACGAAGGTTGAAAACTGGCTGAGAGGCACCATTTGGCCGCTTGGCGTGGCCACCTGAAGCGAACTGAGTGTTGTGACCGACGCCCGTTGTTCGTCCGTCGCGCGCGCCACCACGTTGACGAGGTAGATGTCGTCACGCAGTTGCGTGACCAACGATCCGGTCATTGCGGCATTGAGGACGCTGGCCAAAGCGCTCGAGCTGATGCCAAGCTGACGCGCCTCTTCCTGATTGACGTGCACGCGGATCTGTCGGGCCGGCTCCATCCAGTCGTAGTTGACAAGACGGGTGCGCGCGTCGGCACCAATAATCTGCGCAAGATCCAGTGCGACCTTGCGCACCTCGTCCTTGTCTGGCCCGGAAACCCGATACTGCAGCGGCCATCCGACTGGCGGCCCAAGTTCAAGCGGTGAAACGCGGGCAACCACCTCGGGGAACTGTTCGGCCAGTACCTTTTCAAGCTTGACCTGCAGCCGCTCGCGCGCGTGGATGTCCTTGGATACGATCACGAACTGGGCGAAGAACGGATTGGCCAGCTGCACATTCAGCGTCAGAATGAAGCGGATGGCGCCGCGCCCGACATAGGTGCTATAGTGATCCACGTCAGGATCGCCGTTCAACATGGTTTCGAGACGTTTGGCCTGCGCTTCGGTGGCGTAGATCGAAGCGTTCTGTCGTAGCGTCATGTCGACCGTCAGTTCGGGTCGGTCGGAGGCCGGGAAGAACTGCTGCGACACGAAGCGCGTCAAAAAAAGCGCCACGACGAAGGCCGCCAGCGTCAGGCCAATGGTCAGCCATTTCATGCGGATGGCGCCGTGCAGGAAGGCGCTGTAGCCGGCCAGCAGTTTGCCGGGCTTTGCGTTCGCTTCCTGTTTGGGCGCTTTCAGCAGTACCTTGCCGATGATCGGGGCGAAGATCACCGCGACCAGCCACGAGGCGATGAGGGAAATGCCGACCACCGAGAATATTGAAAAGGTGTATTCGCCTGCCGAGCTTTTGGCGAAACCGATCGGCACGAAGCTTGCGATGGTGACCAGCGTTCCGATGAGCATGGGTGCGGCGAGCGTGCGATAGGCAAAGGTCGCGGCCTGGTCCTTGGTGTCTCCGGCGCCCAGGCGGCGGATCATGGCGTCGACGGTGGTCATCGCGTCATCGACCAGCAGCGCCAGCGCAATGATGAGCGCACCCAGCGAGATGCGATGCAGATCGATATGCGCAATGTCCATGACCGCAAACACGATGGCCAGCGTGAACGGGATTGCCAGCGCGACCACGGCCCCCGGGCGTACACCCAGACTGACAAAGCTGCAGGCCAGGATGATGAGGATGGCCTGCCACAGCGAGGTCATGAAATCGTTGATCGCAAAGTCCACCGTGACCGCCTGGTCGGCGACCAGCACCGGTTCGATGCCATGGGGCAGGTTGGCACGGACATCTTCCATCACGGTGCGCACGTTGCGCCCGAGCGCCAGGATGTCGCCCGCGTCGCGCATGGCGATCGCAAGGCCAATCGCGGGCTGCCCGTTGACGCGGAACATCGGCTGCGGCGGATCGACGACACCGCGCCGTACCGTGGCGATATCGCCAAGTCGGATCAGGCGCCCGCCCGCGACGAGGGTCAGTGCCTCAATGTCGCGCTCGGAATCGAACGCGCCCGTGACGCGCAGGAACACGCGTTCCTGCTCGGTCTGGATCGTGCCCGCGGGGCGAATCAGGTTCTGCGCTTGCAGTGTGGCCAGGATCGTGGGGAGATCCAGGCGCAGGCCTGCCAGCCGTTCGGTTGAAAACTCGAGATAGATTTGCTCGTCCTGCGCGCCCAGCACTTCGATCTTGGAGACATCGGGCACGTGGAGCAGCCTCGAGCGTGCGGCTTCAACGTAGTCGCGCAACTCGCGGAACGTAAAGCCATCCGCGGTGAAGCCATAAATGATACCGAAGGTGCTGCCAAAGTCGTCATTAAAACCAGGGCCGACGACTCCGGCAGGCAGCGTTGCGCGTATGTCAGCGATGTTCTTGCGGACCTGGTACCACACATCGGGCACCTCGGCCGGTGGGGTCGACTGCTTCAGGTCGACGAAAATCGTCGTCTGGCCAGCAGTCGTGTAGCTGCGCACACGGTCAAGATGGGGTGTTTCCTGCAGCTTGCGTTCGAGCCGCTCGGTGACTTGGAGCAAGGTCTCGTCGACGGTGGCTCCCGGCCAGGCAGCGCCCACCACCATGGTGCGAACGGTGAAGGCAGGATCTTCCCCGCGCCCCAGTCGCAGGAAAGCGAGCGTGCCCGCCACCACGGCGACGAGCATCAAAAATACGACGAGTGAGCGCTTGGAAATCGCCCATTCGGATAGATTTGGCCCGATCACGATTTCGTTCCAAGCAACCGCACTTTCTGACCTGGGTGCAGTGCCTGCACGCCAGCGGTCACGACCAGGTCACCCGCCTTCAGGCCGGCCCCGATCCTGACACTCACCGTGTCTTGCGACTGGACCTCGACGCGTCGCAGCGACACCGTCATCGCCTGAGCGTCGACGACCCAAACCGCCGCTGTACCATCCGACCGCATGAGCGCCGAGGCCGGAATCTCAATGGCGTTGGTGGCGTCCAGATTCACGGACCCCGTGACCGTGCTGCCCAGCCGCATTGCGGCAGGCGGGTCGATCAGGCGAACCCGCACCGCGAAGGTGCCCGTCACCGCGTCAGCGCGTGGCGAGACCTCACGCACGCGTCCGATCGCCGAAATACTGGGGTCACTGGTCAGGACGACTCTGATTTCCGGATTTTTGGGGGCGATGTCCTTGAGCTGGGCTGGGACGCCAAACACCGCGTCGCGGGCACCTTCGCGGGCGACCTGCACGATCATGCGCCCTGCCGACACCACTTCGCCGGGCTCTGGTCCGCGCGCCGTCACCACACCTGCCACCTCCGAAACCAGGCGCGTGTAGCTCAGCCGGTTCAGCGCAAGGGTTAGTTGCGCCTGCACAGAGTCAACCTGGGACTCCGCGGTCTTGAGCATGGCAACGGCCTGGTCGAACGTGGCGCGCGACACGGCGGATTCGGCCACCAGGTCACGCATGCGCGCGTGATTGTTGCGGGCCTCGACCAGCTGCGCCCGCGCTGCGGCCAGTTGGGCTCGAGCCGACAGCACGCTGGTTTCCTCGTTTTGCGAATCGAGCCGGGCGATGAGTTGCCCGGGCTTTACGGTGTCACCGATGTCGACTGACCGATCAATCAGTCGGCCGTCGATTCGAAACGCCAGGTTGATTTCGGTCTGTGCCTGAACCGTTCCGGTCAGGGACACGACACCATTCGTGGCACGGCTTTCAATGGTGGTCACGCGGACAGGGCGAATCTCCGGCGCCGCCACTTCGTCTGCGCGCTTGCAAGCCGAAAGCAGTAACAGGGCGCCAAGCGCGACGAAAACGGCTGTCTTGGGCCGGCTAACAATGCGCTCGGCAGCGAGGGTTGCAGACACAGTTGAACTCCTCGGGTAAGTCTCGGTTGATGAACGATCTTGATTGGTGTTGATTGATGAATTTGCTGGCGAGCAACTTCATGGATTTCTTCGGGCAAAAGATACCATACGTGCAAGCGAAAACATTATTGCCAAAGTGACATTCTTTTTTGAAAAAACCCTACCCGCAACATGCCATTAAATTGCCCTCGTTTGTCACGGCGTACCATGAGATTGGTCCGTAACGACCTCATCAGGCGAAGGCCTTTCTTTCTCAGGGGTTAACAGTTGTTGACAGCCCCAAATATCGTGTGCACGATGCACGAAGATTGAAGCGCGTACAGCGCAGGGGCGCGTGCAGCAACGTTCCCCGCCTTTAAGTAAATGAGAAAAAGACATGGGTCGAGACATGGCCAAGAAACAAGCAGTCAAATCTGGCCCGATCTCCGGCGAGGGTAACGCCCTTCCCAAGAACTACGTCCCAGACCTGGGCGCTCGTAACGTAGTGCCCGACATCCTGTGATGAGGAGCAATCCCATGGCAAATTCTTCCAGCACCCAACCGGTCAACCAGGCCGAGGCATGGCATGCGCTCGCCGCGAACGACGTGGTCAGGCAGCTCGACACCCGAATCGACCGGGGACTCGATTCCGCGCAAGCAGCAAGCCGCCTTGAGAAATACGGGCCGAATCTGTTGCCTCTGGGCAAGAAGCAGAGCGCGTTCATGCGGTTTTTGCTGCAGTTCAACAACGTGCTGGTTTACGTGCTGATCGGGGCAGGGTTACTTAAATTTGCACTCGGCCTGTGGCTCGACGCGTCGATCATTCTCGCCGTGGTGTTTCTCAATGCATTGCTCGGTTTCTTCCAGGAGGGCAAAGCGGCAGAGGCACTGGAGTCCATCAGCAAAATGCTTTCGGCCGAAGCCCGAACCGTGCGCGACGGCGAACCGCGCATGATCGCGGCCGACACCCTGGTGCCGGGTGATGTCGTCTTGCTCGAGTCAGGTGACAAAGTGCCGGCCGACTTGCGCCTGGTCGAGGTCAAGAACCTGCGCACCGAAGAAGCCGCCCTGACGGGCGAATCCGTGCCCGCCGACAAGTCCGCGGAGCCGGTGGCGGCCACCGCCACTGTCGGCGACCGCGAGAGTATGGTGTTCTCCGGGACGATGGTGGTATCGGGTCGCGCGACGGGTGTAGTGGTGGCCACGGGCAGCCAGACCGAACTGGGCCGCATCAACGCGTTGCTGGCCAGCGTCAACTCGCTTGAGACCCCACTGCTGCGCCAGATCAAGAAATTTGGCTACAAGATCACCGGCGCCATCGGGGTCGTCGCCGCGGTCGTGTTCGCCTTTGCGCGCTGGGGCCGCGGGATGGATTTCGTCGACGTGTTCCAGGCTGTCATCGGCATTGCCGTTTCGATTATTCCGGAAGGTCTGCCGGCGATCATTACCATCACCCTGGCGATTGGTGTGCAGCGCATGGCCCAGCGTAATGCGATCATTCGCCGTCTGCCGGCGGTCGAGACGCTTGGTTCGGTGTCACGCATCTGCTCGGACAAGACCGGCACCCTGACGCTGATGGAGATGATGGTGGTGTCGGCGGTGACGGCCGAGGCCCGCTACCAGGTCAGTGGCGACGGCTACGCGCCCGAGGGCGAGGTCACCCGGGATGGTCAGCCTTTGGGCAATGACCCGGTGCTGCAACTGGTTGGCCGCGTGTCGATGCTATGCAACGACGCCGAAATCCGCCAGCAAGACGGAGTCTGGAAGGTCGAGGGCGACCCCACCGAGGGCGCGCTCTACCCCTTCGCAAATAAGCTTGGCATGGAGCGCAGCGCAGAGCTTGCCGCCTACAAGCGCATCGACTCGATTCCGTTTGAGTCTGAGCACCGTTTCATGGCGACCCTGAACGAGGGGGACGATGGACGACAGATGTTGCTCGTCAAGGGTGCGCCCGAGGTGATTCTCGAGCACTGCAGCCACCAGCAGTTGCAGAACGGCGAGATCGTGCCGATCGATCTCGGGTATTTCAGCAAGGCCTCGGATCAACTGGCCGGACAGGGTGAGCGGGTGCTGGGCATTGCCTGGCTTGAGAACCCCGCCGGGCTCAACGCTGGCAGCCTCGCGGCGGTGGATTTGCCGCGCAATCTCGTTCTGCTCAGCCTGATCGGATTGCTTGATCCGCCACGCAAGGAAGCCATTGAAGCGGTGAAGGAATGTCACGCTGGCGGCATCCGCGTGACCATGATCACCGGTGATCACAAGATCACCGCCGCGGCCATTGCCAAGATGCTGGGTATCGGCGACGGCAAAACAGCGATGGAAGGCGTGGAGGTCGAGAAGCTCGACCTGGCCGAGCTTCGCGAGCGCGTCAAGACGGTCGATGTGTTCGCGCGATCCAGCCCCGAGCACAAGCTGCGTCTGGTCGAGGCGATCCAGGCAAACGGCCAGATCGTGGCCATGACCGGTGATGGTGTCAACGATGCGCCCGCATTGAAGAAAGCCGACATCGGCGTGGCGATGGGCATCAAGGGCACCGAGGTCACCAAGGAAGCCGCTGAGATGGTGCTGGCCGACGACAACTTTGCGTCGATCAGTGCCGCGGTCAAGGAAGGGCGAACGGTCTACAACAACATCGAAAAGGCGATCCTGTTCCTGCTGCCGACCAATGTGGCGCAGGGGCTGGTGATCATGGTCGCCATCATCCTCGGCTTCACGATGCCGATCACGACGCCGCAGATTCTGTGGGTCAATATGATCACGTCAGTGGCGCTGGGCATGGTTTGCGCATTCGAGCCGCACGAACTGAATGTCATGAAGCACCCGCCGCGCGCCGTGGACCGGCCGTTGCTCACCCTGTTTGGTCTCTGGCGCGTGATTTTCGTGGGCCTGGCGCTGTTGGCCTATACGCTGTGGGCGTTCTTCTGGATGAAGAGTCACAATGTGTCTGACGCGATGGCGCGCACGGTCGCAGTCAATGCCATCACCATCGGGCAGTGCTTCTATCTACTCAACAGCCGCTACCTGATCGACAGCTCGGTATCCATCAAGGCGCACCATGAAAACAAGGTTCTGCCCATGGGCATCGGCGCGGTGAT
>CAITPF010000491.1 GCA_903894155.1 uncultured beta proteobacterium | reverse complement strand
TACGGCATTGATTACACCGTTGACTATCGCGGCGCCCTGCTCCCGCGTAATCGCCCCGAGCAACTCCATGGCCCTGCGCGTCGCACCGGATCGCACCGTGGCGCCGACTGGCGAGGTGATCGACTCGCAGTACATGCGCGTCATGATGCCGATGCGCAGTGTCAGGAACGCGTTGGCACTTCCATTCGCCAGGCTGTTGAGCACAAGATTGGCAATCCCCTGCATGCCGGGAATCGCCCCGTTCAGGGACGGAAATATCGAGAAAACGAGCGGCGCTGCAAGCTCGGTGAATTCGATATCCTGGATATTTTGGGCAAGGATGACGTTGGTGCCGACATTACCGTAGAGGTAAATCATTTGCCTGGGGGACGGGCGCTGAAAAAACAAATTCGCAATAAGCCAGATCATGCGAATCTGCGTAAACAGGACAATCAAGCCGTCGAGCCGGCCATTCTGCATGACGGCCGTGCTGACAAACACGGTACTGGCGTGCCGCTGGACAAGCGCATCGGCTTGCGCGCCCAATTTGTTCATCGCCGCGGTGATCTGCTCGTCTGTTTCCAGTGCGTCACCGGCCAGGCTGGGGTTTCGTTTCAACCGATCGCGCAACGCCTTGATAAACGCCTCGTGCTCCGGCCCCGAGGTGTCTGAAGGAGGCACCAGGGGAGGCGGCAATCGGTAAAACAGATAGACCGGAATGGCCGCGACCACCAACAGGGCGGCGCATGTCACGAGAAAAAACGGGCGACCCATCCCAGGCGCAAACTGATCGACGACGCCCGACAATTGCGAAACGCTCGACGCCAGACCAAGCCCGACATAACAAACGATCAGGACAGCAATCAGCCCTGCAATGCGCGCGATGGTCTTGTGCATGTCGACTCAAAGACCGTGCAGCGGCAAGACCTTTTGCACCGCCGGCAACTCGCGCATGCGCTGGCAGTGCTCGGCCACGCGCGGGAATCGCGCGATATCCACGCCGTCCCCGGCCAGCCAGCCACCGACGGTGAAGAGGTACGGATCCGCGATCGTGAAATCTTCGCCCATCATCCATGGGCCACGCAGCAACTCGCGTTCGATCCAGTCAAAGCAATCGATCATGTTCTGCGGAGCCTTCGCCTTCATCGCCGCTTGCGACGCCGCGTCATCCGCCCAGCGATATCCTCGTGAAAAATGTGCCTGGGCAATGTGTACGGTCGAACAAAGCCAGTTGGTGACAGACTGAAGCTGGGCTAACGCAAATGCATCATCCAGAGGCGCCAGGCAGTAATCCGGAAAAGTCTGCGCCAGGTACAGGAGTATCGCGGGCGTCTCGGTGATCACGCCGCGGTCCGTGACCAGGGCCGGGACACGACCCTTGGGATTAATTGCCAGGTATTCGGGCGACTGCTGCTGCTTCTGCGCCAAATCCAGTTTGACCGCTTCAAAATCGGCCCCGACATGCTCCAGGACGATATGGCTGGCCAGGGCACAACTGCGAGGGCCGTAATAGAAGCGTAGTTTCATGGCGAGTTTCCAGGGGAGTTGTTAGGAAGATAGCCCCACTTTACCTAATAAAACGAGGCGTTCCCAATTACGCGGTATTGACGCCCGCTCTGCGAATGACACGACTAACCGCCCGGGTCGTACCTCCCCAGGTCGGGACATAGGCCGATTTCACGCCCACGCCGCCGGCGACCACGATCAGCAGATCCTGCGGATCGCGGGCCACCCTGAGGGGCGCATTCACGTCGCCAAAGCCCGCCGATGCTCTCACGCCGGCAAGATGTTCACGCACGGCGGGCGACAAGCGATCCACTGGCATGACCGCAGCGTCAAAGATTGCCCCCTTGACCTGCTCCTTTGTAAATCCGCCACGGTGAAACGCATCGGCGATTTCAGGCGCCATGATGATCAGCGGCTCCCCGCCACCCAGAAGCCCCAGGGCGCCACCGCCGATCGTCCCCGCGATCAACATGGATTGTGCGAACGTCTGTGCAAGATCCGTCGGGTGCTGGCTTACCGAATCGACGACTTCAACGGATCCCGAGATGCCCACGACCGTGACGACACTATCATCGACTGCGAAGCCACGATCCACGTGCAGGGCTTGCCACGGGCTGGCCCCGACGTTTTCCGAAAAGCAGCAGGTGTACTTGGCAGGTTGGCCCAACGTCGACATATCGAGCTCGCCCGGCCTGACCTGCGCGAGATTGCGCAATGAAAGGCTCAAGGCACGACCGATGGTGGCGTTGGCACGATTGCCAGGCCCGAGCGCGTTTCCCGCCGAGTTCATGTCGAGTTCAGCGGCGATCGGCCCGTTGACGATGATCAACGGCGTGGCAGACCCCGTCGTGGTGGCAACGCCAATGAGATTGAAAGCGTCATCTGCGATGGCATTCAGGGCTGCCGCAACCACAGGCAAACAGGCAGGCGGGCAACCCGCCATCACCGCGTTGATCGCGACATCACGCCATGTCAGGGGATCCAGCGCGATCGGCAATATCGCGGCGACTTCATCACCATTGACCTGGCAATGCGCCAGCATCGCTTCCACCCTTTCACGCGTGGGGGGCGTCACCGCAAGCCCGTCCGTCCACCCGAGCGCAAGCAATTCATCCTGCGCCCGATCCCAGCCCGTGTCCTGCACTCCGCTCCAGTAGTCCATTTCCGCTTCCAGTCACTCCGACCTGTCGATCGCAAGCCCCATTGAAACAATTCACTGGGTTTGATTCAAGTCGAATCTTCGATCGCGGGCGATGCGACGTGTTTCACGTCGGAATGAATCCCCCGAAGGAGTCAACCCGGGCGTGCGCTCCGTGTTAGCTGTTCACCGGCGGTGCGATCCAACCGATTCGGGCGACGTCGAGCGGTACGTCACCAGGCAAAGCAGGCCGGTGGCAAGCAACAACACGGCGCCAAGCATCAGCGCGCTTGAAAAACCCTGGTTGAAGGCGTTCACCGCATTCGCCGTCCCTGAC
>CAITPF010000490.1 GCA_903894155.1 uncultured beta proteobacterium | reverse complement strand
TTCCCGCAGTGTGATCGGCCACGCGATATTCGTGGACGACCACCCCAACACGCACTGGAGCACCGCCACCGATCTGGCCATTTTGGCCGAAACGCAAGCGAGCGTGGCCCATTGTCCCACCGTATTTATGCGGCGCGGAATGGCACTCCGGGATTTCGGCCGCTACCGGCGTGCCGGCATCAATATTGGCATCGGCACTGACACGTATCCGCACAATATGATCGAGGAAATGCGACATGTCGGGTACTTGGCGCGTCTCATGGCCCAGACCCCTCGCGCGCTGACGACCGGCGAAGTCTTTCATGCCGCCACCGTTGGCGGTGCCAACGCAATAGGTCGCCAGGATATCGGGCGCCTTGCCGTTGGCGCCAAGGCCGACCTGGTGCTCGTTGACATGACACATCATCTGATGCGTCCGTCCCGCGATCCGATCCGCAGTTTGGTTTACGCTGCGGCTGACCGGGCCGTTCACACGGTGTTCATCGACGGCCACAAAGTTGTGCACGAAGGCGACGTGGCTTCACTTGACTACAAGACGGCGGCGGCGCAAGTGGATGAAGCGCAACGGCGTGCCGAGAAACTGGTACCGGAGCGCGATTTGATCGCGCATCGTTCGGCGAGCGAGATGTCACCCCTCTCATTTCCCGTCATTTGAAGCGATGCGACGCCTGGGGTCTCACTGACCTGATTTATCAATTAGAGGAATACGATGACAGTCGATTTCAAACACTCTAACTGGCTATGCCGTGGCCGCATTGCAGCAGCACTCGCAATCGCAGTTGCCGCCCCCTTGTCGGCGCAAACGCTATCTGTCGTGATGGCGAGCAGGTTGAGCGTGCTGGATCCCGTGTTAACGACCGGGCACCAGACACGCAACCACGCTTACATGATCTATGACACGCTGCTGTCCACGGACTCGAATAATAAGATCTTTCCGCAGATGGTCAACGGCTGGGAAGTATCCGGGGATGGCAAGACCTACACGTTTACCTTGCGTGATGGCCTCAAGTGGCACGATGGCGCCCCCGTCAAGGCGGAGGACTGCGTCGCGTCCATTAACCGCTGGGCCCAGCAGGACAAGATGGGACGTCAGGTTATGACACTTGTGACGTCCATCGACGTGATTGACGACAAGAAATTCAAGATCGTGCACAGCATCCCGACCGATTTAATACTGTTCGCTCTTGCCAAGCCCAGCGGGCTGAGTGCCTTCATGATGCCCAAGCGCGTCGCGGACACTCCTTCGACGAAGGCGATTACAGACTACACCGGTTCGGGGCCGTTCAAGTTTGTGGCATCGGAGTTCAAACCTGGCGTCAAGGTGGTCTACGAAAAAAACAAGGACTATGTTCCGCGCGAAGAACCTGCCAGTGCAATGGCTGGCGGCAAAGTCGTGTATGTGGATCGCGTGGAGTGGGTGTCAATGCCCGACGCGGTGACGACCGTGAATGCGGTGCTGAACAATGAAGTGGACTACATGGAAGCCGTGCCATTCGACCTGATCCCCATGATCAAGGCAAACGACAAGGTTACAGTGCGCGTCCTGGACCAGATGGGGTACCAGGTGATGTACCGGTTCAATCAATTGCATCCCCCATTCGACAACAAGATGATCCGACAAGCTGCCATGTACGCCATTGGGCAGGACGAGATCCTGAAGGCGCAGGTGGGCAACCCTGAGTACTACAAAACCTGTGCCGCCGTATTTGGCTGCGGCCTGCCCTATGCCAGCGACGCGCACAGCGACATGATCGTCAAGAAGGACACCGCGAAGGCAAAGGAGTTACTGAAGGCGGCCAAGTATGACGGTGCCCCGGTCGTCATACTCCAGGCTACCGATCTGGTCGGGCGTGAAGCCATACCAGTGGTCATGGCCCAACAACTGCGTCAGGCTGGTTTCACGGTGACCCTGCAGGCCATGGACTTCATGACTCTGATTTCACGCCGCACAAACAAGGCGTCGACGGCCAACGGCGGCTGGAGCATTTTTATTACTGGCTGGCACATGAGCGAGATCATGGATCCACTGCGCAACTACGGCGTTTCTGCCAGCGGCGAGAAGGCATGGTTTGGCTGGCCCAACGTCCCGGAAGTGGAATCATTGCGTGAAGCGTTCCTGGCGGCCAGTTCAGAAGACAAGCGCAAGTCAATCGCAGAGCAGCTTCAGAAAGTGATGCTCGACGAAGGCGTGGCCGTTCCGGTAGGCCAAATCTCCAATGTCGCGGCCTATCGCAAATCGTTGACCGGCGTACTTGAGTCACCGGTACCGGTTTTCTGGAACATCAAAAAGGCAAAAGAGTAGCCCGGCATGCTCAGCTATATCGGCAGGCGCATCCTGGCGATCATTCCGATCGTGCTCATCGTAGCGGTCTTCGTGTTTGCTATGCTGCGCCTGATTCCCGGTGACCCGGCGCTGATCATCGCAGGAGATTCCGCGACGCCATCCCAACTCGAGGAGATCCGTGGCCACATGGGGCTGAACAAGCCAATTGCATCACAGTTCTTGATCTGGGCCGAACAGGTTTTGCACGGCGATCTGGGTGTGTCGCTGCATTCACGCACGCCGGTGCTCCAGATGATTCGAGACCGGATGGGGACAACATTGGCGCTGGCCCTGTCCACCATTATCTTCTCCACTCTGATCGCCGTTCCTCTGGGAGTATTAGCCGCGTGGCGGCGGGGCACCAAGGTTGACCGGGGAATCATGGCCTTTTCGGTTTTGGGTTTTTCAGTGCCGATCTTCGTCACAGGGTATGCGCTGATACTCCTGTTTTCGATGAAACTCGGCTGGCTCCCAGTGCAAGGTTACAGGCAAATTTCCGCCGGCTTGCTGCCTTTTGCCCAGCACCTCATTCTGCCCACTGTTGCCCTGAGTACGGGCTTCATTGCCCTTATTGCCCGGATCACCCGAAGCAGCATCCTGGAGGTCATGGGCGAGGATTACATACGGACTGCACGTGCCAAGGGCATCACGGAGCAGGTGGTCATGAGGGAACACGCGCTTCGCAACTCGGCCGTGCCGATCATTACCATCATCGGCATCAGTGTCGGCCTGCTCATCAGCGGGGTTGTGGTGACCGAGT
>CAITPF010000489.1 GCA_903894155.1 uncultured beta proteobacterium | reverse complement strand
TGTTGAGCGCCTTGAACATATCGAGACGGATTCGCTTCGGCTCAAAGTCATCCCGAGCGTTGCCCTGGATTATTCAAGCTTGCGCGGCGCCATCGAGAGCTTGCGCGACCGGTTGCGTCAGGCACAGGATACCCATCGGGCCTCTAGCGAGCAGGTTCACGCGTTATTCATCCCCGGTAACGAATCAGGCACCGAGGATGAAACGGGTCCCCGTTGAACTGAGCAGCACACGCCCAGGCATTTCCTGCTTGGCGATTTCATAAAACGGCAACCCGCTGCAATGCATGGGGATCAGGTAATCCGGATTGATTTCCTTGAGCGCCAACACGGTGCTGCGCGTGTAGTCATCCGGCATGGGCATGAGATGAAAGCCGCCGACAATCGCGTGAACCTTGTTGACTCCCGAGACCTGCATGGCAGCACGGACAGAGTTCACGATCCCGCGATGGCCGCACGATGTCAACACGACGAGGCCCTTGCCCTTGATGATGAAGCAGGTCGCCTGCTCATGCTGAAAGTCATCGGGCACCAGCGTGAGCTTTCGCTTTTCCTCTGGCAAGCCTTCCGGGGCACAACCCAGTCCGTCGGGTTGCAGTCCCACACGCATGCGGGAAGGCTGCGCCGGCTTTTCAAAGGAGACCAGGGGAATCGACCCTGTCGTGAACCCGTGATCCACCACGGTTGATGGCCGTTCCGCGAAAAGAATGCGAACACCGGAATCGGAAATCGCCTTTCGATCGAGCGCACCAAAATTGCTTGGCTTATCGACCGGGCCCGTTTCCCGGGTGCAGAAACATTCTTCACCGCCCAGATAGAAAGGCAGGCCGGGCTTGAGTTGCTTCCCGTACTTGGACAGGAACCCCACCATGCCTCCGAAATGGTCGTAATGACCGTGCGTCAGCAACAAGGCGTCAAACTTTGACGGGTCGATATTCATCAGTTCAAGGTTGTTGCTTAACGTCTCTGGCGTAAAACCAAAGTCGATCAGAAACTGCCGCGAATCGGATCCGCGCGCTGATTCCAGATGCAACGAAAGCCCCCATTCGTTTTGGAGCGTGCGGGGCAGATCGGGCGAAGGGGGGCGGGAATATCGTTGAACCGCCACATCGCCAACCTTGCCAGACGGGGCAAATTGATGATGGTAGGAATCGGTGACCACGCGGATCGAGAGTCGGTCGATCTCGGGCGGGGCTCCGGTCATGCTCTGGGCGCTGGCAACGCGAATGTCGGTGAACAGCCCGCCCGCCAGACCGAAGCCGGCGGCCGCCGTTAGAAAATTACGCCGTGTGGTGCTGCCAAGGTAGTGGCTCATGTCTGGCCTCCGTCAACGACGCAACAAGGGTGGATAAATCTCTAGCGCATCCAATCGTGCCATAAAGGCATTCTCAGGGCAACGGTCTGCACCCCGCGCTTGCGGGGGGTGTATCAGAGCAACTGACCGACGGAGCAGGCCGAACGGGTATCCGCGTGCGATTGCCTACTTTGTCAGTACCCGTACTTCAATTTTGGCCAGGCGATCAAACAGGCGGATTTGTGCGGCGATTGGCCACCAGTCATACAGGAAGATTTCCATCGGACGCCACATCGCAACCCATCCGCCGATCAACAGGCTGAGGTGCAGAATTTGCGCCACGCCTCCCGAACCCGACCAGCCCTTCGTCAGCTCGACAATCACAATGAACAACGTCAGGAATGACAGACCGATGAGCAAACTGATGCGACCGCGTGCAAACAACTCCTTCAGCAATCGCCGCGTCGATGTTGCCTTGACCGAAAAATGTGTCTGAATGGCGCGCTCCAGATGCGTCAGCTTGTCAGATTCTGCAGGGTGTACATCCAGATGGATCAGAAGTTCAAGGTGATCTTTTTTGGGTAGCTCCCTCGCTGCCTCGACGATGTAATCCTGCGCCTGGGAATCCAGATCGCGGGCATGAAACGGGGATGGATCGATCGAGTTGAACAGTTGTTCAATCAACTCCACGTGCACTTCGATACGAGCGGTGTTCGAAATATTCCTCATCGCGAATCAGGAATGCGGGTAGGGATCGACGTGGGTCATCAGGTTGAGTACCGGATGCCGGGTGACCACGCGCCGCCGGGCCTCCACCGCGATATCGTGGCCTTGCGCGACAGTCAGGTTCGCATCGATATCCAGGTGCACATCCACCAGCAGCAAATCACCCGCCCTGCGGGTCTTCAAATCGTGCACGCCAAGTATGCCCGGCGTTTCGAGGATTTCCTGCCGGATGCGTTCAGTCTCCTCCTTGGTCGCGGCGCGATCCATCAGGTCATGCACCGCGCTGTAGGAAAACTCAAAACCCATCTTGCCCACGAGCAGTCCAACGATGAGCGCCGCGACCGGATCCAGAAACGGCATGCCCAGGAGGTTGCCTCCGATACCGACCGAAACGACCAGGGACGAGGCGGCGTCCGAGCGCGCGTGCCACGCATTGGCCACCAGCATGCTCGACCTGACCCGGTTGGCAACCGCCAGCATGTAACGAAACAACGCCTCCTTGACGATCAGCGCACCTAACGCAACCCATAGCGCAATCATGTGGACCGGGGCGATGGAGCCGGGATCCCTGAGCTTTCCAACGGCGGACCAGGCCATCCCGACGCCCACCGCCAGCAGCAACAATCCGAGCACGAGAGACGCGGCATTTTCATAGCGATGGTGGCCGTACTGGTGTTGCTCATCCGCCTGTTGCTTGCTGTGATGGGCGGCGACGAGAACAACAAAGTCTGCGAGCAGATCGGAAAGGGAATGAATTCCGTCGGCGATCAGGCCCTGTGATCCGGACACGATGCCTGCGGCCACTTGCGAAATCGTCAGGCCCAGATTCACGAAAACGCTCACCCAGGTGCTGCGCTTGACTGCGGCTTCTTTCGCAGGCGTTTGGTCGTCCTGCAACCAGTCTTCAGTAGGGTTCATGCCGCGCTCCGTTCATGGAATCCATCTTAGACGACATCCGCGCAACCGCAATTGCCTTTCACCAAAAGCTCGCGCGCTTCGAGTGCATTGAATGCCACAAGGATCCCGGAGAGGACCCGGACTAGGTGATAGTGATCATGGCAGTTGGTCAGTCACCCTTGCTCGCCGGCCCGGCTTGCGCTGCGCTGGCGGCGATCGACTTTGTCCACTCGAGCCAGACGGCACTGCCGACTGCAAGGATCATCGGGCCTACAAACAGGCCGACAAGACCAAAAGCCGCGAGCCCGCCAAGTACGCCAAACATGACCAGCAAAATCGGGGTGCTGGTGGCGTTGCTGATCAATAGCGGTCGAATAAGGTTATCGGCCGGGTGGATCAGGAATACTCCCCAGGCGATCAGCCCAAGCCCTTGCAGGTAGTGTCCCTCCAGCATCAGGCCGGCGCAGATCGGCCCCCAGACGAGTACTGTGCCGAAAAACGGGACTACCGAGGCGAGGCCGGTTGCCAGGCCAAGAAGTCCTGGCGCGTTGACATCCAGGATCCAGTAGCCAAGCGCCGCGATCAGCCCCTGGACAAGCGCGGCGAAGATCACACTGATCACGATCGCCCTGCTCATATTGCCGGCTGCAGTCAGGTAAATATCCACGCGCTGTCCAAGTGCGGCCTGCAAGGCAGTGCGCATTTGGCTGAAAACATATTCGCCATCGCGATAGAAAAAGAAAAGGGTGATCAGCGCAAAAGCCAGCTTGGCTGCCGTGCGTCCAACTCCGCCGAACAGAAGGACGATCTGATTCGATTCCTGTGCGATCCACTGCGCGATGTGTAGCTTCAGTCCCGCCGTGTCCTCGAAATGCGCGGCAAGCCAGTTTTGAAAAAAGTCGCCAATCCAGGGGATATTCTGAATCGCGACCGGAAGCGTCGGATCGCCTTTCGCCAGATAGGCCGAGGCCAGGGCATATCCTGCAACGAGTTCCTCTTCGATGAGATAGACCAGCCACAGCATCGGGAACACGATCGTTGCCCCCATCAACAGGACAGCGATGAATGCGGTCAGGTTCGGTCGCTGGCCACACCACCCGCGCATCCGAATGAAGACTGGCCAGGTGATGTAGGCAAGGATGCCTGCCCAGGTGATTGAAACCAGAAACGGGGACAGCACCGTGTATGCCAGTGCGATCAATCCGGCAATCAGCACGACAGGCAATAGCCGCTGAATGCGCGGTGCCAGGTTGGGAGGGTTCATGACGATTGATTCACGCAGTAAGGGAGCTAACGATACCAAGCAGAACCGATGTCGCCAATGCCCTAGATTGCGAAGTGCGATCGAATTTGCTCTTCGAGCAACTTGCGCACCTCATTTTCATCGCACACGGCCAGGCGATCGAAGACCTGTCGCGCGATTGGGCTGAAGGCCGCCATGACACCCGGGTCGAAGTGACTGCCGGTGTCTTTGTTCAGTATCGCCATTGCCGCGTCGAAACCCATGGCTTCTTTGTAGGGTCTCTTGGAACATAGCGCATCAAAGACATCGGCCACCGAAAATATGCGGGCCGCCAGCGGGATTGCTTCGCCAATCGGCGTCAATCCCAGGACTCCCTTGCGATCGCGCAGAAGTAGCGGAGCTGTCGAAGCGCCATGGACGTATACCAATAAAATCTTGAAAGATAGAAATTTAGTATTTGTTCGGTTCATAAGCGCGGCCTATCATCAGCCCATTCTTTTTCGCGAATGTTTCGCACCGGATGAGGACAGCACCATGCCAGGCCCTTCCCATAAGCCCGCAGCCGCCGCCACGCCAACAGCGACCCGATGGATACCACGGTCGGAATCGAAGGCCTGGGCGCGCGCGGCCTTGCGCGGCCAGTGGATCCCGCTGATGGGCGCGGTGACGGAAGACGATAAAGTCGACGAGGCGGGGATACGCGCCGGGGTACGCAGTGCGATGGCGCTGGATATCGGCGGGCTGGCATGCTCCAGCCTGTACGAGCCCTGGTCGTCGACGCACGATGAGCGCCGCCTGCAGCTGGAGGTTTTCCTGGACGAAGTCGACGGACGTCTGCCCGTGTACGCCACGGTGACCGATCACAGCATCAAGGAGACCGTTCGCCTGGCGCGCCATGCCCACGAGCACGGTGCGGCCATCGCGACGATCAACTGCCCTTATGAGCACGCCAAATCGGAGCGCCAGGTCATTGCGTTCTTCGAGTATGTCTGCGCCGCGGTCGACGGGCCGGTCGCCCTCTACAACACACCGCATGCCGGCATGATCCTGTCGCCGGACCTCGTCGCGCGGCTGGCTGACATCGAAAATGTCTGCGCCATTAAAAATGCGATCGGCGATTATGAACACACCACGCGGCTGTTTGAACTCGCGGGTGACCGCATCGTCGTATCCGATCCGGCCGAGAAACACTATCTTCGGCATATCCTCAACAACGGCCAGCAGGTTCTGTTT
>CAITPF010000488.1 GCA_903894155.1 uncultured beta proteobacterium | reverse complement strand
TGCACGATGTTGTTGAGCTGCTTTTTCGGTTGGGCCTATTGACAATCGACCAACTGACTCTGTACGAAACAAGGACGGCTTTCGCCGCCCGCGCTCTTGACCCTGCCCTGAACGGCAGGGTTTGCCGCGCATCGGATCAACGCAGTTGCTGTTCGACGCCAGACCGCAGGTGGACGTTAACCGTTACTTTTCGAGAAGAAGCCTGACGCCCACCAGCGTATAGCGTGTCGTGGCTGTGTTCCAGTTTCGATACTGGCAACGGGAATACAGCGACCATGTGTGCCATGCCCCCCCCCGTCGAATTTGCAACTCGCCTTCTTTGGGCCCAGTCGGGTCTAGCGCCTTGCCGGCCTCATATTGATCTGCGTAAAAATCGGATACCCATTCCCAGACGTTACCGCTCATGTCGTATAGGCCAAAGTTGTTCGGTTTAAAGCTTCCGACTGGTGCGGTAAATGCAAATCCGTCAGATTGTTTCTGCGCGAAGTCCTTCCATTTATCCCAGTTCTTTGCAGTGCTTTGGTCATACAGATTGGCGTACGCGCTGAGGGATTCAGGATCGTCTCCAACGCCAAACCGCGTCTTCGTGTTGGCCAGACATGAATATTCCCATTCCGCCTCTGTCGGCAAGCGGTAATGTTTGCCTTCCTTTTCCGAGAGCCATTTTGCGAGATAGACCGCATCGTTCCAGGTGATATTTGTCACCGGATCACGTTCAGTTTGCGGGAATCCCGGGTTCTCCCAGGAATACTTTGGATCGCGCCCCTCGAAGGCGTCTTTCTTGACGGTGGTCTCAGGGTCGTAGTCCTTGTTATATCCATACCCACCGGTCTTGTCCCTGATCGATTCGGGCACATAGCCGGACTCTTTGAGAAACTGCCTGAATTGCCCCACGGTCAACTCATGCTTGCCGAGATAGAAAGCTTTGGTAATTTCGACTTCATGGGATGGCAACTCGTCATCGAGCGGGCCGAACCGCCAATCCTCAAACGCCGGAAAAGCGGCTCGCAAGGCCTTTAATGATTCTGTCCTGCCCATCACAAAGGTGCCTGAAGGAATCAGGACGAATTCCATGCCCAATGTATTGCGAACTTCTTCAGCCCAGACCTGTTTGAAGAGCAAGACCGTCAACAGCAAGAAGGTTTTTCCGACAATTCGCCGGATCGTGGATATCTGCATAAGTTGTTGTGTTATTCGGGCGAGGGGCTATAGTGTGCCGCAAATATTATCTTACTTTTGCACCTGTACAGCCGTTCTGCCGTACTCCTCTGGAAGCCTGAGATGAAATACAACGCGGGTCTGACCTTTCAATATGGCCTGATCATTTTTCTGAGCGCCTTCCTGTTATTTCAGGTGCAACCCCTGATGGGAAAATTGATTTTGCCGTGGTTCGGCGGATCGGCCTCGGTCTGGACGACCTGCATGCTGTTCTTTCAGGCGACTTTATTGTTCGGTTACGTATATTCACATTGGATCGTCAAGGCGCTTAGCCCCTACAAACAAAGCATTTTGCATATTGCCTTGCTGGTCTTGAGCCTGTTTTTGCTTCCGATTGCACCCAGCGAGATCTGGAAACCGTCTGGAGACGAAAATCCCACGACGCAGATCCTGGGTCTCCTGTTCGTGTCGATCGGACTGCCTTATTTCGTGCTTTCTACCACCGGGCCGCTAGTACAAGCCTGGTTCGCGCGCGAAAAGACCGCTGGCCTGCCCTATCGTTTGTTCGCCCTGTCCAACCTGGGATCAATGATTGCCTTGCTGGCTTATCCGACGCTCTTTGAGCCGTTGCTCCCCACCAGGTGGCAATCGTATTCATGGTCCGCTTTGTTTTTCTTTTTTGTGCTGGCTTGCGGAACACTCGCGTGGCAAAAGCGGCATGGCCAACCGCTGGCGCATGCAGATGACACGAACGAGCCACCGCCTTCAGCGCGGTCACTGACGACCTGGATTTTGCTGGCGACTTGTCCATCCATTCTCATGGTCGCGGACACGAGCTATTTGACTGAGAACATTGCACCGGTGCCCATGATCTGGGTTGCACCCCTGACGCTGTATCTGCTGTCGTTTATTTTGTGCTTTGAGAGCAAAGGCTGGTATCAAAGAAAAATTTACCTGCCGCTCTTGATCGTAAGCCTGTTCGTTCTTTCTTATTTGCCGACGATGGAGGTGCACGCCTTACCCACGTTTGTGGAGATGGCCATCAACTTTGCCTGCTTCTTTGTCATATGCATGGCTTGCCACGGTGAACTTGCTCAACAACAACCACATCCGAAATTCCTGACAACCTACTACCTGATGCTGGCCATCGGTGGGGTCGCCGGGGGATTCTTTGTCGGCGTCATTGCGCCTTACTTTTTTAATGGCAATTACGAACTGTCGATCGGCATCGTTCTGGCGGGCACGATTATTGCAATCGTGTTCTTCGCAGATCAGCGCTTTGACAGAACCTCCAGAAAAGTGATTGCCGTGGGCGGTGCGGTTTGTTTCCTGGCACTGATTGGTTTCATTCGTGTCAACGATCATCTCTTCGAGCTGAGAGGTTCAAAACTAAGTCTCAGAAACTTTTACGGCACGCTCAAGGTCATTGAAAATTCTGAAGGTGGCTATATAAACCTGATGCATGGCCAGATCAGTCATGGCAGACAATACACAGACCCGAATCGCAGGCTTGAGCCGACGTCCTACTATGTGCGTGAGAGCGGGGTAGGCAAGGTCATCACGATTGGGCAGGCCGGGGCGAAATCCATCAAGGTCGGTGTGATCGGGCTTGGCATCGGCACGCTCGCCGCCTACGCCCGGCCGGACGACGCATTCAGGTTTTATGAGATCAATCCGCAAGTTATTGAAGTTGCCAGGGAGAGATTTGATTTCCTCTCATCCGCATCCTTAAAGTCGGATCTGATATTGGGCGATGCCAGACTTCGCCTTGAGCATGAGCCACCGCAAAAGTTCGATGTACTGGTGATTGATGCATTTTCGGGCGACTCAGTACCAGTTCATTTGCTGACACTCGAAGCGTTTGCCCAGTACTTCAAGCACCTGAAACCCGATGGTGTCCTGGCGCTTCACGTTACCAACCGGTTTCTGGATCTTGAGCCTGTCGTCTGGACTGCCGCAGAGCACTTCGCTGCGGAAGTTCGCATGGTCAGGATGGAAGTCGCCCCAGGCCAGGCAGGCTTCAGGTCACATTGGGCGGTGATGACCAGGAATAAGGCCTACTTTGACAATGCACTGCTCAAAGATGCCAAACGCATGGAAGCGCCGAAAAACTTCCTGCCCTGGAAAGATGACTACAGCAGCCTGATTTCAATTCTGTATTGAGCGTTATCTGCACAAGTGCGCAAGCGGTTGGGCATCCCCAAACGTCAGGTGCCTTGTGCCTTTTACTGATCTCAATTCGCGCGGACGATTACGAAAATCACCATCGGCCTGTGTGAATCAACTACTCCCACTCGATCGTTGCCGGGGGCTTGCTCGATACGTCGTAGACGACCCGGTTGATGCCCCGCACTTCGTTGATGATGCGTGAAGAGACCCTCGCGAGCAATGGGTGCGGCAGCGGTGCCCAATCTGCGGTCATGAAATCGGATGTCTGCACCGCGCGTAACGCGACCACGTAATCGTAGGTGCGCCCGTCTCCCATCACGCCGACGGATTTGACGGGAAGGAACACGACGAACGCCTGGGAAGTGAGCTCGTACCAGGTCAGGTTGCTTGCGGGATCGAGCGTATTGCGAAGCTCCTCGATGAAGATCGCATCGGCACGCCGCAGCAGATCGGCGAACTCCTGCTTGACCTCACCCAGGATTCGCACGCCAAGGCCCGGTCCCGGGAACGGGTGGCGATACACCATGCCGTGGGGCAGGCCGAGCGCCACGCCGAGCTCGCGCACTTCATCCTTAAAGAGCTCACGCAACGGCTCGAGCAGTTTGAGATTGAGGGTATCGGGCAAGCCGCCCACGTTGTGGTGCGACTTGATCGAAACCGCCTTGCCTGTTTTCGCACCCGCGGATTCGATGACATCCGGGTAGATGGTCCCTTGCGCAAGCCACCGTGCGTTCGAGAGCTTTGCCGCCTCGGCCTGGAATACTTCGACGAACTCGCGGCCGATGATTTTGCGCTTGGCTTCCGGATCGGCCACACCCGTGAGTTTGCCCATGAACTGGGCCGCGGCGTTGACGTGCACGATGCGAATGCCCATGTTGACCGCGAAGGTCTCCATGACCTGATCGGCCTCGTTCAGGCGCAACAAACCGTGATCGACAAAGACGCAGGTCAGCCTGTCGCCAATCGCGCGATGGATCAGCGCGGCGGCAACGGACGAATCGACGCCGCCCGAAAGGCCCAGGATGACTTCTTCCTCACCGACCTGCTCCTTGATCCGGGAAACCGCCTCGTCGACGTAATCCGGCATGTTCCAGTCGCCGCGGCACGCGCAAATCTCGTTGACAAAACGCGCGAGCAGCGCCCTGCCCTGCATCGTGTGGGTTACTTCCGGATGAAACTGCACGCCGTAAAAGCCGCGAGCCTCATCCGCCATCGCCGCAATCGGGCACGAATCCGTGGACGCCATGACCTTGAAGCCATCGGGCAAGCGCGTGACCTGATCGCCGTGACTCATCCAGACTTTGAGTATGCCGTGGCCTTCGTCGTTTCGAAAATCCTCAATATCCTTCAGCAGGCGCGTATGGCCGTGCGCGCGGACCTCTGCGTAGCCGAACTCGCGGTGATCGTGGTAGCTCACCTCGCCGCCAAGTTGCTGCGCCATGGCCTGCATCCCGTAGCAAATGCCGAGCACCGGCACGCCCAGGGAGAAGACAGCCGCCGGGACTTTCAGTGACGATTCATCGTAGGCCGAGGCGTGGCTGCCCGACAGGATGACGCCCTTGAGTCCCTGGGCCAGTTGCGTCCGGAGGAACTCATCCGACACGTCACCAGGATGAAGCTCGCAGTAGACGCCCGCTTCTCGCACGCGTCGTGCAATCAGTTGGGAAACCTGTGAACCGTAATCGAGAATCAGTATGCGCTGATGCATGAAAGACAAACCTGTAAATGATGCGAAGCACAGGCCTTTGCGCCTGCGCGTTTCAATCTGAACTCATTCAGCGCGGTAGTTCGGCGCTTCCTTGGTGATCTGGACGTCGTGGACATGCGACTCGCGAAAGCCCGCTGCGGTGATCTGAACGAATTGCGGTTTGGTCCGCATTTCTTCAATCGTGGCGCAGCCGCAATAGCCCATGGATGCGCGCAAGCCACCGACCAGCTGGAAGATGATCGCCAGCACGCTGCCCTTGTACGGAACGCGCCCTTCGATGCCTTCGGGCACGAGCTTGTCAGCGTTGTTGGCAGGATCCTGGAAGTAGCGGTCAGCCGAGCCATCTGTCATTGCGCCCAGGCTGCCCATGCCCCGATAAGACTTGTACGAGCGCCCCTGATAGAGCACGACCTCGCCCGGTGCCTCTTCGGTGCCGGCAAACATGCCGCCCATCATCACGGTGGTTGCGCCCGCGGCGATTGCCTTGGCCACGTCCCCCGAGAAGCGGATACCGCCGTCTGCGATGAGCGGCACACCGGTACCCTCCAGTGCCTTGGACACATCGGAGATGGCCGTGATCTGGGGAACGCCGACGCCTGCGACGACCCGTGTCGTGCAGATCGAACCCGGGCCGATCCCGACCTTGACACCATCGGCGCCCGCGTTGAGCAGCGCACGCGCGGCATCTGCCGTCGCGATATTGCCGCCGATCACTTCAACCCTGGGGTAATTTGTCTTGACCCAGCGCACGCGTTCGATGACACCTGCCGAGTGGCCGTGGGCGGTATCGACGACGATGACATCCACGCCTGCGGCGACGAGTTTCTCGACGCGCTCCTCGGTGCCATCGCCCACGCCAACCGCGGCGCCAACCCGAAGCTGGCCGTGGCTATCCTTGTTTGCGGCCGGATGTGCGGTGTTCTTGACAATATCCTTGACGGTGGCAAGCCCCCGGAGTTCGAAGGCGTCATTCACGATCAATACCCGCTCGAGACGATGCTTGTGCATGAGCGTTTGCGCCATATCGAGCGTCGCGCCTTCGCGCATCGTCACCAGGCGCTCCTGAGGCGTCATGACGGCACGGATCGGTTCGTCAAGGCGATCCTCGAACCGGAGATCCCGATTGGTAACGATACCGACCACCTTGCCGCCCTGCACGACGGGCAAACCGGAAATGCCGTGCTGACGCTGCAGCGCAATGGCGTCACGCACGGTCATGTCGGGCGTGACCGTGATCGGATCCGTGACAATGCCGAACTCGTGGCGCTTGACGCGCGCAACCTCGCGCGCCTGTTCATCGGCGGTGAGGTTCTTATGGATGATCCCGATCCCGCCTTCCTGGGCCATGGCAATGGCCAGCCGATATTCCGTCACGGTATCCATGGCGGCGGAAACCAGCGGAATATTCAGGGAGATATTGCGGGTCAGGCGAGTGACAAGTGAGGTGTCGCGCGGCAAGACCTGGGAAAACGCGGGCACCAGCAACACATCGTCGAAGGTGAGCGCTGTTTGGATGAGACGCATAAGAGCTCCGGGCGCAAAGAGCGATTATACGCAAAGGCCCCCGGGCTTTCCACGCCGAAGGGTCAGGCTGACCCTTCCCACTGTAAATTTTTACTTAGCAAATTGAATCGGTTTCGTAATTTGCCAAACTGGTGCAAAAATTCGCCCTTTGCGAAACCGATCGGCCAGCGACCGGTGAACGCACAAGTCCGACCAGAACAACATCGGGGATAAACGAAAAAATGAACGCAGAAAGCACGCTGAAGAGTTGGATCGAGGAAGAGGAAACGCTGTTGCAGGCGATGGAGCACGGCCGGCGAACCGGCACGATTACGCGCGACATGGTTGGAAAAATGCCTGGCATCGAGGTCATGCAGGCGGTGCGCCGCGGCGATTTTCCCAACGGACCGATGGCGCGCACCCTGAACTACATGATCATCGAGGTTGAACCGGGGCGCGCGGTCGTACAGGGGAATCCGACAGAAAACGTGCTCAACGTACAGGGTTCGGTGCACGGGGGCTGGTTCTCGACCATCATGGACGCCGCGCTCGGAAACGCCATCCACTCCATGCTGCCAGCCGGAAAGGGCTACGGAACGCTGGACCTGAGCGTCAAGATGACCCGCGCGATCTTTCCAAGCATCGGTCGCGTGCGTGCGATCGGCACCGTGATCCAGGTGGGCCGCAGCGTCGCCACGGCAGAAGGCCGTCTGATCGGGCCGGACGGAAAATTGCACGCGTTTGCCACGACCACCGCGATGATCGTGGACTTGCGCAGCGCCTAGCCGAGAGCCCTGCGCGCGTTCTGGAAAAACCGCATCCAGGGGGAGTAGGCGCCGCCCGTGTCGGCCTGGCCCCAGCGCGACGGGGCCCAGGACATCATCACGTTACGCGTGACGCGCTCCGGGTGGGGCATGAGCGCCGTAAAGCGGCCGTTAGCGGTCGTGACGGCCGTCAAACCGGATGGGCTGCCATTCGGGTTGAACGGGTAAGCCTCCGTTGGTGCACCACGATGATCGACAAACCGCAACGCGCCGATGGCGAGATCCGGATTGCCCTGCTGGCTGAAATTGGCGTAACCCTCGCCGTGCGCGACGGCCACCGGAATGCGCGTACCCGCCATGCCTTTGAAGAAAAGCGACGGCGAATCCATCACCTCAACCAGCGACAGCCGTGCTTCGTATTTCTCGGAGACGTTGCGCGTGAAGCGCGGCCAGTCTTGCGCGCCAGGAATGATCGTGGCGAGGGCGGCCATCATCTGGCAACCGTTGCACACACCAAGCCCAAAGGTGTCCTCGCGCGAAAAATAGGCGGCGAACTGGTCGTAGATCTCAGGGTTGAACAGAATGCTGCGTGCCCAGCCTTCACCCGCACCCAGGGTATCGCCGTAGCTGAAACCACCGACCGCGACAAGACCCTGGAATCCCGACAAGTCGATTGAGGCCGCCTGAAGATCCGTCATGTGGACATCCCAGGCCTCAAAACCCGCCTTGTCGAACGCCCAGGCCATTTCAACCTGACTGTTGCAGCCCTGCTCGCGCAGGATCGCGACGCGCGGGCGTGCGCCCAGATTGAGGTAAGGCGCCGCCACGTTTTCCTGCGGGTCGTAGCCAACCGCCGTCGTCATCCCGGGGTCGACGACGTCGAGCCAGGTGTCGAACTCTGCCTTCGCACAATCGGCGTTGTCGCGCTGCGCAGCGATGCGGTAGCTGACCTCGCTCCAGACCTGACCGAGTTCTGCGCGCGCCCTGCCCCAGATACGTTTGCCGTCACGGAATATTTCGATTTCGTCGGCGCCGTTCAGCGAGCCGATCACATGCGAATGTGCCGAAAGGCCCGCGCCGCGCAGCACCTGCATGACCGCGTCGCGCTCACTGGCCGGCACCTGGATGACAGCGCCGGCCTCTTCAGTAAACAACGCCTTGAGCGTGAGCTCGTCGCGCTGCACGGAGACCTGGGACGGGCGGATCTTGAAATCGCCCCAGTCGGCGGCCTTCTCGTCGATCGTGAGCATATCGAGGTTCAGCGAGACCCCGGTGTGCCCGGCAAACGCCATCTCGCAGATGGTCGCAAAGAGCCCGCCATCGGACCGATCGTGATACGCGAGGATGGCGCCCTGCTGGGCAAGCGCCCGCACGGTGACAAAAAAAGCGCGCAGGGAATTCGCATCATCGATATCGGGGGTCGATTCACCGACCTGGTTGCAAACCTGCGCGAGGATGGATCCCCCCATCCGCTGGCGACCAAGGCCGAGGTCGATCAGGATGAGGCTGGTGGGGCCCACATCCGTGCGCAATTGCGGCGTCAGGGTAGCCCGGGCATCCGCCACCGGCGCGAACGCCGACACGATCAGGGAGACGGGCGCGATCACCTTGCGGGTTTCGCCATCCTGCTGCCACGTGGTCTGCATGGATAGGGAATCCTTGCCGACAGGAATCGACAGGCCGACATCCTGGCAAATCGTGCTTACGGCCTGCACGGTATCGTAAAGCGCGGCATCCTGGCCCGGCGAGCCGCACGCCGCCATCCAGTTCGCAGAGAGCTTGATATCCTCGAGACGGGCGATGTCGGCAGCGGCAATGTTGGTGAGCGCCTCGGCAACGGCCATCCGGCCTGACGCGGGCGCATTGATCATCGCAATCGGCGTGCGTTCACCCATCGCCATGGCCTCGCCCCGCGTGCCGTCATGATCGGCCAGCGTGACGGCGCAATCCGCTACCGGAACCTGCCAAGGCCCCACCATCTGGTCGCGCGCGCAGAGACCGCCCACGGTGCGATCGCCAATCGTGATGAGAAACGTCTTATTGGCAACCGTCGGATGCTGCAGAACCCGCACGACGGCGTCGTCAAGACTGATGACCGTCAAATCCATCGGCTCGGATACGCCGGGCAACCGGGCCACGTCACGCGTCATGCGCGGCGGCTTTCCAAGGATGACGTCGATCGGGACATCGACTGCCCGCGGGCCCGGATCCGAGAAAGGCCGGGTGTCGATCGCCGGCAATCCCTCGCCGTTGACGACGCGCAACTGCCGCTCTTCGGTTGCAACGCCCACAATCGCAAAGGGGCATCGCTCGCGGTCGGCGATTTCCTTGAACAGTTCGATATTTTCGCGCAGGATCGCAAGCACATAGCGCTCCTGCGATTCGTTGCACCAGATCTCGGCGGGCGACATCCCGGTTTCCTCGAGCGGCACGCGGCGAAGTTCGAAAATCGCCCCGCGCCCTGCGTCGTTGACGAGTTCGGGAAATGCGTTTGAAAGGCCACCGGCACCGACGTCGTGGATGGCGAGGATAGGGTTATTTTCACTAAGCTGCCAACAGCGGTCGATGACTTCCTGGGCGCGTCGCTCGAGCTCCGGGTTGCCCCGCTGCACGGAATCAAAATCAAGCGCGGCGGTATTGGCGCCCGCCGCCATGCTTGAAGCCGCGCTGCCACCCATGCCAATGCGCAACCCCGGCCCGCCTAGCTGAACGAGGAGCGCGCCCGGGGGAAGCGGATCCTTGTGCGTCAGCCCGGCATCAATACTACCCATGCCACCCGCGATCATGATGGGCTTGTGGTAGCCCCAGCGCGTGCCGCCTGCGGTCTGCTCGAACGAGCGGAAATAGCCGCCGAGATTCGGTCGGCCGAACTCGTTGTTGAACGCGGCCGCGCCCAGCGGGCCATCGATCATGATGGCGAGCGGGCTCGCGATTCGATCCGGCGCGCCGTGGCTGTCGGCTTCCCAGGGGCGCTCAGCGCCGGCGAGCTTCAAATGGGACACGGTAAACCCCGCCAGGCCCGCCTTGGGCTTGGAGCCGCGGCCGGTTGCGCCCTCATCGCGGATTTCGCCGCCCGAGCCGGTCGATGCCCCCTCGAATGGCTCGATGGCCGTCGGGTGGTTGTGGGTTTCGACCTTCATGATGGTGTGCACCAGCCGCTCTTGCGCACCATAGATTGGCGCGGCACCGCCTGCGGCGTTGGCTGCGTGGAACCGAACTGCTTCGCCGCCTTCCATGATGGCCGAGTTGTCTGAATAGGCAACGATCGTGCCGAGCGGCTGGGCGGCGTGCGTCTGGCGAATCATGCCGAACAGCGTGTTCGCCTGCGGCTGCCCATCGATGACCCACTGCGCATTGAATATTTTGTGGCGGCAATGCTCGCTGTTGGCCTGCGCGAACATCATCAGCTCGACATCAGTCGGATCGCGGTCCAGGCCGAGGAAAGCTTCCTCGAGATAATCAATTTCATCATCGGACAAGGCCAGCCCGAGCGTACCGTTGGCCTCGACCAGTGCGCGGCGCCCCTGCTCAAGCAGGTGAACGTCGTGCATCGGACGACCGGGAAGCGTCAGGAACAGGGCTTTGGGATCGAACTCGGCGTCGACCACGGTCTCGGTCATCCGATCGTGCAGCACGCGGGCGGCACGGTCGAGCATCTCGGGATCGATCTTGCGGGACTTGAACCAGCCGGTTTCGGGAATCAGCAGATACTGCACACCCCGCTCGATACGTCGCACGGTATAGAAGCCACAATTGTGTGCAATATCGGTGGCCTTGCTGGCCCAGGCAGAAATCGTCCCGAGCCGGGGAATGACGGTCAGCTGGACGGCGAGCTCCGAGCGCGCGCTCGCCGCGAAAGGCGTGCCGTAGTCGAGCATTTCCGCCAGGCGATCTCGTGTAGCGAGGTCGGGTTCGTCGTCGCAGCACACGAAGTGGACATAGCGCGCCTCGACGGATTCAAGGGGCAGGCCCAGCTCCCGAAGTTGCGCGAGCAGGCGCTGCTGTTTGAAGGCTGAAAGGACGGACGAGCCAGGGAGATTCAGGACAGGGAACACAGTGATGACCGGGCAGATGCTAGGGAAAACACGCATTTTAGCGCCCCAGAGGGCTTAACACGACTGGCAGCGCGCGCAACGTTGCTATGATACGTGCCGAACAATACACCCGTGGGAGACAACCAATGTCGATATCAAGACGCAACCTGCTGGCCGGGGCTGGCGCCGGCGCGATCACACTGGCAATGCCGCTGCGCAGTGCCTGGGCTCAATCCAAGGCAGAATTTCAGTACAAGTACGCGAACAACCTGCCCACGACGCACCCGATGAACACGCGCGCGCAGGAAATGGCCGACGCGATCAAGAACGAAACATCCGGTCGCGTCGAGATCGCGATCTTCCCCAACAGCCAGTTGGGATCCGATACCGATATGCTCAGCCAGGTTCGCTCGGGTGCCATCGACTTCTTCACGCTCTCCGGCCTGATCCTGGCCACCCTCGTCCCGGCCTCCTCGATCACGGGTATCGGCTTTGCGTTCGAAAATTACGACGCGGTCTGGAAGGCGCTCGACGGCGATCTCGGCACCCACGTGCGCACGCAGATCGCCAAGGCCAATCTGGTGGCGATGGACAAGATCTGGGATAACGGCTTCCGCCAGATCACGTCTTCCACCAAACCGATCCAGACGGCCGACGATCTCAAGGGCTTCAAAATCCGCGTGCCCGTCTCGCCTCTGTGGACTTCAATGTTCAAGGCGTTCGATTCCTCGCCCGCCTCGATCAATTTCAATGAGGTCTACAGCGCGCTGCAAACCAGGATCGTCGACGGCCAGGAAAACCCGCTCGCCATCATCGCGACCGCCAAGCTCAATGAAGTCCAGAAGTACTGCTCGATCACCAACCACATGTGGGACGGTTTCTGGTTCCTCGCCAATCGCAAGGCCTGGGAAGCGCTGCCCGAGAACCTGCGCGGCATCGTGGCCAGGAACATCAACGCAGCGGGCATGAAAGAACGCGCCGATGTCGCCGAGCTGAACGCCACGCTGCAAAAGGGTCTGACGACCGCCGGCATGCTGTTTAACGACACCAAGCCCGACAGTTTTCGCAATCGCCTTCGCCAGGCCGGCTTCTACGCTGAATGGAAAGGCAAGTTGGGCGAAGAGGCCTGGGCGATGCTCGAGAAGTACAGCGGCAAGCTCGCCTGATCCTTGTCCGCGCATGACCACACGTCCCGGCGTGCGGTCACACGCGAAATGCAAAACGGTCTGCAGTGGCATTGCCGCTGCAGACCGTTTTCTCTGGTCCGCTCGGGGGCCCACCCTCGGTGTGCGCTACTTCTTTCGTACCGGGGGCAAATCGGTGCAGTGACCCTCCGAGGCCTCCGCCGCCAGGCCGATCGATTCGCCAAGTGTCGGATGCGGATGGATCGTCTTGCCGATATCCACCATATCAGCGCCCATCTCGATCGCCAGGGCGACTTCGCTGATCAGGTCACCCGCATGCGTGCCCACGATCCCGCCGCCCAGGATCTTGTGCGACGACGCATCGAACAAAAGCTTGGTAAAGCCTTCATCGCGACCATTGGCAATCGCACGCCCGGACGCCGCCCAGGGGAAGAGGCCCTTGGTGACTGCAATGCCCTGCTTTTTCGCATCGTCCTCAGTCAGGCCGACCCACGCGATTTCCGGGTCTGTATAGGCCACGGATGGGATGACGCGCGCGTCGAAGAAGCTCTTTTGGCCGGCGGCAACTTCCGCTGCGACGTGGGCCTCGTGGACGGCCTTGTGCGCAAGCATCGGCTGGCCAACGATGTCGCCAATCGCGAAGATGTGCGGCACATTGGTCCGCATCTGCCTGTCGACTTCGATGAACCCGCGATCCGTTACGGCGACCCCTGCGCGCTCGGCCGCGATTTTCTTGCCGTTGGGCGAGCGCCCGACTGCCTGAAGCACGAGATCGTAGCGTTGAGGCTCCTTGGGGGCGCCTGGCCCTTCAAACGACACGTGGATACCGTCCTTCTTGGCCACGGCGCCGACGGTCTTGGTTCCCAGCATGATGTTGTCAAACCGGGGCGCGTTCATTTTTTGCCAGACCTTGACCAGATCGCGATCGGCTCCCTGCATGAGCCCGTCGAGCATTTCGACTACGTCCAGCCTTGCGCCGAGCGCCGAGTAGACGGTGCCCATCTCCAGGCCGATAATGCCACCGCCCACGATGAGCATGCGCTTGGGGATCGAGCGCAACAGCAGCGCGCCGGTCGAGTCCACCACGCGGTCATCGTCGGGCATGAACGGCAGTTTCACGGATTGGCTTCCGGCGGCGATGACGGCCTGGCCAAACTCGATTGTCTGCGCGCCCGACTCTGACTTGACCGTCACGTGGTTGGGTCCGACGAATTCGCCCACGCCACGCACCACGTTGACCTTGCGCGCGCGCGCCATCCCCGCAAGGCCGCCGGTCAGTTTGCCGATGACCCCGTCCTTGAACGCGCGAAGTTTATCCAGATCAATCCTGGGCTTGCCAAAGGTAATGCCATGCTCGGCCATCGCTTGCGCTTCCTCAAGGACCGCAGCAGTGTGCAGCAGCGCCTTTGACGGAATGCAACCTACGTTCAGGCAAACACCGCCGAGCGTCGCATAGCGCTCGACCAGGGTGACATTCAAACCGAGATCCGCGGCACGGAACGCGGCTGAATAGCCCCCGGGGCCAGCACCGAGGACAAGCAGATCGCAGCGCGCATCCACGGTTCCGGTGTAGGCGGGCGCGGCGGCAACAGCCGCTGGCGCCGGGGCGGCCGGGGCCGGACTGGCGGCGGGCGACGCCGCGGAAGCGGCACCCGCCGTTGCAGCAGCGGGCGCAGGCGCGGCAGTGGGCGCGGCGCTCGCAGGCACATTCGCGCTCGCAGCACCCTCCTCTACTTGCATGATCACGGTGCCCTGCTTGACCTTATCGCCGATCTTGACCGCAAGCGAAGTCACGGTGCCGGCGTGCGACGACGGAATTTCCATCGATGCCTTGTCGGATTCAACGGTAATCAGGCTTTGTTCGGCCTTGACCACGTCGCCCACCTTGACCAGAACCTCGATCACTTCGACCGAATCGAAATCACCGATATCGGGAACCTTGATGTCTACCAGATTGCTCATGTTCGTCCCTTACAGCGCAATGCGGCGAAAGTCCGCAAGCAGACTACCGAGATAGGCATTAAATCGTGCGGCAGCTGCGCCGTCGATCACCCGATGGTCGTACGACAGCGACAGCGGAAGCACCAGGCGCGGAACGAATTGCTTTCCATCCCACACCGGCTTCATGTAGGAGCGGGATGCGCCGAGGATCGCAAGCTCAGGCGCATTGATGATGGGCGTGAAGTGTGTGCCGCCGATGCCGCCAAGCGACGAAATCGAAAAGCAGCCGCCCTGCATCTCGGCCGGCGACAGCTTGCCGTCGCGCGCCTTCTTGGAAAGATCCGCCATCGCGACGGCGATCTCCAGGATGCCCTTCTTGTCTGCATCCCGAATAACGGGCACGACCAGGCCGTTGGGCGTATCGGCCGCAAAGCCAATATGGAAGTACTTCTTGAGGATCAGGTTGTCGCCGTCAAGCGAAGCGTTGAACTCGGGGAACTTGCGCAGTGCCGCCACGCATGCCTTGATCAGGAACGCCAGCATGGTGATCTTGATGCCGGATTTTTCGTTTTCCTTGTTGAGCGTGACGCGCAACGCCTCCAGATCGGTGATGTCCGCCTCGTCATTGTTGGTGACGTGGGGAATCATGACCCAGTTGCGGTGCAGGTTCGCGCCCGAGATCTTCTTGATGCGCGAAAGCGGCTTCGGTTCTATCTCACCGAACTTGGTGAAATCGACCTTCGGCCATGGCAACAGGTCAATGCCCCCGCCCAGCGATGCGCCGGCCGCGGCGGCCGAAGCCGGTGCGGCCCCGGACAACGCCTGCTTGACGAAGCCCTGGACGTCTTCCTGCGTGATGCGATCTTTCGGGCCAGTGCCGGCCACCCGCGCAAGATCCACCCCGAGTTCGCGCGCGAATTTACGGACCGAGGGCGAGGCGTGCGGCATACCAGCCGTGGAGGCCGGAATTTCGAGTTTGCCAGCCGCAGGCGTTGCTGCAAGGGCCGCCGTCTGAGCGTCAGACGCCGCAGCAGGTGCCGCAGCGAGGGCTGGGGCAGCCGCGGGCGCCACGGCCGGGGCCGCAGCAGCGGGAGCAGCGGCTGGCGCAGCCACCGCGGGTGCAGGCGCGGGGGCCGCAGCACCTGAAATCTCGAGTTGCAGCACCACGCTGCCCTGGGCGACTTTGTCGCCCACCTTGACGTCAATGGACTTGACCACGCCGGCTGCCGATGAGGGGATTTCCATCGAGGCCTTGTCGGATTCAACGGTGATCAGGCTTTGCTCGGCTCGAATGGTGTCGCCTGGTTTGACAAGGATTTCGATGACTTCGACGGATTCGAAGTCTCCGATGTCCGGAACAAGGATGGGGGTCACGTTGCTCATGTTGTTTGTCTTCCTCAGGCGTGTGCCGGATTGGCTTTGTTCGGGTTGATGGCGTATTTTTTGATCGCCTCGGCAACCTTCGCGGCGGGAACCGAACCTTCGTCGGCCAGGGCACGCAGGGTGGCCAGCACGACAAAATGGCGGTCGACCTCAAAGTGCTCGCGTAGCTTGTAGCGGAAGTCCGAGCGGCCAAAGCCGTCGGTTCCGAGGACGCGATAGTCGCGGCCCCTGGGGATGAAAGGACGGATCTGATCGGCGAACAACTTCATGTAATCCGTCGAGGCAACGATCGGGCCGTCCGTTTTCGCCAGTTGCGCCGTGACGTAAGGCACCTGCGCCTTACCGGTCGGGTGCAGCATATTGTTGCGATCGCAGTCCAGGCCATCGCGACGCAGTTCGGTAAAACTGGTGACGCTCCAGACGTCGGCTGCCACTCCCCAGTCGCTTTCGAGCAGTTCGGCGGCGGCGAGAACCTCACGAAGGATCGTGCCCGAACCCAGCAGTTGCGCGCGCAGCTTTCCTTTGGCCCCCTTGCGGAACTTGTACATCCCGCGAATGATGCCCTCCTCGTCGCCCTTGACCAGGCCCGGTTGGGCGTAGTTCTCATTCATCACCGTGAGGTAATAAAACACGTTCTCCTGATTCTCGACCATGCGCTTGAGGCCATGCTGCATGATGACGGCCAGTTCGTGCGCAAATGTCGGGTCATACGAAACGCAGTTCGGGATTGTCGAAGAGAAGATGTGGCTGTGGCCGTCTTCGTGCTGCAAACCCTCGCCGTTGAGCGTGGTGCGCCCGGCGGTGCCGCCCAGGAGGAAGCCGCGCGCCTGCATGTCGCCCGCCGCCCACGCCAGGTCGCCGACCCGCTGGAAGCCGAACATCGAGTAATAGATATAGAACGGGATCATGATGCGGTTGTTCGTCGAATACGACGTCGCCGCCGCGATCCAGGAACTGAACGCGCCCGCCTCGTTAATGCCCTCCTGCAGGAGTTGCCCGTCCGCCGACTCGCGGTAATACATCACCTGGTCCTTGTCGACCGGAATGTATTTCTGGCCTTCGGGTGCGTAGATGCCGATCTGGCGGAACAAGCCTTCCATGCCGAACGTGCGGGATTCATCGGCAAGGATCGGAACAACGCGCGGCCCGATATCCTTGTCGCGCAACAGCTGATTGAGCACGCGCACGAACGCTTGCGTGGTCGATATTTCGCGGCCCTCGGACGTGGGGGTCAGCATGGCGGAGAACACCTCAAGCGCGGGTACCCGCAGCGTCTCGTCTGCGTGGGTGCGTCGCTTGGGCAAGTAGCCGCCCAGCGCCTTGCGACGCTCCTGAAGATAAAGCATCTCGGGTGAATCCTCTGCCGGCTTGTA
This sequence comes from uncultured beta proteobacterium, assembly GCA_903894155.1. Lineage (GTDB taxonomy): Bacteria > Pseudomonadota > Gammaproteobacteria > Burkholderiales > Burkholderiaceae_B > Zwartia. The sequence continues at coordinate 11,650 of CAITPF010000488.1, read as the reverse complement.
GTAGGGCAGCTCCTCAAGCTTGTCGTCCGGAACGGGGATGCCGAAGCGATCGCGGAATTCGCGGATCGCGTCGATATCGAGTTTTTTCTGCTGGTGCGCCGGGTTCTTGCCCTGCACGACATCCATGCCGAAACCCTTGATCGTCTTGGCCAGGATGACCGTCGGCTGCCCCTTGTGATTCGTGGCCGATGCGAACGCCGCATAGACCTTGTAGGGGTCGTGGCCGCCGCGGTTCAATCGCCAGATGTCGTCATCGGTCAGGCGTGAAACCATTTCAAGCAATTTCGGATGCTTGCCGAAGAAGTGGTCGCGCACGAATTTGCCATCGTTGGCCTTGTAGGCCTGGTATTCACCGTCAACGGTCTCTTCCATCACCTTGCGCAAGATGCCTTCCTTGTCGCTGGCAAGCAACGGATCCCAGTAACCGCCCCAGATCAGCTTGATTACGTTCCAGCCGCTGCCGCGGAAATCACCCTCGAGCTCCTGGATAATCTTGCCGTTGCCGCGCACGGGCCCGTCCAGGCGCTGCAGGTTGCAGTTGACGACGAACACCAGGTTGTCGAGCTTTTCGCGCGATGCCAGCGCGATTGCCCCCAGGGATTCGGGCTCATCCATCTCTCCGTCACCGCAGAAAACCCAGACTTTGCGCTTGCTGGTGTCGGCGATGCCGCGGGCGTTCAGATATTTGAGAAAGCGTGCCTGATAAATCGCCATCAGCGGTCCCAGGCCCATCGACACCGTGGGGAACTGCCAGAACTCCGGCATCAACTTTGGGTGCGGGTACGACGGCAGGCCCTTGCCGCCGACTTCCTGGCGAAAGTGATTGAGCTGGTCTTCGGTGAGGCGGCCCTCAAGGTAGGCGCGCCCGTAGATGCCAGGCGAGGTGTGACCCTGAAAGTAGACCAGATCGCCGCCATGGTCCGGGGTATCTGCGTGCCAGAAGTGGTTCTGCCCGCAGCCGATCATGGTGGCCAGCGAGGCGAAAGAAGCAATGTGCCCCCCGAGATCACCGCCATCGGGCGGATTGTGGCGGTTGGCCCGAACGACCATGGCCATGGCGTTCCAGCGGATGAAGCTGCGGATACGCTCTTCAAATTCCATATTTCCCGGATACGCCTGCTCGAGCGCCGCGGGAATCGTGTTGAGGTATGCAGTATTGGGTGAAAACGGAATGTGCGCGCCTGAGCGGCGGGCCAGGTCAATCAGCCGCTCCAGGATGTAATGCGCGCGCTCGGGCCCCTCGCGATCAAGCACCGCTGCAAGCGCATCCAGCCATTCCTGCGTTTCGATATTGTCTGTATCTGCAGCGGCCATGAATGCGTTGGCTTGTGGTGCCATGAGGATCTCCTGAGTAAATTTTCTTTCGACCTTGGCATTCTAGGTACAACCGGTGCGCTCGGCAACAAAAAATTTCATCTTGCGATATTCGATTTCATAATATGGAATACCCTAGGTGCTCTGAGTTCGACCAAGACCGTCTAAAATGCGGTTGTTCTGGATAACCCGAATGTCCAACATCCAAAAATCGGTCTTCGCTACGCCCTTCCACGATCATGCCCAGATGCGCCGTCGGCGCTGGTACTGGCTTGCCCCCGTGTTCGTGCTGTTTCTGTACGCCTGCGTCATGGGTGCGTTCTTCTGGATGCAGCAGTTGCAGAGCGACAGCGTGATGTTCGTCACCATCGACCAGGAAACACGCCAGCACCGCCTGACCTGGGTCGTGATCGGGTTATCGGTCGTGATCGTGATCGCGCTGCTCACGCTCTGGCGCTACACGCGCGACCGCTCGGAGGCCGAAGCGGCGCTTCTCGCCGAAACCGGATTTCGGCGGGCGATGGAAAACTCCATGTCGACCGGCATGCGCGTACTTGATCTTGAGGGCCGCATCGCCTACGTCAACCCGGCGTTCTGCCGGATGATCGGATGGAACGAAGCAGACCTGATCGGACGCATGCCGCCCTTTCCCTACTGGGTCCCCGGTCGCTACGACTCGCATTTGCAGACACTGCAAAACGTGCTGTCAGGAAAGACGCCCAGCAGCGGGCTCGAGCTGGAAGCCCAGCGGCGCGACGGATCACGGTTCACCGCCCGCATGTATGTATCCCCCCTGCGTGAGCCCAACGGCACCCAGATTGGCTGGATGACCTCAATGACAGACATCACCGAGCCCAAGCGAATCCGCGAGGCGCTCACCGCCGCGCACGAGCGATTCATGACCGTGCTCGAAGGCCTTGATGACGCGATCACGGTCACGGCCGATACCAATGACGGCCTGGAGTTGTTGTTCGCAAACCGCACGTACCGGCGACTGTTCGGCGCGCAAACCAGCGGCCATGAAGAGCTGCTTGCCGGACGCCGGGGCCGGTATACCGACGAATCGGTCGAGATTTTCTCCGCATCCGTGCAGCGCTGGTTCGAAGTTCAGCACCGCATGCTCGCCTGGACAGACGGCCGGCGCGTGCGCCTGCAGGTCGCGCGCGACATCACCGAGCGCCACAACCACGAGGAAGCCTCGCGCATTCAGCAGGAAAAGATCCAGATCACCAGCCGCCTGACGACCATGGGCGAAATGGCCTCGTCGCTCGCGCATGAGCTGAACCAGCCACTCACCGCGATCGCCAATTACAGTATGGGCGCGGTCGCGATGATCAAGGCCGGCCGAACCGACGCAGCCACCCTGCTGCCCGCCCTTGAAAAGGCCGCGAGCCAGGCGCAGCGCGCAGGCAAGATCATTAGTCGCATTCGCGAATTCGTCAAACGCAGTGAACCCCGCCGCCAGAGCATCCAGATCAGCACCGTGATTGAAAACGCGGTCGGCCTGGCCGAGATTCACACGCGCAGGCGCCAGGTGTCGATCGTTTGCAATCTGCCGGCCAGTCTCCCGGATGTGCTGGCCGACCCGATTCTGATCGAACAGGTGCTGCTCAACCTCATCAAGAACGGCCTGGAGGCAATGGACCACACCGTCCACCAGAACTTGCTGGTCGACGTCTTCCTGCACGGTGACCAGATCGAAGTCAGCGTCACCGACCGGGGACACGGGCTGACCGATCCCGAACGGCTTTTTGAACCCTTCTTCAGCACCAAGTCCGAAGGTCTCGGGATGGGACTGAACATCTGCCGTACCATCATCGAATCGCATCACGGTCGCCTCTGGGCCACGACCAACCCGCAAGGCGGTACGATTTTCCGCTTTACACTGCCATGTGCCACGAGCGGCACGGCGCAGCCGAATCATCAGTCCGAGGAGTTACACGCATGAACACGCCCCAAATCGCCAGCACCGTCTACATCGTCGATGACGACGAGGCCGTGCGCGATTCACTGCGATGGCTTCTCGAAGCCAACGGATACCGCGTCCGTTCGTATGCGAGCGCCGAGTCGTTCCTGGCCGAATATGACGAGCAGCAACCCGGCGTCCTGATCGCGGACGTGCGCATGCCCGGCATGAGCGGTCTCGAACTGCAGGAGCAGCTCATCGCGCGCAAGTCCACCATGCCCGTGGTCTTCATTACCGGCCACGGCGATGTGCCGATGGCCGTGTCGACCATGAAAAGAGGCGCGGTCGATTTCCTGGAAAAGCCGTTCAACGAAACCGACTTGCGCGAGATCGTGAGCCGCATGTTCGAGCAGGCCAACCAGCGTCTTTCGCAGGCCCAGGCACAGCGCAATCATGAAGCGATGCTCGGCAGGCTGACCGCCCGCGAGCAGCAAGTGCTCGAGCGCATCGTCGCCGGGCGCCTGAACAAGCAGATCGCCGACGACCTGGGCATCAGCATCAAGACGGTCGAAGCCCACCGCGCCAACATCATGGAAAAGCTACAGGTCACCACGGTGGCGGATCTCATGAAAGTCGCCCTGGCCAAACCCGAGGGGGCTGCATGACGGCTCGTGTCATTGACGGCGTTGCGCTCTCGGCGAGGATCCGCGAGGAAGTCGCGTTGCGCGCGGCCGCGCTGACCGCCCAGGGAGTGCGCCCAGGGCTCGCCGTCATACTCGTGGGCATCGATCCCGCTTCCCAGGTCTACGTGCGCAACAAAGTCGCTGCCTGCGAAAAGGCCGGGCTGCATTCCGTCATGGAGCAGTACCCCGCGACCATGACACAGCAGGAGCTGCTCGAGCGCGTCCATGCGCTGAATGCGGATCCCGCGATCCATGGCATTCTGGTGCAATTGCCCTTGCCCAAGCACATGGATCCTCACCAGGTCATCGAAGCAATTGCTGCGCAAAAGGATGTCGACGGATTCCACGTCAGTAACGCGGGATTGCTCATGACGGGCAAGCCGCTCTTTCGTCCGTGCACCCCGTACGGGGTGATGAAGATGCTCGAAGCCGAAAACGTTCCGCTGCGGGGCGCAGTCGCCGTGATCATCGGCGCAAGCAACATTGTCGGCAAGCCCATGGCGCTGCTGCTCCAAAGCGCCGGCGCAACCGTCACGATCTGCAACTCCAAGACGCGTGACCTGGCATGGCACACGCGGCATGCGGATATCGTCGTCGTGGCCACCGGGCGCCCACGCATGGTCGATGGCAGCATGCTCAAGCCCGGCGCGGTCGTGATTGACGTCGGCATCAACCGAACCGCGGAAGGCAAGCTTTGCGGCGACGTCGACTATGAGTCGGCTCGGGAAGTCGCCTCGGCGATCACGCCAGTGCCGGGCGGCGTCGGCCCGATGACGATCGCCATGCTGCTCGTCAATACCATCGAGGCGGCCGAGCGCACACTCGCCGCGCGCCAGCACTAAGCAAACCAGAATCAATTCCAGGGATATTCATGCCGTTTGAACTGAACCCGCTGCTGGTAGGCATGGACGCGCCGGTCGATTACGCCGCCGTCCGACCTGAGCACATTGCTCCGGCGATCGAGTCGCTGCTGGCCCGTGCGCGCTGCGCAGTCGACGCAGCCGCAAATCCGTCGCTTGCCGCCGTCTGGGAAACCGTCATTACCCCGCTGGATGACGCCTGCGAGCCGTTGTGGCGCGCCTGGTCGATCGCCGCGCATCTGAATGCGGTCATCAACACACCCGCGCTTCGCGACGCCTACAACGAAATGCTCGGGCCCATCACCGAATATTCGACCTGGGTCGGGTTGCACGAAGGGCTGTATCGCCAATACCAGCGCCTGCGCGCCGCGCCTGGGTTTGAAGGATGGCCCCACGAGCGAAAGCGCGTCATCGACCTCGCCATCCGGAACTTCAGGCTGAGCGGCGTGGAGCTCGAAGGCGATGCACGCAAGCGCTACGCGGAGCTTTCCGATCAACAGTCGAAGGTTTCGCAGAAATTCTCGGAAAACGTCCTGGACGCCATCGATGGGTGGTCGCTCGAAATCGACGATGCCACGCGCCTTGACGGCATCCCGTCGGATGCGCTGTCGGCCGTCAAGGTCGAGGGCGCGTATCGCTGGAAGCTCAACCTCAAGATGCCCTGCTACCTGCCGGTGATGCAGTACGCGCGTGATCGCGCGCTGCGCCACACCATGTACAAGGCATACGCGACAGTCGCCTCGGAACAGGGCGACGGCGATTTCGACAACTCCGAACTCATCGAACAAGCCCTTGCGCTGCGCGCGGAAGAAGCCGGCCTGCTCGGATTCGAGCATTTCGCGGCGCTGCGCCTGCAAACCCGGATGGCGGAGAGCTCGGAGGAGGTCACGGGATTTCTGCGTCAACTGGCAACGGGCGCGCGCCCGTTCGCTGAGCGCGACCTTACCGAACTGAAGGCGTTTGCGCGCGACGAACTCGGCATCAACGATCTCGAACCCTGGGATGTCGCCTATGCCTCGGAGCGCCTTCGCGAAATGCGCTATGCGTACTCGGAGGATGAGGTCAAGCAGTACTTTACAGAGCCACGCGTCGTCTCCGGCCTCTTTGGCGTGGCGCGCACCCTCTTTGGCGTATGGCTGCAATCGTGCGAACTCAGCGGCTGGCATCCGGACGTGCGGGCGGCAAATGTCGTGTCGGCCAGCGGCGAGGTGATGGGCTTGCTCATCATGGATCTGTATGCCAGGCCCGGCAAGCAAGGCGGCGCCTGGGTCGACAGCGAGCGCACCCGGCGGCGGCGGCCTGACGGCATCCAGACGCCAATCGTCTACCTGACCTGCAATTTCGCGCGGGGGCAGGACGGTAAGCCCGCCCTGCTCACGCACGATGACGTCATCACGCTCTTTCACGAGGCCGGGCATGCGCTGCATGCGCTGTTGTCTGAAGTCGATGAGCCGGGCGTTTCAGCCTTCGCCGCCGTCGAGTGGGATGCGATCGAGCTGCCGTCGCAGTTCATGGAGAACTTCTGCTGGGAGTGGCCCGTGCTGCAGCGCCTGACGGCGCATGTGGAATCCGGCGAGCCGCTGCCGCGCGATCTGTTTGACCGCATGGTTCAGGCACGCAATTTCCAGAGCGGGATGCAAACGGTGCGGCAGATCGAGTTCGCACTATTCGACATTCTGCTTCACAGCCGCGACCAGGGCCTTTCCATTGCGGAGGTCCTCACGCAGCTCGACCAGGTTCGCGATGAGGTTTCGGTGCTGCGTCCGCCAAGCTGGCATCGGTTTCCGCACAGTTTTTCCCACTTGTTCGCTGGCGGTTACGGCGCGGGCTACTACAGTTACAAGTGGGCGGAGGTGCTCTCCGCCGATGCGTTCGAAGCCTTCGAAGAGGCGGCCGCACGCGCCGCGCACGACGCGCACGACGCGGCCGAAAAGGTCGGCGCTGCCGATCCGGCGACGGGGGAACGCTTCCGTCGCGAAATTCTCGCCGTGGGCGGAACGCGCCCGGCCGCGGAATCGTTCAGGGCGTTTCGCGGGCGCGCGCCCAGGATGGATGCGCTGTTGCGTCACAGCGGAATGGCGCACGACACAGAGCCCGCGGCATGAGCCAGGGCTGGGGTCGGAGACGATTTATCGCATCGTTCATCGCGAGCGCGACACTGCTGGCAGGCTGCAGCGAAAAATCGCCGGAGTGGTCTTTGTATGATGTCTCGGGGCACCTGCCTGATCTGAAGTTCACGCTGCAGGGTGCGGGCAACCGCACAGTGACCGAGCGCGATCTGAAGGGCAAGACGGCGTTGCTGTTTTTCGGCTATGCCAGTTGCCCCGATATCTGCCCCACCACCATGGCCCAGTTAAGCGAAGTGTTGCAAAAACTGGGCGATGACGCGCGCGACGTGCGCGTCGTATTCGTGAGCGTCGACCCGCATCGGGATACGCCGGATGTTCTCCAGGCGTACGTGGACGCCTTCAACAACAAGGCCATCGGGCTCACCGGCAACGAGCAACAGGTCGCAGATCTCGCACGCCAGTACCGAATCGCCTACCAGATTGAAAAGCCCAGTCCGGGCGATTCGCCGGATACCTATAACGTGACCCACAGTCGCGGCGTTTTCATCTTCGACAACGCCGGCCGTGCGCGCCTTCTGGCCTCGGATACCGAGGCCGTCGACGCGGTGACAGCGGATTTGCGCAAGCTCATCAACACGACGCGCAAGCCCGGCTGATCAGCGCCAGATCAGGCCGGCCGTTCCGGCGCCGATCACGGCGACATCTGTCGTCAACTGGTTCATGTCATTTCCTTCAAGGCGGTGTGCAGGTGAGCGACGTTTTACGCGGCGCGGGCGAACCGGGCCTTCAGGGCGTCCAGACCACCGATGTGCTCGCCGTTGATGAAGATCTGCGGGGCCGTACCCTGGCCGCTCACCGCGCCAATCACGCGTCCACGCACGTTGTTATCGAGCGGGATCTCGATCGGGTTGTAGCCCCTGGTGTCGAGCAGAGCCTTCGCTTCGATGCAGAACGGGCAACCAGGCTTGGAGAACACCACGACCTGATCCGGTGCCCTGGCGGTCGCGTCGATGTAGTTGAGCATGGTGTCCGCGTCCGAGACTTCAAACGGATCGCCATCTTTCTCGGGTTCGATGAACATCTTTTGCACGACGCCGTCGCGCACGAGCATCGAGTAACGCCAGCTGCGCTTGCCGAAACCAATGCTGGACTTATCCACGAGCATGCCCATGCCTGCGCTGAACTCGCCGTTGCCGTCGGGCAACAGGACGATGTTGGCAGACTCCTGATCCTTGGCCCATTCATTCATCACGAACGTGTCATTGACCGACAGGCACACCACGCTGTCCACGCCAAGCCGGGCGAACGTCGGTGCAAGTTCGTTGTAGCGCGGCAGGTGACTGGACGAACACGTCGGGGTGAACGCGCCGGGAAGCGAGAACACGACAACGGTCTTGCCCTTGAAGATGTCGTCTGTGGTGACCTGCTTCCACGCGTTGTTTTCACGGACCTGGAACGTAACGTTGGGAACGCGCTGGCCTTCACGATTTTGCAACATGGCTGATTTCCTCTTGAGTGGTTTGGCTTGAGGCCTGATGTGCGACTGCAACCAGGCATGACCGAATCATATTCAAGATCTATCAGCAGATCTAATTGTATTTAATAAACCTATCGATAGTTAAAAACAAACGGGTTCAGAATTTCGTTAGAGAATGGCAATACTTTACCTACCCTACTGACCCACCCATCAGCCCGAACCCCCCAGCAGCGGGCTTGGTCCGTTAAGGGACGACTCACCCCGCCTGCACGGTATAGCCAGCATCCCGGATCGCTGACTCAACCCTGGCGGGTTCGTGATCACCCTGCACGACCACCTTTTTTGTCGCGACATCGCACTGCACGGTGGAATCCGGTGCGACGGCATGCACCGCATTTGTGATCGACTTTACACAATGACCACATGTCATATCAACAACTTGGAATGATGTCATGATATTTCACTTTAATAATAAATCATCAATGTTGCCTGGTTTCGCGTTTGGCGCGCAATCGCAAGCACCCGGTTTGAACTGTGATTTCATCTTAAACCCTCCCATAGTGGTAAGGTCAAGCGAGATCGCTGGATTGGATTTTGGGTTTGACATTACCAACATGGGAAGGTTGAGAATACACTTTGTCCAGCCGTCGGTCGTGCGTGCCCGAACCTCACGTCGGCAACCCTGAACATCAGATCATGAACCCATCGAACACACTACAGCCCACTGCTCCCACCCCGGAACGCTTCGATCTGACAATTGACGGCATGACCTGCGCGTCTTGCGTCATGCGCGTGGAGAAGGCGCTTGCGGCCGTGCCCGGCGTCAAGGCTGCCAGCGTCAATCTGGCCACGGCCCGTGCCCGGGTCGTGCTTGAGGAGGTCGAAACCCCGTCGTTGACGGATTCCACGATCGAGGCCGTGCGACGCGCGGGATACGAGGCGCACCGAGTCCTGCGGGATGGCACTGATCAGCCAAAAATCGACGAAATGCATGCGCGGGAGGCTACACATCTGCTGCGCTCGCTCGTGATCGCCATGCTGCTGACGTGCCCTGTGTTCATTCTCGAAATGGGCGCACATCTGATTCCCGGGATGCACCACTGGATTGCAACAACCATCGGCACGCAGCGCAGCTGGCTGCTGCAGGCCGCGCTGTGCACGGCGGTGCTTGCCGGGCCAGGGCGCATATTTTTCGTCAAAGGGATTCCGGCCTTGTGGCGCCTCGCGCCTGAAATGAATTCGTTGGTCGCTCTGGGTGCCGGGAGCGCCTGGCTTTACTCGATGGTCGCCACATTTGCCCCCGCATGGCTGCCCGCAGGCACGCGCAACGTCTACTTCGAAGCCGCCGCCGTCATCGTCACGCTGATCCTGCTCGGGCGGATGCTTGAGGCACGTGCCAAGGGTCGTACCGGAGCAGCGATTAGCCAGTTGCTCAAGCTGCAGCCGCGCGAAGCGCGACGCGTGCGGGCGGACGGCAATGCAGAGGACGTTGCGATCGACGCCGTCGTTGCGGGCGACATGCTGCTCATCCGACCGGGCGAACGTATACCCGTTGACGGGGTGATCACCGAGGGCGAAGCGTACATCGACGAATCGATGATCACCGGCGAGCCGATTCCGGCGACCAGGCGCCGCGGCGACCCCGTCATTGGCGGAACCCTGAACACCACGACAAGCTTCAATTGCCGTGCCACCCACACGGGCAGCGATACCGCCCTGGCGCGCATCGTCCGGATGGTGCAGGATGCACAGGGCGCGAAGCTCCCCATCCAGGCGCTGGTCGACCGCGTCACCGCGGTGTTCGTCCCGGCGGTGATGGCGGTCTCGACCCTGACGTTCGTCGTCTGGCTCTGGCTTGGCCCGGCCCCCAGCCTGGCCTACGCGCTGGTTAATGCGGTTGCGGTCATGATCATTGCGTGTCCGTGCGCGATGGGGCTGGCCACGCCAACCTCCATCATGGTGGGAACCGGACGCGCTGCGGAAATCGGCGTGCTCTTTCGACAAGGAGAATCGTTGCAGAGATTGCGCGACGTCGGTACCGTCGCGTTCGACAAAACCGGCACTCTCACGATGGGCAAGCCGGTACTGACGGACATCGTGGTGCTCAACGATGAACATGACCGTGTCACCCTGCTGTCGTGGGCCGCCGCCATGCAGATGCATTCGGAACACCCCATCGCCCACGCCATCCTGGAGGCCGCGATGCAGGAGGGAATCGCCCTTCCCGCCGCGCGCGACTTTGTCGCCGTCAACGGCGCAGGGGTCAGCGCGACGGTCCAGGGCCACGCGGTCCTCTCTGGCAACCTTGCCCTGATGCAATCGCGCGACGTTGCAATCGCCACTGAAGACGGCCGGATCGGCACATGGGCTGACGAGGGCAAGACACCTCTCTACCTGGCGGTCGACGGGCGGGTCGCCGCGATCATGGCGGTCAGCGACCCCGTCAAGCCGAGCGCCCTGTCCGCGATCCGCGCCCTGCACCGGTTGGGACTGAAGACGGTCATGATCACCGGCGACAACGCGCGAACCGCGCGCACTGTCGCTGCCAGACTCGGCATCGACGATGTTCGCGCCGGCGTCCTGCCCGATGGAAAAGTCGAGGCGATCAACGCCCTGCGCGCAGGCGGCAAGGCGCTTGCCTTCGTCGGGGACGGAATCAACGATGCGCCGGCGCTGGCCGCCGCCGACGTAGGCATCGCGATCGGCACCGGCACGGATGTCGCCATCGAATCGGCGTCGGTGGTGCTGATGTCCGAGGACCTGCACGGCGTGGCCAACGCCATCGGCGTCTCGCGTGCAACGATGACCAACATCCGGGAAAACCTGTTCTGGGCCTTCGCCTACAACGCCGCACTGGTTCCGCTGGCCGCGGGCGCGTTCTACCCGCTGTTCGGCATCCTGTTATCGCCGATGTTCGCGGCTGGCGCCATGGCTTTTTCAAGCGTCTTCGTGGTCCTCAACGCGCTTCGGCTCAAGCGCTACCAGCCCGAAAGGAGATTTGAATGAACATCGGGGAAGCCGCAAAATCGACCGGATTGTCGGCCAAGATGATCCGCTACTACGAGAGTGTCGGATTGCTCAAGCCTGACCGAACAGACGCAGGCTATCGCAGCTACGGCCATCATGACCTGCATACGCTGGGATTCCTGCGGCGCGCCCGGGATCTGGGGTTTTCGGTCGAACAGATGCGGGACTTACTCGCGCTATGGACCGATTCGGGACGCGCCAGCGCGGATGTCAAGGCAATGGCGCAGCGCCATATCGACGCACTCGAACGCAAGGCGACCGCCTTGAATCAAATGGCCGGTACGCTGCGCCATCTGGCGCAGCATTGTCACGGG
>CAITPF010000487.1 GCA_903894155.1 uncultured beta proteobacterium | reverse complement strand
TCAAGTCGCAGAAGGCGCTGTTCGAGGCGTTCATCCAGCTCATCGCAGGCGCGATCGACTCCAAGAGCCCCTATACGGGCGGTCACTGCGAGCGCGTGCCCGAGCTCACCAAAATGCTTGCCGACGCGGCATGCGAGCAGGCCGAGGGCCCTTTCGCGGATTTCCGTTTGAGCGAAGACGACCGGGAAGCCGTGCACGTAGCGGCGTGGCTGCACGATTGCGGCAAGATCACCACGCCCGAATATGTAGTGGACAAGGCGACCAAGCTCGAGACCATTTACGACCGTATCCATGAGGTGCGGATGCGCTTCGAAGTGCTCAAGCGCGACGCCGAAATTGCCTGCCTGAAGGCGATTGCCGCGGGCGTGGACGAACCCACCGCACGCGAGCGCATGGCCCAGGAACTGCAGACGCTGGACGAGGAGTACGCATTCGTGGCGACCTGCAACGAGGGCGGCGAATTCATGGCGCCCGAAAAGGTCGAGCGACTCAAGGCGATCGCCGCGCGCACCTGGCAGCGCACGATCGATGACCGCACGGGGATTTCTTACGAAGAGCGCGAGCGCAAGTCCCGCGCGCCTGCGCAGCCACTGCCCGCCACTGAGCGCCTTTTGGACGACAAACCGGAGCATCTCTTCGAGCGCCCTGCCAAGGCGCGCATCGGGGAGGACAATCCCTACGGATTCCGCATGAATGTGCCGGAGTTGCTCTACAACAAGGGGGAGCTGCACAACCTCGCGATCTCGCGCGGCACGCTCACCGACGAGGATCGCTACAAGATCAACGAGCACATCGTGCAGACGGTGATCATGCTGTCGAACCTGCCTTTCCCCAAGCACATGCGCGGCGTGCCGGAGATCGCTGGCGGCCATCACGAGAAAATGGATGGCACGGGCTACCCCAAGCGCCTGTCGCGCGACGAGATGAGCCCGGTGGCACGGATGATGGCGATCGCCGACGTCTTCGAGGCGCTCACCGCGACGGACCGGCCCTACAAGAAGGGCAAGACGCTCTCCGAGGCGATCAAGATCATGTCCTTCATGAAGAAGGACAAGCACATCGACCCGGATCTCTTCGACCTGTTCCTGCGCTCAGGTGTCTATCGCACCTACGGTGAGCGCTACATGAAGCCCGAGCAGATCGACGAGGTCGATGTGGCAAGCTATCTGGCGGCCCCGCCTGCGGCCAAGCCCGCCTGAGGCACGGCGGATCCGGACGCGTCGCGCGTGACCAGTAGCGGCATGGGGTAGAAGTAGGCGTCGATCCCCTCGCGGGGTTGGCCCTGCGCCCCGCCCGCCGTGCCAACCGTCTCAATCCAGTTGACGGCCCCACGCAAGTGCTCGCTGGCGATGCGCTCGTAGAAGGCAATCTGGCCGGATGCCGGCTGGCCGTCGCGGTTATCCCAGAGCATCCCGAAGTAGCGGTGATAGGCGTTCCAGAGGCTGGGCGCGCCGCGCGTGGCGTTGCTCCACGCACCCGGACCTGCGCCCGCCGAGACAATGGTGCCCGCCTGCCAGAGCCGCCCGCTGCCCACGCCGGGCTGATCGAGATTGGACGAGGTGACGTAGATCCTGCGCTCATGCTCGTGCCCGACGACGTCGAGCAACATGACCTTGTTGTGCATGTCGTAGGGCGTGGTCGGCCTGTATCGCCCGCCTGCCGTGTGCGGGGGATTCCAGGTGGTCGCCTTCTCAAGACGGTACTGGCCACCCGGCGATTCAACCACGTCGGCGCCATGGAGCGCCGCGAAAGTCGGCCCCGAGAGCTGCAGCCCGGCTTGAAACTGCCAAAGGAAGCGCACGTGCAGTTTTCCCGGGAACGGTGCCGCAACCCGCTCGTCCGACCGCTTATCTTCCGTGCGACCGGCGCCAAATCCCTGTTGCACGAACTTCCATAGATTCAGCACGAAGGCGTTTTGCTGGCCAATCTCGAAAATCATGACGTCGATACGAACGTCCCTGCCCTGGCGCAGCTGGCGCGCGGCATCGTAAAGGACATTGTCGTACCAGTTCACCAGCCCCGGCGGATGCTGACCAGCCATGGGCGGATTGATATTGCCTGGGAAATCCCGCGCGACCGACACAAGATCGCCGCCAACAAATTCATCGGCCCGCCCGCCATAGAACTGAACCGAGTAATTTCCAATGCGCACCGGGCCAATGTCAGATCCGCTGCCGTTCTCTGAGCCCGCACCATCGCCGAATTTGGCTTGCCCGCTACCGGCCTGAACGGCCGATGCCAGCTGCGTGAACCGTGAATACAGCTCAGGCCGCGTCTCGACAAAGCGCATCGCGTTGTTTGCCTTGCACGTCATGCCGACAGTCTGCAGGTTCAGTGATCCGTGCACCGTGAAATACAGATCCCGCCCGTTGCCAAGCTGGAATACTTTGGCGTGCGTTGCCGGATTCGTCCATCCACGACGGGATTTGCCGATCTGGACGATGGGATCGGGTCCGGTATCGGGAAGCAAGGCCCTGAGCTCGGCGACCGTATTGCGGCTTGCGCCCGCGAGGATGCGCGTAGAGGCAAGCTGCGCGCACTGACCGGCCAGTGCCAGGGTCAGTCGCGCGGCGTCCGCCTGCGTGGGCTGCACGGTCTGCGTATTGAAATGCACGCCAGCCTGGTCTATGGCACAGGCATAGTCGGTGTTGATGAACCCCATGTCGAGATCCAGATCGTAATCCGCAGGCGCGTGCATGCACTGAAGCAGCGGTTGCATCCAGGGATTGAGACCGGGATCCTCCAGCGATGTGTGCAAGGCGCCCGCCAGAGGGTTGGCGCCTTGCGCGAGCGCGCTGCCCGTCAGCATCACAAGGAGCAATGCGTGATAGCCACGACCTGGCCGGCCCAAGACCTGCGACTCCCGCGCCATGATCGGATCTTCCGCAGCGATAAACGATGACGGAGGCAACAATACCTCACAGCTTCAATCATACGAGATGGACGCCGCGAGCGCACCCTTTCAGGTGCGCGCGGCCATCAGCATCGAAACCGGCACCTCCCGGGGGCACGCGTTGGTTTTGGCGGAAGAAAATGTGACCTGGTAGGAATGGCCAAGATACTTATAGCCACAATGGAGCACGACCTGCCGGTTTTGCGTCGTTGTCGATCTGATGTCACCCGTCCAGTGACCGGCCGTCACCTGGCTTGCGCAGAAAAAGCTTGCAGTCGCCACTAAACCGAAAAAATAAACTTTATTCAGAAAAGACTTTGACATCATAGGCTCCAGAGTTAAACCAAAAGTAATTACTTAAGAAATGGCTGTATGTTTAGTCAGCCTTTTCGCAAGAAACTTAGGATATAACTACCGGTATACCTATCGTGATTTGTTCAATAAGAATGGGAAGATTTAGAGGCTTTCTGACCCGGGATGAACGGGAATCTGTCGTTTAAATCAGACAGTTTGAACGCGTCGGCCAGTTGCAAGCCTGGGCCTTACGCGCCGGTTTTGGGCTGCAACGCACGTCACGGCGCCAGGAATGCACAAGGGCTTACAGACCGAAATCTGTAAGCCCTTGCATTTACTGGTGCGCCCGGCAGGAATTGAACCCACGACCCCTTGGTTCGTAGCCAAGTACTCTATCCAACTGAGCTACGGGCGCTGGAAAGACCAAGAGTATAGCAAGATTTCTTTCATTTGCAAAAAGGGCTGTGGCCCAAAGACCGTTGGGCTCGACACCTAACTGACCGCCGCGTGGTTATCGCGTCGCCAATACCCGCTCACAGGCGGCCAGGACGTCATCGGGATCGACTTTGGCGATGTCGAACGACCCATCGGCCGGAAACACCTCTGCCGCATAGGAGCGCGCCCAGAACCACTCGCGATTGGATTCGTGGAATACCCCGACATAGGGAACGCAGGCAAACTGCGCCAGGTGCGATGGCCCGCAATCGTTGGCGACCACCAGACGCGCACCGAGCGCCAGGTGGGCGATCTCTGCGACCGGCCGGCTCATCACCAGCTGAAAATCGGCTCTGCCCAATCCCGCGAGCCAGTCATGCTCCCGCGCTTCATCGGGGCCAAGCACAAACGCAAAGCGCATGCCTGACCCAAACCTTTCGCGCAGCAGGTCGGCCAACGCGACATACGACTCGATCGGCCAGCGTTTGTAATCGCCCGCCCCTCCCCCTGGCATGAAGACGATATCGGCCGGATCAGGCGTGGTCTCGCGCAATTCGGCAAGCGCCTGCATGCTCGATCGTGCACAGCGCTCCGGATCAAACTGACGATACGCAGCCAGAAGCCGCATGTTCGCCAGCCCCATGTATTCCGAGAAATCCTTGCGATGCGCATGCGTCCAGATGAAATCCGTGATGCGGCCGTTGTGAAACCCGAGCCGTGCGCGCGGACGGCGCAGCATCGCCACCGCGCCGTACTTGTCGCTCGCGAAGTGCAGCACAAGCATCATGTCGGTGCGTCTGCCCAGCGCCCGGTAGTTTTCCATGAACGTGTCGGCCTGGATGAATTCATCCACCCAGGGCAACGACAAATAGTGTCGGCCAACGTCGTCCTGCGCGACGACGCGAAGCCGGCAACCCGGCCAGAACTGGCGAATCTGCCAAAGCATGGGATACGACACGATTTGCGTGCCCAGAAACCGCATGCTGCGGATGAATACCGTGACTTCGTTCATGGAACCGGGGGGACGGAGGCTATCGTCGCTAGGTAAACGCCAGCGCGAGGCGGTACGTAACGAACGACGCCAGATACGCCAGCGCAAACAAATAGGTGACGCTGATGAGGGGGATCTTCCAACTGCGTGACTCACGGCGTATCGTCGCCAGGGTCGACAGACACTGAGGCGCAAAAACATACCAGGCGAGCAGCGAAAGCGCGGTGGCCAGGCTCCATTGCTGTGAAATGATGGGCCCGAGCGTATCGGCGCCCGTTGAAGCCTGCGCATCCGATAGCGCGTAGACGGTACCCAGAGCGCTGATGGCCACCTCGCGCGCGGCCATGCCGGGCACGAGCGCAATCGAAATCTGCCAGTTGAACCCAATGGGTTCGAGCACCACGGCCAGCGCCCTGCCGATGGTGCCAGCCAGGCTGTACTGGATCGCGGGCCCGGTCGCGCCCTCGGGAGCGGACGGGAAGCTCGCGAGAAACCAGAGCGCCAGCGTCATGACCATGATGACGCCGCCGACCCGCTTGAGAAACAGCTGCGCACGCTGCCAGAGGCCCACGGCGAGGTTGCGCACATGCGGCACCCGATAAGGCGGAAGCTCCATCATCAGCGGTCGTACGTTCCGGCCGGATGTCGTAAAAACCTTGAGCGCCCAGGCAACGGCCATGGCACCCAACACGCCCGCGACATACAGCGCGAACATCACCAGGCCCTGCAACTGAAGGCCGCCCAGCACATCACGCTGCGGAATGAACGCGGCGATGAGCAGTGCATACACCGGCAGCCGTGCCGAGCAGGTCATCAGCGGGGCGATCAGCATGGTCACCATGCGATCGCGGTGGTTGGGGATCGTACGCATGGCGATGATGCCCGGGATCGCGCAGGCGAAACTGGAAAGCAGTGGAATGAACGACCTGCCGGACAGGCCGACGGACCCCATCAGACGGTCGAGCAGATAGGCTGCGCGCGGCAGGTACCCGCTTTCCTCGAGCGCCAGGATGAACCCGAAGAGGATCAGGATCTGCGGCAGGAAGACGACCACGGAACCTGCCCCGGCGATCACACCATCGACAATCAGGCTACGCAACCACCCTTGGGGCAACAGTTGCTCTACGCCTGCGGCGAGCGCCGCGGCACCATCCTTGATCATTTCCATCGGGGCTTCGGCCCAGCTGAACATGGCCTGGAACACCAGGAACAGCAACACCATCAGTACTGCCGGGCCGATCACCGGATGAAGCAGTACGCGGTCAATGCGCTCGCTGGCGAGGTCTGGGACGAGCTTCTCAAGCTTCAGGCGCGTCAGGATGGCTTGCACCCGCTCGTGGTCCGCCTCGACGTGCGGCGTCTCGACAGCGGCTTGTACTTGCGCGTGTGCGGCGCCTATCCACTTCTGCGCATCGTCGAGCAGCGACCGCAGGGCCGCATCGCCCTGGTTCCGTATTGCCACCGTTGAAACGACAGGGATTCCCAACTCGCGCGCGAGCGCCTGCTCGTCGATCTGAATACCCCGCGCGCTCGCCTCATCTGCCATGTTCAGCGCAATCACGCAGGGAACGCCGGTTCTCTGGACAGCGAGCACCAGGCGAAGGCTGCGCCGCAGATTGGTCGCGTCGACCACGCACACGGCCAGGTCCGGCCGTTTTTCGCCCGCCGCGCGGCCCGCAAGCACGTCGCACGTGACGCGCTCATCCAGCGAGCGCGGGTACAGGCTATAGGTGCCGGGAAGATCCAGGATCCGGATCGTCTTGCCCGCTGCCGTGGTCAGGCGGCCTTCCTTGCGCTCAACGGTCACGCCAGCGTAATTGGCGACTTTCTGGCGACTGCCGGTGAGCCGGTTAAAGAGCGCGGTCTTGCCGCAATTGGGATTGCCGACCAGCGCGACCAGCGGCCCGGCGGGGTGCAGATGAACGACGGCCTCAAGCATGGGTGCCCCCCGCCTCGACCTCGATGCAGTCGGCTTCGACACGTCGCAAGGCGAACGTCGAGGTGCCAATGCGCACCACCATCGGATCGCCGCCGGGAAGCACCCTGCGCAACAGGACGATTTGTTCGCCGGCAAGAAAGCCGAGTTCGCGCAGCTGACGCGCGCACTCTGGCATCTGCTCACTGGGGCGAATGGCAACGATACGGCAGACTACACCAAGTTGAACGTCGGGAAGAAATGGCATGACCGCAAGCATAAACCCTGAAGACCTCTAAATCTAAGTGATAACCATTCGTAATTCTAAACCAAAATCGGAGCCTGGAATTTATCCAGGCACCGGATTTCAAGTAACACTTTATGATTGCGGATCACAGCCACACATTGCCCGACACCATGAAGCTCGAACCGATGCAGGATTACGCGGCCACGGTGCGCGCGTTCGCGCTCGAACTGCCCGCCACTTTTAATTTCGGACGCGACGTCGTTGATGCGCAGGCGGCGCGCCACGACAAGCCGGCGCTGATCTGGTGCAACGAGGCGGGCGATGAACGACGCTTCAGCTTCTCGGATATGGCCCGGGCGAGCAGCCAGTTGGCGAATCTGCTGGTTCGACAAGGCGTGGCACGGGGAGACCGCGTCATGGTGCTGCTGCCGCGGATTCCGGAATGGCAGGTCGCCATGGTGGCCTGCATGAAGGTCGGCGCGATCCCGATCCCGTGCATCGAGATGCTCACGGCCAAGGATGTCCACTATCGCGTCAACCACTCCGGCGCCAGGGCCGCGATCACGACGCTCGCCAACGTCGACAAATTCGACGACCTGCCCGGCGTCACGACGCGGATCGTCGTCGACAACGCGGCAGGCCGCCCCATTGACGTCACCCGGGCAGTCGCCGGGGCAGGCTGGATCCCGCTCTCGGTTGCCCTGAACGAGCCCGAAACGTTCGACTGCGCAGACCTGCACATCGACGAGCCCGCCCTGCTCTACTACACCTCCGGCTCGACGGGCAACCCCAAGGGCGTCCTGCACGCAACGCGCGGCATCTACGCCTGGCGCCTCTCTGCGGCCTGGTGGCAGACGCTCGCCGAGTCCGACCTCAAGTGGTGCACGGCGGACACCGGCTGGGCCAAGGCTGGCACAGGCATCCTGTTCGGCCCCTGGAGCCGGGGCAGCTGCGTCCTTTTCTACGACGGACGCTTCGATGTCGCGCGACGTCTGGAGCTGCTGGCGCACTACCGGGTCACGGTATTTTGCGGCCCGGCGACCGAGTTTCGTCACATGATCGGCGCACCCGTCGGCGACTACGACCTATCCTCCCTGCGGCTTTGCGTCTCCGCAGGCGAATCGGTGAACCCGGACGTCGTGCGGCAGTGGAAGACGCTTTCGGGCGCCCCGTTGCTCGACGGTTACGGCCAGACCGAAACGCTGATGACCATCCTCAACTACCCCTGCCTGCCGGTCAAACCCGGGTCAATGGGCAAGCCCATCCCCGGCACGCGCTTCATCGTCGTGGGCCAGGCGGGCGAAGTCCTCGGCGACAACCAGGAAGGGCAACTTGCGATGCAACTGCCCCACCCACAGTACATGCTTGGCTACTGGGACGACCCCCAGCGCACGGCGGATGCGACGCGCATGATCGACGGTGTGAACTACTGGCTGACGGGCGATCTGGGATACCGCGATGAGGACGGCTACCTCTTTTACACCGGACGCACCGATGACATCATCAGCTCTGCCGGGTATCGCATCGGACCTACCGAAGTCGAGAACGCGCTGCAGGAGCATCGCGCCGTGGTCGAGAGTGCGGTCGTGGCCAGCCCCGACCCTGAACGTGGCGAAGTCGTCAAAGCCTATGTGGTCCTGCGTGAAGGCGAGGAACCCTCGGAGGCACTGATCGCCGATATCCAGCAGCACGTCAAGGAATCGACCGCGCCCTATAAGTATCCGCGCAAAATCGAGTTCGTGGAAAGCCTGCCCAAGAACCCGTCCGGCAAGTTACTGCGCCGCGTATTGCGGGATCGCGAGTTCGGCGTGAAGCGTTAGCAGCCAGCCTCGCCCGGACCGACGTGGCACACACCGCGCTAGGTCAGCGCCGCCATGCAATGCTCCTGGAAGGCAGGCCGACTGCAAAGTCGCGCAAACCAGGCGTCAAGGTGCTGGAGCGCGGGTCGTTCGATATCGAGGTTGTACCAGCGAAACGCCGCGACGCCGAGCGGGATATCCCCCATGCTGAACGCGCTTCCCCCGAGGTAATCCTGCTGCGCCAGGGCTGCGTCCAGAATCTGGAAATTGGCCGTCAGGCCGCGCAGGCATGATTTGACCAGCGCCATATCCCGCTTTTCAGGCGGGGTGCGCACCAGGTTCCAGAAAACCGGTCGCAGATCGGGCCAGAGCGTGGTGTTGTACCAATCCATCCAGCGGTCGGCATCCGCCGCGCTGCGATCATCGGCAGGCCACAGCGTGCCGGTTCCGTAGCGGCGGGCAAGGTAGCGGACGATGGCGTGCGATTCCCACAGGATGAATCCATCATCGTTGATCACAGGCACAAGCCCGTTGGGATTCATCGCGCGATACTCGGGCGTATTGTTCACCCCGAATGCCATGCCCGCGTCGATGCGATCGACCGCGAGGCCAAGCTCGCCGCAAGCCCAGAGCACCTTCTGGACATTGATCGAATTCTTGCGTCCCCAGATTTTCAGCATCTTATGCTCCCGGCAATCCATCAATAAAATCGATCATGCGCTTGCGCATCGCGGCATCCGGCAACCGACCACGGCCGCCGTCCATGTTGTCGGCCATGTTCGACGCACGGCTTGTCGCCGGCGTAATGCAGGTGATATCCGGATGACTGGCCACGAACTTCAGGAAGAACTGCGCCCAGGTCCTGGCGTCGATCTCCGAAGCCCAGGCTGGAAGCGGACGATCCTTGACGCGCGCCCACAGTCGCGAGCGGCCGAATGGTGCGTAGCAAAGCACGGCAATCCCCTTGTCGCGTGCAAGCGGAAGGATCGTCTTTTCGGCGAATCGGTCGTCGATCGCGTAATTGGTGCCGATGAAATCAAGTTGCTGCGCGCGCATCGTCTCGATCATCTCGGCATACTGGCTCTCGAACGTGGTCGTGATGCCGAGGTAGCGCACGCGCCCCTGTTGTTTGAACTCCCGCAGGATGGGCAATTGCGTCGCAATATCCCCCATGTTGTGCACCTGGATCAGGTCGATTTTCCTGCGGCCGATGCGCGCAAACGAGGCCTCGATTTGCCGGCGTGCGGCCGCGCCATCCGCGCCACCCACCCGCGAGGCGACGTTGACCTTGGTCGCCCAGAACAGTTTCTCTGCGATGCCGAGCTCTTGCGCGATCTTGCCCGCGACCTCCTCCGAGGCGCCATAGCTTGGTGCCGTATCAAAGACGGTGCCGCCAAGTTCGAACATTTTTGACAGGACGGCACGCAACGCCTCGTGATCCTCGTTGCGAGCGACCTGGGCGAAGGTGGCGGAGCTGCCAAGCCCGATGATGGGCAAAAGCTCGCCAGTCGATGGAATGGCCCGCCTGATGAGCGGCGTTGCTGCCAGACCCTGGGCACTGGCGTGCGGGGCGATCGCCATTGCGCCTGCAATCCCCAACGCTTGCCCCAGCCATTCGCGACGAGTGACCATGTTCGACCTCCTGGTGAATTCGAAGTGGTTAGGCATCCTGGCTACGCGGGCGCGCGGCGGCAGATGTGCGCGAAACCTGACGCAGCTGAGCATAGCCCAGCCAGAGCCCAAGCGCCATCCACAGGATCGCGAGCGGCACCGCGAAAAAGGCCACACCGACAAGGCCCATTCCGAGCTTGCCCAGCATCCCTTCGGTCTGCGCGCCGATCGCGTCGCCACCGCGGTAAACAAAGGTGTCGATGAACGCCTTCGCCTTATAGCGATCCGCGCGGTCCACCGTGGTGAACAAGGTCTCGCGAGCCGGTCGCATGACACCGCGCTGCACTGCCTTGAAGGCGGCGTCCAGCACGATCAGCGCGGCGAGCGAGCCCAGCATGGCGAGCCCGACGAATCCCAGCAACATCGTCAGCGGCAGCAACGCCATCGTCACGGGGATACCGAATCGTTTCATGAGGTGTCCGGTCACCAGCCCCTGGAGCAGGAAGGTGGCGATCTGGGTATAGAAGTCGATCTGCGCGAATACCGCAGTGCGTGTGTCCGTATCCAGCCCGAGGGCTGCGACCATCTGCAGTCGCGTGAAATACAGGATCGTCGCCATCACCGCAACAATGAGGACGTAGGCGCCTATACCGAAAAGGTAAGGCGAACGGAATACGGCAAGAAAGCCTTCCCACATGCTGCCCCCGATCACCGACTGGTCGGACTTGGCCTGGCCGCTTTCGCCTCCGGCGGCGACAGGCTCGACCTGCAGACGGGCGAGCCAGCTGACCGCGCCCACCGCGAGGAGGAGGAACCCAGCAGCGACCAACAGCAGGCTGGGCGTACCCAGCGGGCGCGCGAGCTGGCTCGCCAGCCACGGCCCGAAAATCGCCCCGAGTGTGCCCCCAAGGGAGATTGCACCGAAGAGCCGCTCACTCTGCTCCATGGAGTAGCGGTCGGTCATGACCGCCCAGAACAGCATCGTGGCAAACAGGTTGAAGACACTGAACCAGACATAGAAAACCTGGCCGCTGATCTGCCCGACGTGATCGGGCGCCAGCACCAGAAGCAAGTAGAAGCCGGCCAGACCCGCAGCAAAAAACAGGTAGGTTGCCGAGGTGAACACCATGCGGCGGAATCGGCTGACGAGCCAGCCAAAGAGTGGATTGACCGCCAGCGTCGCGATCACTGTCGCGACGAAAAGCCATCGAATCGCCTCGATGCCGCGCTGCATGCCGAGCGCCTCACGGGCCGGACGGACCACCATGAGCGCCGACAAGACGAAGAAAAAGAACAGTGCCGAAACGAACGTCGACAGCGCCTCCTGGCGACGGATATTCGTGAATGTCTGCAGCAGCGCGGTCATGTCATCATGCTGGTTGGTGATCCTGGGCGAATTTCTCGAGGTTTTCCGGAGTCAATGGATAACAGTAGTGTCCCAACGTTGTTCATAGGAGATCAAGCTGATTTTGCTCGAAATTGATATTTGAATTTTCTCTGGGTGGTTCAAGTAGTTGATTTATCGGTGTTGTTTCAAACATAGTCAAACTCAGGATTTGTAGAATTTCG
>CAITPF010000486.1 GCA_903894155.1 uncultured beta proteobacterium | reverse complement strand
TGCGATCTCGCGCGGCATTGGCCTGAACGCCATGACAGTGGGCGTGATGTCGGTGCTCGGCCCGACGATCGGCTCGTTCATTCTATCGGTGGGCAACTGGCACTGGATCTTCGCGCTCAACGTGCCGATCGGCATCCTGGCCTACTGGGGCTCGAAATCCCTGCCTGATGTGCCGCGCGTCGAGTCGCGGTTCGATCATTTTGCGGCGGTCCTGAGCATGTTCACGGTGGGTGCGCTGATCATCGGCATCGATTACATCTCGACCTATCCGTTGCAGGCGATCGGCATCCTCGCGCTTGGCGCGGTCACCGGCATCATCCTCGTGCGCCGGTCCTCGCAGCAGGCCGCGCCGCTGGTGCCGGTCGATCTCTTCCGTATCCCGGCATTGCGGTTCGCGCTCATGGCGTCGGCCAGCACCTTCTCCGCGCAGATGGCGACGTTTATTTCGCTGCCGTTCTACCTGCAGCAGACGCTCGGCAAGTCGCAAGCTTCGGTGGGCTTCCTGATGGCAAGCTGGCCCGCGGGCGCTGCGCTCATCGCGCTCGTCGCAGGGCGCCTCTCGAATCGCTATCCGGTTGCGATCCTGAGCGGCCTGGGCGCAGGCGCCATGGCGATGGGCGTTGCGCTGATCGTGGCGTTGCCGGCCGGCGCATCCGATTACTGGCTGATGCTGGCGATGATGCTGGCGGGTGTCGGGTTTGGTTTCTTCCAGACACCGAACAACCGCGTGCTGATCGGCTCGGCACCCCGCCATCGCGCGGGTGCGCTTGGCGGCCTGCAGGCGACCACGCGCGTGTTCGGGCAGACGTTTGGCGGTGCGGTCGTGGCCTCGGTCTTCGCGCTGGGCTTCAGTGCGGGCCCTGAGCTGGGCCTTATCGTGGCGATCCTGTTTGCGCTGGTGGCGGTTGCGGTCAACGTGATCCGCCACCGGCAAGCAGGCTCCTCCGCGAAAGAAGGCTAGCGACGCCATGCGCATCCTGCAGATCAACACAGAGCGCGGCTGGCGTGGCGGAGAGCGGCAGACGCTGCTGACCGCGCTTGGGTTGCGCGCGGCGGGCGACACGGTCGAGCTGCTGGTGCGTGCGGGCGGCGAGCTTGAGCGCGAGGCGCGCGCGCAAGGGCTGACCGTGCATGCGACAGGCGGTGGGCTTGGCATGACGGCGTGGCTTGCGCTGCATGGCGGTGGCTACGACATCCTTCATCCGCAAACCGCCAAAGGCATGACGTGGGCCGTGCTCACCAAGTTCTTGCATCGCACGCACATCGTGTTCACGCGCCGCACCAGCTTTCCGGCGAGGCGGGGTCGCTGGTTGACGCGACTGAAATGGCAGCAGGCGGATCGCCTGGTTGCGATCAGCGATGCCTCGGCGAAAGCGCCGCTTGCGATGGGATTGCAGACAGTGGTGGTTCGATCGGCAGTACCGCCGGTGGATCCGGATCCCGCGCGCGTGCAGTCGTTTTTGGAGCGCTTCAATCTGCACGGCAAGCGCCTGGTCGGGACCGCAGCCGCGTTCACGCGCGAGAAGGATCCCGTCACCCTGATCCGTGCCGCGCAACGCGTTTGCGAGAGCCACCCCGACGTCGTGTTCGTGCATTGGGGCGCCGGCGGCGAAGTATCGGACGAGGCGCGCAAGGCCATTGACGCGGCGGGGCTCACAGGGCGCTACCTGTTGGCGGGGTTCGAGAACCGGGTCGAGCAGTTGTTTGCCGCGCTGTCGGTCTTCGTGATGGCGTCGCGCTACGAGGCACTGGGCAGCAGCGTGCTCGATGCCATGCTGCTGCACGTGCCGGTGGTCTCCACGGATGCCGGGGGCCTGCGCGAAACCCTGGCGTTAGGCCGCGGGCTTACCGGGCCGGTGGGCGATGCGCAAATCATGGCCGACAACATCGCGACCTTTCTGGATGACCCCGTCGTCGCCGCGCAGATGGCGCAGCGCGCCTACGCCTACATGGCGAGCGAGCATGACGTCGGCCACATGGTGCGGCGCTATCGCGACATCTATCAGGAAGTCGTCGAAGGGCACTAGCGTACTTGCGCACGCGCGCAGTTACCAACACACGCGCAATTAGCGCGGCGGCATGTGCACGTCGAACTTGCTGCGGTGAACCGAAAAAAACGTACGCACGTTGCGCACATTGGCCGTCGCCGTGAACACCCGATTGACCAGCGCGTGATACGCCGGCATATCGCCCACCTGTGCAATCAACACAAAATCGGGCCCGGTCGATACGCGATAGCACTGCAGGATCGCGGGCTCTACCTGCACGCGCTGCTCAAAGCGCTCCAATGCCTCGGCCGATTGCGTATCGAGCGTGATCTCGACAATCGCGGTGATCGTCGGGCGCACTTTCTCGGCCGCCAGGATCGCCACC
>CAITPF010000485.1 GCA_903894155.1 uncultured beta proteobacterium | reverse complement strand
GGCCATTGAAGCTTGGGGCGTCGGTGGATCGGGACATACTCGAAGGGACCATAACGCTGGGGTTGCATCACTACCTCTGGATGAAACGGAAAATCATTCGTCGATCGTCGATCGTCGTTATTCGGCCTTCAGCCCGCTTGCCTGGATCGCCCGCCGCCATTTGACGGTTTCATCGCGGATCAGTTTCGCGAAATCCTCGGGAGACCCGATCAGCACCGTTGTCCCGATCGATGCATAGCGCTGAAGCATTTCCGGGTTGGTCAGTACTTGCCCGATCGTCTTGTTGAGCTTTTCAATGATCTCGGGCGGCGTCGCGGCTGGTGCAAGAATTCCGTTCCAGGTCACTGCCGTATAGCCCGCCACCCCCGATTCAATCATCGTAGGAATATCGGGCAGTGCATCCGAACGCTGGGATCCCGTCACCGCGATCGCCCTGACCGTGCCAGCCTTGATCTGCGGCAGTGCAGAAGGCAACACGTTGAACATGAAATCCACCTGCCCTGACATCAGATCCGAAAGAGCCTGCCCACCGCCCTTGTAGGGCACATGCACCGTCTTGATGCCGGCCGACTCATTGAACAACTCCCCCGCCAGGTGCAGCGACGTTCCGCTGCCGGGCGAGGCATAGTTCAGCTTGCCGGGACTTTGCCGCGCCAACTCGATGAGCTCACTCACCTTCTGGACAGACAGCGAAGGCCGCAGCAGAAGCACATTTTGTACGCTGGCCACCAGCGCAACCGGCGCGAAATCCTTCGCGGGATCAAACCCGAGGTTCGCATACAGGCTGCTGTTGGTGGCCAGACCCGGAGTTCCCATCAGCAGCGTATAGCCATCGGGCTTTGCGCGCGCCACTTCCAACATCGCCCGATTCCCCCCGGCTCCGGGCAGATTGTCCACGATCACGGGCTGCCCAAGGGCTTGCGCCAGGGCCGGCGCGATCGTGCGCGTCAGGATGTCGGATCCGCCCCCTGCGGCAAAGCCGACGACGATCTTGATGGGCTTATCGGGATACTCGGCGTGCGCGCTCGCGGCGCCACACAGGCAGAGCAGGCAAATCAACAGGCGGTCGATCATCATGGATTCCTTGAAACATCGGTTGGTCGCGCATGGTCAGCGCCACGCAATCATGAGGCAACTTTGGGCGTCTTGAGCCGCGCAATGAGTTCGGTGACGGGCATCACATCCGCATATTTTTGTGACATGTCGAACAGATTGACTTTGTGAGAAGTCGCACCCCGGTCATACACGCAATCAAGCGGTACTGCGACCTTGAAGTTGAGTGAAAACGCGTCAACCACGGTTCCTCGCACGCAACCGCTGGTCGTGCATCCCGTCACGACGACCGTGTCGACCGCCAGGTCGATCAGATGACTGCAAAGCGCCGTGCCGAAGAAGGCGCTTGGATGCTTCTTGGGCAAAAGGACGTCGCCCGCGCGCGGGGCGACTTCGGCCACGAACTCATAGCCCCTGGCCGCGACCCCCATGATTGCCGGTACTTTCTCGGCCAGGCGCCCGCCCTCGTTGGCGATCTTCGGGGCCACATGCGGATACAAAATCGGCCAGCCCTTTTCACGGAACAACTGAACAAGCGGCACCATGGCGTCGACCGCCCGCCAGCCGACTTCTCCGCAGGCGGTGGGAAACTCCTTGATGGCTTCCCAGAACGGGGCGCGCACGGATCCAACCGTTCGATACTGCACGTCAATCACGAGCAGTGCGGGACGCGTGCCCAACCCGCTTGGCCGCCCAAAGCCCGCGGCGCCATAAGCGCGTTGCTCCTCTTCACTGATGACATCATCCCAGGGATTCATGGTGCGTATTCCTTTTCCGTGTAATTCGGATCGTTCAGCGTGCCTGCGGGCGGGCGTCGCGCCGCAGGTAGGCTCCGTAGCCTGCCTGACCCACCAGCTTGTGGTCACGCATGATCGTCTGGCCGCGCAGGATCGTTTCCACCGCCCATCCCCTGAACTTCCAGCCGTCGTAAATACTGTAGTCGGAATACGAGCCCAGTTCAGCGGAATCGACCACGCGCTCCTTCTGGAGATCGACGAGCGTCAAGTCCGCATCCCCGCCCACGCGAACTGAACCCTTGCGGTCGTCGATATTGAAAATATGCGCGGGCTTTGATGCGACGAGGCTGCAAATTCTTTGCAATGACAACCCGCGCTTGTGATAGCCCTCGTCAAGCAGCACCGGAAGGATCGTCGCCGTGCCGGGGAACCCCTGCGACGCGAGCCAGAAGCTCTTTTCCTTGGTGGCACGCTTGCGGGGCACGTGGTCAGAGGCGACAACATCGACGGTGCCATCGGCCAGGGCGGCCCAGAGGGCATCGCGATCCGCCGCGCTCCGGAAGGGGGGATTTGCCTTGCCCATCGAGCCCAGGTCCATGTCGCTCGTGTGCGTCAGGTAATGCGGGCAGGTTTCGACGAAGATGCGACCGTAACGGGTCTTCCAGCGCCTGGCCTCGTCGATGCCCATCTCGGAACTCATGTGCGGAATATAAATCGTCGCCCCGAGTTTTTCCGCCATGAACATCGCGCGGATGCAGTTTTCGGCTTCGGTGATCGCAGGCTTGACAGCTTCCCACTGCTTCAGATTATCGATGCCGTGCACAAGCTGTGCGTTGCGCAGGCGATTGACGATTTCGATGTTCTCTGTGTGGCATACGACGGTCAGCCCGCCGATTTGCGCAGCGGACCTGAGCAAGTCATAAAAATAGCCATCGTCGGTGCCGTCGAGCCCAAGGTACCGCCCCTCCTCGCCTTTGAAGTTCATGAAATATTTGAACGAAGTGACGCCGTACTTCGTGACGTAGCTTTCCAGCTCCTTCAGGTGCGCTTCACCCGCCGTGCTGAAATGAAAGCCGTAGTCCACATAGGCACGCGACTGGGCATAGCCTTGCTCGCGGTCATAGACATCCGAATAGCTTTCGTTATTCAGGAAGAACGCCAGAATCGTTGAAAATCCGCCCAGCGCCGCATGCGCCGTTTCGGTCGAGTACTCGGTGATCTTCTCGCCGAACCCGAAATGCACATGCGCATCAATCAAACCGGGGAACACGTGCAACCCGTCGATGCGCCTGACAGCGACATGTTCGGCCACGATCGTTTCGGGTGCCATGAGCGCCGTGATCTTGCCTTGCTCGCAGAGGATGTCCAGGCGCTGCGGTGCGCTGTCGGCGCTGACGACTGTTGCGCCGCGCAACACAAAAGCGGGTTGCGTCGCCGCTGCCTGGGATTGATCTGGTGACTGCGCCATGTTCTTATCCTCGAAAGCCATTTGTTGTGATGGAAAGCCCAAGCAAAGGAAACAACCCCTCAATCTCTTCGCGCAAAATGCGATCACCGATGCATTGGATGAACTGCCCGGGAGGGCGCCGCGCCGCGGCGTCGCCTTCGCCAGGCACAAATCGCACGGGCGGCACAAAAAATCCCTGCACCGCCTGAATAACCCAGAACTGATCCGGTTGACCGATTGACAGTATCCCCTTGCAGCGCAAAAGCCGGTGGCCAAATGTGGCCGTCATTGCCGCGCTCCAGGCGGCGTACGCCGGCCACGCGGCGTTGCCTGCCATTGAAAACGCATATCCCTTGATATTCCCGAAAAGCGGCCCGTGATTCAAGCGGGACGCGCCGGACGGCGACGTCAAAGCTGGCAACGGTGCCTTGTCGGTTGTGTCGACCGCGTGAGCCGCCAGGGATTCGGCCGTCGGGCGATTTTCGTGGGCGGGTCCGGACTCGACCACGGCAAATTGCTCCAGGCAATCCTGACCTCCCCGCCATGCGGTCACAGGCGACTGGCCATTGATCCCGGAAAGGCGGGCACACACTGCGTCGGTGGCCTGCGGACCGGCCAGGTCCGTCTTGGTCAGGACGATACGATCCGCCACGGCAACCTGCCGGACAGCTTCGTCATAAGTCGATAGCGCGTGTTGCCCGTTCAATGCGTCGACGACGGTCAGGACAAGATCGAGTCGGTATCGGGGCGTCACTGCAGAATCGGCCACCAGGATGCTGATGAGGGGCACAGGATTGGCCAGGCCGCTCGTTTCGATGATGACCCGATCGAAGCAAGGAATTTTTTGTGCGCAGGCCCGCATGAAGACATCGATGAGCGTATCGCGCAGCGAACCGTTCATCTGGCAGCAAAGGCACCCCGAGTCCATCAGGATCACCTGGTCCTGCCCCCCCTCGATCAGCAAATGATCGAGTCCGATTTCACCGAACTCGTTGACGATCACCAGGGTCTTCGCGAAGCGGGGGTTCTTCAGCACCGCGTTGATCAGCGTCGTCTTGCCACTGCCCAGAAAGCCTGTCACAAGGGTTGCGGCAATGCGCTGGTCTGGCGTGGAGTGCACGACGGGTCTCGACTTTCCGGGGATCGGAACGGCCTGAGGATGAATAGGGGCGTGAAACGCCACCACTTCACAATCCTTAGCAACAGGATTCGGTGAAGGAGCCAGTCGATTCTGCCTTCGGGCCAGGGTGCTGTCAACGGCCGCCGGGCGCCTGAGCGGCTTGCTTTCTCCGGACGAGGCTCCGCGCAGGCGGGCGCAGGCGCTGCATCCTCGCCCTGCCGCGATACAATCGGGGTATGAATAATTTCATTCGCCCAATGTCATTGATCGAGCAAAGTCTTTGAAAGCCCCAAAAAGACTCCTTCCCTTGATAGAAGAAGGATTAATCGACGAAGTGCTCAGCCAGTTAATGAGCGGAAAAGAGGCCACCGTCTACATTGTGCGTAGTGGCGGTGAGATCCGCTGTGCCAAGGTGTACAAGGACGTCAAGCAACGCAGCTTCCGGCAAGCCGCAAGCTATCTGGAAGGACGCAAGGTACAAAATAGCCGCCAGCAGCGCGCCATGGAAAAGGGTAGCCGCTACGGCCGTGAAGTACAGGAAAAGCTCTGGCAAACCGCCGAAGTCGATGCCCTGTTCCGCTTGGCAAATGCCGGCGTTCGCGTGCCGACGCCCTTTATCTGCACCGACGGCGTCCTGCTGATGGAGCTCATCACCGACGCTGACGGCAATGCGGCGCCCAGGCTCAATGACGTCGAAATGACCGAGCCCCTGGCGCTTGAGCTGCACCAGTCCCTGTTGAATGAGGTCGTGCGGATGTTGTGCGAAGGCATGGTGCACGGAGACTTGTCCGAATACAACATCCTGCTGGCCGCGGACGGGCCGGTGATCATTGATCTGCCCCAGGCCGTCAATGCTGCCGGCAATAATGAAGCGCCCGTCATGCTCATGCGCGATGTCGATAATCTTGCGACATACTTTGGCCAGTTTGCGCCGCAATTGATCGGCACGCAGTATGGCAAGGAAATCTGGCAGATCTACGAATCGGGGGAGTTAAAGCCGGGGGTGGCCCTCACCGGTCATGTGGCTGCCGATACCCGTGCGGTGGATATGGATGCTTTGATGCAGGAACTGGAAGACACCCGTCTCGAGCAGGAAGAAAAGCTGAGAAGGGAAGCGAGCCAGCACTAATTTTAATTTATGTTCGCGGGGTCGATATTGCGTGGTTCAATTGACATCGCCGGCCAGAAACAACGCAGCGAATGTAATTCCAGCCATTGGTAAGTATTAACAAAGCCTAGTCACATGAATACCTTGAAGAGAATCACATTGCATCGGTCAGGAACCTCCGGGATCGTCCGCCCATCCCCGATCTGGCGTACTGCGATCATGGCCTTTCTTGTCATGGTTTTGCAATCTCCTTTCGGTCAGACTGAGGCTTCTCCGCAAACCGAACCGGCGAATCCGGCAAAAAGCGCGCCAGGCCATGCGACGGCGTTCAAGCCCATCCAGGACGAGAAGGCCGCCGTTGACCTGCTGGCAGGCAAAACGCCCGCGACAGGCTTGCCGGATTCACTGGCAG
>CAITPF010000484.1 GCA_903894155.1 uncultured beta proteobacterium | reverse complement strand
GGGAATATCTGTCGGTCTTCGGGCACGAAGCTGATGCCCGCGCGCGTGATGACGTGCGGCGGCTTGCCGGTGATCTCCTGGCCCCGCAGTTTTACTTGCCCACGGCGCGGCGCGAGCACGCCGGCGATCGCCTTCATCGTGGTGCTCTTGCCGGCGCCATTGCGCCCGAGCAACGCCAGGGTCTCGCCCTGGCGAACCGCGAGCGACATGTTGAACAGCACCTGGCTGCTACCGTAGTAGACGTCGATCCCTTCGACCTGAAGTACTTCCGAGCTCATGCGTGTGCCTCCCGAGGTGTGCCCAAGTAGGCCTCGATCACGGCCGGATTGTTGCGGATCTGCTCGGCATTTCCCTCGGCAAGCACCTTGCCGTAGGACAGCACGTGTATGTGCTGGGAGATCCGGAAGACAATATCCATGTCGTGCTCGATCAGCACGACCGTCAGGCCCCCGCGTTTCCAGAGCGCGTAGACGGTTTGGATCATCTGTTCGCGCTCTTCCGGCCCCATGCCGGCGACGGGCTCGTCAAGCAGCAGCACTTTTGGATTGAGCACGAGCGCAAGCGCCATGTCGAGCAGCTTCTGGTCGCCGTGCGACAGGTTGCCGCTCACGATGTCTGCCTTGGTGTGCAGCCCCAGTTGCTCCATCACCTCCCAGGCGCGGTCGCGCGTCTGGGGTAGCGGGAAGCGTCCGTGCATCTGGGCCGAGCGCCCGAGCGGCGACATCAGCGCGCCGCGCAGGGATTGCTCGACCGTCAGGGTCTTGAACAGTTTGGCGACCTGGAAAGCCCGGCCGATGCCTTTGTGCACGATCTCGCTGCTGGGCATCCCGACGATGTTCTCGCCGTCAAGCAGGATCTTGCCCGAGTCGGGTTGCAGCGCGCCGGAGATCAGGTTGAAGAATGTGGTCTTGCCAGCCCCGTTGGGGCCGATCACCGCGCTGAGCGATTCCTTGCTGAAGTGGATGGAGACATCCGACGTCGCGACGACGCCTCCGAACGACTTGAAGAGGTTTTCGATTCGAAGCATCACTTCACCCCGGCCGGTTGGGACTGCCGTGCGGCGGGGACGCCGCCGTAGGTCATCCAGGTGGAGCCTGCGAGCCAGCCCGCGTCGACCGGGAGGTTGATGCCCGTGATCGCGCTTGCCGCCGAAGAAAGCAGGAAGCCCACCGCGTCGGCGACTTCGGAGGGCTTGACGAGCCGGCCCATCGCGGCTTGCGAGGTCAGTTCATCCGGATTGCGGTCGCCGCGGTCGATCGCCGCTTGTAGCGCCTGTGTCAGCGTATAGCCCGGAGATATGGCGTTGACCCGAACGCCTGATCGGCCCCATTCGGCTGCCAGGCACTCGGTGATCGAGATGACCGCCGCCTTGGCCGGCGCATACGCGTGCAACGGCACCGAGCGCCAGCCGGTGATCGAAGCGATGTTGACGATCGCGCCATGACCGAGCTGAGCCATGCGCGACCCGAAGATTGCGCTTGCCAGGTAGGTGCCGCGCTGGTCCACCGCGATGACCCGGTCCCATTCGGCCATGGTCAGTTGCTCGGGTGGCAGGCGATGCTGCAGGATCCCGGCGCTGTTCACGAGTCCCGTCACCGGACCGTGGCGAGATTCGATCGTTGCGGCGATATCGCGCAGCGCAGCTTCATCCGTGACGTCGCAGGCGTAGGCTTGCACGCCCGCCGCGCGCATCGCTTCGTCCGACCAGGTGCCGGGCAGATCCAGCACGATGACCTGGTCGCCGCGACGCGCCAGGTGCTCGACGCATGCGGCACCGATGCCGCTTGAGCCGCCGGTCACGACAGTGGTGAAGGATGCAGTCATGGTTGTCTCCGTTCACCGCGCACGGCGCGGAAGATCTGGATGGCGAAATCGGTGATGCCGCGCTTGAAGCCGAGGGCGAACAGCAGCACGATGAGGCCGAGCGCCAGTCCGTGGTATTCGGTGGTGCGCGTGATCACGTCGTTAAAGAGCAGCAGCAGCGCGGCGCCCACGACCGGACCGATGAAGGCGTGCAGGCCACCCATCATGATCATGAAAACCGCTTCGCCGGATTGCGTCCAGTAGGAAAACTCGGGATAGGCACCCGAGACGAACATCGCCATGATGATTCCGCCTACGCCGGCAAAACACGCCGACAGCACGAAGGCATACAGTTTGACGCGCCAGACGTCGATGCCGAGGAACCGCGCGCGATCCGCGTTGTCTCGCACCATGCGCAAGGTGTAGCCGTAGGGTGACTGCAGGATATAGCGCATCAGCAGCATGCACACCACGCCCACCACGCAGGCGAACCAGTAGAGTTCGGTCGGATTGCCGAGATTGATCCCCCAGAACGGCGTGCGGGGAATGCCACCCATGAGCCCCTGGTCGCCCCCGGTGAGCGATTTCCATGACAGGATCACGCTGTAGATCAGCATCTGGAAGGCCAGCGTCAGGAACGAGAAGTAAATCTCCTTCAGTCGCACGCAGATTGCGCCGATGACGGCGCCGACCGCGGCGCACACCACGACGCTGGTCAGCATGGCCACGGGAATCGACACGCCGGCCTTTTGCATCATCAGCCCGAACGCATAGGCGCCTGTGCCAAAGAACATCGCGTGGCCGAAAGACACCATGCCGCCGTAGCCGACCAGAATGTTCAGCGAAGTGGCGAACAGGCCGTACGCGGCAAGACGGATGACGAAGTCCTGCGCGATGCGCGACGGTGTCATGAAGGGGACGGCCACCAGCAGCGCGAGTGCCACACCACCCCAGAAAAGCTCCTTGCCAAAGCCGGGCTGCCGGGTCATGGACGCGGCTCCTTGCCGAGC
Organism: uncultured beta proteobacterium; assembly: GCA_903894155.1. Taxonomy (GTDB): domain Bacteria; phylum Pseudomonadota; class Gammaproteobacteria; order Burkholderiales; family Burkholderiaceae_B; genus Zwartia. Next base: position 10,138 of record CAITPF010000484.1, on the reverse strand, counting down.
AGACCGCTGGGCTTGAGGATCAGGATGAGCGCCATCGCGATGAACATGAGGCCTTCGACGAACAGCGGAAAGCCGATCGAGCCGAACGAGCGTATGAGCCCGATCAGGAGCGCGCCCACGAGGGCGCCGCTGACGGAACCCATGCCGCCGATGACGGTCACGATGAAGGACTCGATCAGGATGGAAAAGCCCATTCCCGGCGACATCGAGCGCACGGGCGCCGCCAGCGCCCCGGCCAGCCCCGCGAGGCCTCCGCCCACGGCGAATACGGCCGCGTAGATCATGTTGGTGTTGAGCCCCAGAACCGACGTCATGGTTGGGTTGTGCGCAGCCGCGCGCACGATCTTGCCCATGCGCGTGCGGGTAAGCGACCACCACAGGACGGCGGCAATGACCGTTGCCGCGCAGATCAGGAACACGTAGAACACGGGAATCACGCCGCCGCCGATGAACAGGGGCGGCACCTGGAATTCGTCGGGCATGCCCATCGACTGGAACTCGGGCCCCCAGATGATCTTGACCGCATCGTCGAGGATCAGGATGAAGGCATAGCAGACCAGCAGTTGCATCAGGACGTCGGCGTTATAGACGCGGCGCATGAACAGGCGCTCGAACACAAGCGAGAACACCCCGATGGCGAGCCCCGACGCGAGCGCGGACAGCATGAAATTGTCGGTAAGCCGGTAGGCAGTCAGCGCGACGTACGCGCCCAGCATGTAGAGCGATCCGTGAGCGAAGTTGATCACGCCGAGCACGCCAAAGATCAGCGTCAGGCCGGCGGCCACCAGGAAAAGGAGGGCGCCGACGATAAGTCCGGTGCTCGCCTGGGTCACGATGCATGACAGCGAGGTCACGCAATCGAGGAGCGCGGTGGGATCCAAGAATGTCTCCAATTCAAACAGAAGGGCGCATTGTGTTGCGCCTGCGGCGGGTACGGATGACCCGCCGTGCGGTCAGCCCGGCGCGCGCTGCGACGACTGGATCGCAAGCGCGGCACCGGTCACCATGGGGCCCGAAAGACTTAGCCCCAGCCCTTGGCCTTCTTCCAGGCGGCTTCGAGCTCGGTGATCTGAGCCCAGTTGCCTGGAATCGGGTTGGCCATGAAGGGTTCCTTGGCCGCGAGCGCGCCCCAGCCGATGGCGTAGTTGACCAGCGTCTGGTCTTCGGCGCGCATCGTCAGTTTGCCGTCGGCGCCGAAGGGCGAGTCGATCGTCATCCCGCGCAACGCGTCCGACAGCTTCTTGGGATCCGTGCCGTTGGCCTTCTTGATGGCCTGGGTCACGAATTGCATGCTGGCGGCGTTCTGCCATGACCAGTTCAGGGGCATTTCCTTGTACTTGGCGAAGTACGCGTCGCACCACGCGGCGTTGGCCGGGGTTTTGGGGAAGCTCTTGAGGGAGCGATTGCCGGAGTGCAGGCCGGCAGGCACCGTCTTGACCGCGGTCAGCACGGCGTAGTCCGCCATATTCACGCCGAAGAACTGGCGATCCTTGAAGAGCGCGTAGATCGAAGCCTGGTCGATGAACGAGGTCAGGTCGCCACCCCACAAGGCCGAGTAGATCGCCTGGGGCTTGCCCTGGAGCAGGCGGGTGATCGATTCGCTGTAGTCGGCCTGGAACAGCTTGGGCCAGACTTCGTTGGTGACCTCGATGTCCTTGTTGAAGTGCTTCAGGTACTCGAAGAACTCCGCGGTCGTGTCGCGACCATAGGCGTAGTCGGGCGAAATGGACATCCATTGCTTGAGGTTCTTTTCCTTGGCGACCTGGCCGGCGTAGGCGCCGCCGACGATGGCGTCATGGATGCCCTGGCGCGCGCAACGGAACGCATTGGGAATGCGCAGTTTCGGATCCGCAGTCAGCGAAGAGGTTTCAGAATCGTTGTGGATGCAAAATACCCCGGTGTCGCGCGCCACTTCCTGGACTGCGAAGGCGCCCGAAGAAGCCTCGCTGTCGAAGATGATCTCGCAACCGTCGCTCGTCACCATTTCGCGGGCGACGCGGGCGGCTTCCTGCGGGGCGCCCTTGGAGTCGCGAATGACCATCTCGATCATGCGTCCGTTGAGGCCGCCGGCCGCGTTGAACTTTTCGACTTCCATCATCGCGGCGTTGCGCGAGGAGATACCCAGCATCGCCACGCGCCCGGACAGGATGGTCGGCATGCCGATCTTGATGGGCTTGTTCTGGGCGAGCGAAATGCCCGGGATGCCGACCGTAGCCATACCGGCCATGGCAGCAGCACCCTTGATCAGTTTGCGGCGGGTAGGTTGCAGGGGCTTGTTGGCACGCATGCTCATGGTTTGTGTCTCCTCACTTCGTTTTGGGGGCGTATGCCCCGGGGAAATATGCCCGCTCTTGGGCGGGAGTCATCGGTCACTCGGGTCGTCAGTAGGACCTGGGCATGCCCAGATCATGCATTGCAATGTAGTTCAAGATCATTTCTTCCGATATAGGGGCAAACCGGAACAATCGGCAGTCACGCCAGAGCCGCTCGACGTGGTATTCCTTCGAAAATCCCATGCCCCCCATGGTTTGCATGGCCCGCTCGGTCGTGCGCGCGGCGGCTTGTGCCGCGAGCAGTTTGGCGGCATTGGATTCGCTGCCGAAGGGCAGCCCCGCGTCGAAATTCGCCGCCGCCTTGTAGTTCAGCAGGCGGGCAGCCTCGTTTTCCGCATAGCACTGGGCAAGCGGGAATTGCAGGCCCTGGTAGCTGGAAATCGGCTTGTCGCCATAGATCTTGCGGTCGTTTGCGTAATTGACGGCCAGCTTGAGCGCCAGTTCACATGTCCCGGTCAGCCCGGCGGTCGTGACGATGCGCTCGGTATTCAGGACATCGAGCAGTTCGCGCCAGCCGCCGTGCAGCGTACCAAGGAGTTCGTCCGCGCGGATCTCGACATCGTCGAAAAACACCGCGCTCGAGGTCAGGGTGTTGGTGCCGAGCTTGTCGATCGGCGTGTACGTCAGACCCTTGCGCTTGACGTCGATCATGAACATGGTCAGGCCGTCGCTGCGCGAACGGGATTCCTCAAGCTTCTTGGTCCGGGCGATGACGAGCATCTTGTCGGCGGCATCCACGGCGGTGATCCAGATCTTGCGTCCGTTGAGAACCCAGCCGTCGCCCTGGGCTCGCGCGAAGCTGCGGATTTCCAGGGTGTTGGTGCCCGCGTCCGGTTCGGTCAGGCCCATGCTGCAGCCGATTTCGCCCGAGATGAGCTTGGGCAGCAGGTCGCGCTTCATTTCGGGCGTTCCGAACTTGCTGATCGATACGCCGCCGAAAATCGGGTTCACCATGAACATTTGCCCCAGCGTGGAGCCCGCGCCCGCCGCCGCCAGGTTTTCGACGATCAGGGCCATTTCCAACATGCCCAGCCCGGAGCCGCCGTACTCGGTGGGCAGCGCGACGCCGCACAGGCCGGCGTCGCAGATCGCCTTCCATATTTCGGCCGGGAATTTCTTCTCGGCGTCGATCTTGCGCCAATAGTCGAGGCCAAACCGCTCGCCGACCTGGCGCGCGGTAGCCGCGATCATTCGCTGTTCTTCCGAAAGTTCAAAGTTCATCGTGTCGATCCTGAGAGAGGTTATTGGGCGCGCTGCCGGCGCACGTCGGCGAAGCAGTCGAGCACTGTACCGATGCCGGTTGCCGCCGGGTTGTCGACGAAGCGCTCGAGCACCGCGAAGGCCTGCGGCCCCACGCTGACTTCCGCACAAACGCGCAAAATGAGGTCGCGCAGCTGCGCCCTGTCATAGTTGTAGTCAGCGACCGACATCTGGAGCGATTCGGTGACCGCGGCCGATCCATCGGCAAAGGTCGCATCGATGACGCAGCACAGGCGCTGCACGCTGGCGTCCGCGACCAGTTCGATGCGGTTGACCAGGCCCTGGACGACCGGATCGTCGAAGACCATCATCATCTTCATCGTCGGCGCGCCGTACAGCAGCGTGTTGGCGATGCAGAAGGGGATGCTCATCAGCGTGCCCGACACGGAAAAGAAGGGGCCCTGGCTATTCATGCCGGCGTACCCGGTTTCGTAGGGGTTCATGCGAACCGTGATGCGGTCCGGCGTTTTCCCCGCGAGGCGCTGGCGCAGGTTGAGCGCGGCATTCACAGGGGATTGGTTGAACGCGCAAACGGGATAGGGCTTGAAGACCACGCGGTGGATAAACCAGGTCTTGCCGATCTGGGCCGTCAGTCCCGCGACGTCGCAGTCCGTGCGCGCGTAGGCGCGGATGAAACCGTTGCCGCCTTCCACCGCCCTTGGCGCGGAAACCGAGCCGGCGAGTGCGAGCTCTGCAGCGAGCCAGCCGTTGCGTGCGGCCACGCCGAGCTGGTAGCGCCATTCGTCGGTGCCATCCTCGAACGACTGCAGCAATCCGCCCGCAAACGAGGCTGCGTTCGCCAGGGCCGACGCGGTTTGTGCCTCGTTCAGGCCCAGCCCGATGGCGCCGCACGCGGCAGCCGCGATGGCACCGAACAGTGCGGAGGCGCGCAGGCCGACCGGCGTGGTGTTGGGCGCGTAATTGATCTCGAACAGACCGCCGGCCTCGTATCCCGCGACGAGCGCCGTCAGCATTTTGTCGACCGGCATGCGGCCGGACTCCACGGCGGCGGTCAGCACGGGAATCATGATGGCGCCCAGGTGGGCGGCGCCGCAGGCGTCTTCCTGCGCCCGGCCGTGGAACAGGGCACCGTTGGCCAGCGTGGCGCCGAAAAGCGACGTCTTGCGTCCATTCCACAGAATGGTCGCGCCATCGGGCCGCTCGCCGTCAATGGCGATCGCCGCCGCCGAGGCCACCGCCGCATAGGGGGTATCGAAGCAGGCAAGCCCGATCCCGTAGCCGTTGAGCAGGCAGACTTTGGCCTTCTCCAGGACTTCGGGCGGGATGGCGCCGGGCGCATTGAGCCCGACGATGAACTTCGCGAGAGATTGGGTCACTGTCATCAGGTCACCTTATGGGTTGGGTCGGCGAATCAGTGAAGCAGCAATTGCGCCGGGTGTTCGAGGCAATGGACGATCGTGTTCAGAAACTTCAGGCCGGCCACGCCATCCATGATGCGATGATCAAGCGACAGCACGAGGCCAAGTTCCTGTCGCAGCACGGGCTGGCCACGGTCGTCGGGCCGGAATACGCCTTTGATGCTGCCCACGCCAAGAATCATGGCCTGGCCCGGGTTGATGATCGACGTCATGTAGGTGACGTTGTGCATCCCCGCGTTCGATATCGTGATGGCTGGCGCGCCCTGGTCGGCCGCCGTGAGCAGGCCGGCCCGCGCGCGTTCGGCAAGATCGGTCAGGCGCGCGGCCAAGGCACGGATCGTGATGCCGCCCACGTCGGTCACGGCCGGTGCCAGCAGCCCGCCTGGCGCATCCACCGCGATGCCTACGTCGATCCGTCGATAGGCGACGATTCCCTGGTCCGACCAGACACGGTTCAGCGCAGGGTGTTTGCGCAGCGAATCGATGACCGCCTTGACGATGAAGTGGTTCAGCGTCAGGCGCACGCCCAGGTCCGCCTCGTTGATTTCCTTGCGTAGCGCGATCAGCGAACTGACGTCCGCCTCAAGCGCCAGGTAGAAGTGCGGCGTGTCCTGCTTGCCCTGCGTCAGGCGTCGTGCCGCGGTGGCTTGTCGCGCGGTTGGGGCGATCAGATCGTAGTCCGCGCCTGGCGCAGGCTGGGTCGTTCGCGCGATTGCCGCAGGTGCGGATGAAGGTTGCATGACCTGTGTCGCCAGTGCGCTGGCCACCGGTATGGCATGTTCTGCGGCAGCCTGAACGTCGCGTGCCACGATGCGGCCGTTCGGTCCCGTACCGGCGATCCGGGCGAGTGCCACGCCGCGCTCGCGCGCCAGGCGCCGCGCGTAGGGCGAGGCGATGATGCGCGTCGGCGAGCCGGCGACTGCCGGGGCGGCTGTCGACGGCGTCGGGGCTGCTGGGGTCGGGGAGTCCCGCCGGGCTGGCGTGGCTGGCGCTGATGATGCAGTCGCCGCTGTGCTCGTTGTCGCGGTCGCAGTCGCAGTCGCGACAGCGGCGGGTGCCGCAGGCGTGGCCGCGCGCGTGCCGGCCGGGGCATCGTCCCAAAATCCGATCACGGTGCCCACGGGAACCGTCTCGCCAATCTGAACGGCGATTTCCAGGAGCATCCCGTCGCCCTCGGCGACGATTTCGTTGGCGACCTTGTCGGTCTCGACAACGTACAAGCCCTGGCCGGCCTTGAATGGCTGCGAGGCGCCCACCATCCAGTCCGCGATGGCGCCTTCCGTCATCGTCAGGCCCAGTTTCGGCATGAGCAGCTCACGCTTCACGTCAGATTCCTTTGAAGTCCGGACTGCGCTTCTGCAGGAAGGCCTGGCAGCCTTCGTGAGCGTCACGGGCGTCCAGAACCAGACTGATCATGGCCTGCTCGTGCGACAGCGCGGCGCCCAGCGGCATTTCCTGCCCTGAGCGCAAGTTGCGCTTGAGCAGTTTGAGGACCAGCGGCGATTTCGAGGCGATCTTTTCGGCGGTCGCCATGACTTCCTGCATCAGGATCTCGGGCGGCACGGCACGGTTGCACAGGCCCAGGGCTACTGCCTCGGCCGCCGTGATCTGGTCGCCCGTGAACATCAGCTCCTTGGCACGGCACAGCGGAATCTGACGGATCAGACGCTGCGAGCCGCCTGCGCCCGGAAACAGCCCGAGCGTGATTTCCGGCACGCCCAGACGGGCTTTGTCGGAAACGATGCGGATGTCGGTCGCCAGGACGAGCTCGGTTCCCCCGCCGAGTGCCCAGCCGTTGACGGCCGCGATGGTTGGCTTGTCGCAATCTTCAATGCGACGGAACACCCGGTGAATGATCTCGGCGAATTCCAGGTAATGCGGCAGGCCCTGGCGACTGTCGAGGTCGGCGATGTCGCCGCCCGCCACAAAAGCGCGGTCGCCGGCGCCTGTGATCACGACGACACGAACCGACGCGTCGTTTTCGAGTTCTGTGAGCGCGGCCTCGAGTTCGAGCAGCGTCGGGATGTTCAGCGCATTGAGCGTTTTCGGTCGGTTGATGGTCAGGATGCCGATCGCGCCGCGGCGTTCGATCAGGATGGCTTTTTCTTCACTCATGATGGGCTGTCTCCGTGTTCGGTATTGTGGCTATGCGATGCTTTTCCGGATGGCTGCGCAGATGCGTTCCACGCTGACGGAATATTGCGCCTCGAGGGATCGTGCGAATGGCACTGGCATGAAGGGCGCTCCCACGCGCAGGATCGGCGCGTCAAGCTCGTCGAAGGCGACGTCGGCCATGCGCGCGGCGATCTCGGCGCCGACGCCGAAGGATTCGACCGCCTCGTGCGCGATGACCAGCCGATGGGTGCGTGCCACCGAGGCCAGAACGGCGGCCTCGTCCCAGGGCTGCAGGCTGCGCAGGTCGAGGATCTCGACCTCGATGCCTTCGGCCGCCAGCGACTGCGCGGCGCGCGTTGCGGTGTGGACCGTCGATCCGTAGGTGACGAGCGTGACATCCTTGCCAGGGCGCGCGATGCGGGCGCACCCGATGTCGGCCTTTTGCCCGGTGTCGACATCGCCCTTGATCCCATACATGCCCTTGTGCTCGATGAAGACCACGGGGTTCGGATCTTCGATCGCCGCGCGCAGAAGCGAATAGACATCCTGCGGATTGCTCGGGCACACCACCTTGAGACCGGGAACGTGTGCGATCCAGGCCTCCAGACATTGCGAGTGCTGGGGCCCTGCGTTGAGCCCGCCGCCGTGCGGCGTGCGCAGCACCATCGGCACGCTCGCGCGTCCGCCGAACATGAAATGCGCCTTCGCGGCCTGGTTGACCAGGGCATCCATGGCGAGCGTGACGAAATCCATGAACATGATCTCGACAATGGGCTTCAAACCCGTCATCGCTGCGCCCACGGCCATCGATACGATGCTTGCCTCGGAAATCGGGGTGTCGCGCACGCGCGCCGGTCCGAAGACCTCAAGCAGCCCGCGGGTCGCCTTGAACGAGCCGCCCGCTTCGGCGACGTCCTCGCCAAACAGGATCACGCTCTGGTCGGCCCGCATCGCGTCGGTGATCGCCGCATTGACCGCCTGGGTGTATTTCATTTCGGCCATGACTCAGTGCCTCCCTGCGCCGGCGTAGACATCCGCGAATGCGTCGGCGAACACGGGTTCCGGGTCGGCACGTGCTGCATCGATGGCGCGCGCCACCTGCGCGTCGACCTCTTCGCGCAGTTTGCGAATCGCCGCCGACTTGACGCCCATGGCGAGCAGCGCGCGCTCTGACCGCGCGATCGGGTCGTTTGCCTCCATTGCCGCAAGCTCTTCGGCCGGGCGGTATTTCTGTGGGTCTCCCTCGTAGTGCCCGCGCACGCGCTGCGTGCTGCATTCGAGCACGAGCGGCCCCTTGCCTTCGCGCAGAAGCGCGACGCAGTCCCGGGCGGCCTGGGCAACCGCTGCGACGTCGTTGCCGTCCGTGCGTCGGTATGCGATGCCAAAGGCTGCGGCCAGTTTTTCAAGCGATGCGACGAATTGACGACTGGTTGGCGAAAACTCCGACCAGCCGTTGTTTTCGCAGACCAGCAGCAAGGGCAGGCCCCAGAGCGCAGCCATGTTGAATGTCTCGTGCAGCACGCCCTCGGCCATTGCGCCGTCGCCGAAGAATACGACCGCGACGGCCCCCGTCTGGCGGATCTGGTGGGCCAGCGCACTGCCCAGCGCGATCGGAATGCCGGCGCCGACGATCCCGTTGGCCCCGATAATGCCCATTGTCATGTCGGCCACGTGCATTGATCCGCCACGCCCGGCGCACGCGCCGCCGGCGCGTCCCATCACTTCCTTGAAAAAATGATCGAGTGAAAGTCCGCGTGCCAGTACGTGCCCGTGTCCGCGGTGGGTCGTCGCCACCGTGTCCTGGTCGCGCAGTGCGGTACACACTCCGGTGGCGACTGCCTCCTGGCCGATGCTCAGGTGGATGAAGCCCGGGACTTCGCCGTCGGCAAAGAGGCGAGTCAGGCTGCTCTCGACGGCCCGAATCGTCAGCAGCATCTTGTGCAGCGACAGCGCCTCGGCGCCAGGAGATCGTTTGCCCACGGGTTGTCTCTTGAATATTGGAATGGAACGGGGACTGGCTCACTCATTTGGTGATTGGTGAACCGTCAGTCATCTTATTGCCACCATTCTGTCGGTGTCAATGCCTCCACGGTCAGGAAAACCCTACGTAGCAAGGGCCGATCAGACGTAGTTCGAGATTTCGAGCAGGTTCTGGTCCGGGTCGCGCAGATAGACCGAGCGGATCTGCCCGATGGCGCCCGTGCGGTCGACAGGACCCTGTTCAATGGGAACGCCCGCCGCGTTCAGCTCGCGGATCACGTCCGCAATGGCCGTGTCGGCGATAAAGCAGAGATCGCCGGATCCGGCTGTGGGGCGGTCGGCCTTCGGGTCGAACTCGTTGCCGACCTGGTGCAGGTTGATCTTCTGGTTTCCAAAGCCCAACGCGATGCGACCAACGCCGAAGCGGATCACCTCGAACCCCAGGATCCCGTGATAGAAGGCGCAGGTACGTTCAATATCGGCAACGGTGAGCACGAGATGATCGAGGCGATTGATTTTCATGGCGGGTATCCGGGGAGTTGCGCAGAGCCGTCAGCATAGCAAAGCGCCGCTTACAATGTGTGTCCTTTCCAACGATGTAATTGGCCACCAGATGACTGCGACGTCCTACACCCCCATCGCCGGTTGCGGCGTCATCGCTCTGCCTGACGCCGCCGAATACGATCGCCGCTGGCTGATCGTCGATGAACAAGGCCACTGGATCAGCGCATCCCAATGCCCGGCGCTTGCAGACGTGACCATGGTGATGCGCATGGGCAATCTGGTGCTGCGCGCCCCGGGCATGCTGCGCCTGGAGCTTCCGCTGGACGTGATCGAGGACGACGACAGCGTGCGTCGCGTCGCGCGCATTGGTTCGCAGGTGGTGGATGTCGTGGACGAGGGAGATGTTGCCGCGACCTGGTTCAGCAATGCGGCGGGTGTGGCCTGCCGGCTCTTCAAGGTACATCCCGAGGCCGCGCCAGTCGACTGGCCCGAATAACCCGAATAACCCGAATAACCCGAATAACCCGAATGGCCCGAATGGCCCGAATGGCCCGAATGGCCCGAATG
>CAITPF010000483.1 GCA_903894155.1 uncultured beta proteobacterium | reverse complement strand
CTACGCGGGCGGGTTGCCGGTCGTTCTGCGGTCGCTCGGAGAGCAGGGTCTGCTGAACAAGCGCGCGTTGACCGTGACCGGCAAGAGCATCTGGGAAAACAACAAGAAGGCGGACTGCTGGAACCGCGACGTGATCACCTCATGGGATAAGCCCTTTAAGGAGAACACGGGGATTGCCGTGTTGCGTGGCAACCTTTGCCCTGACGGTGCGATCATCAAGCCATCGGCCGCGACCCCCGGGCTGCTCAAGCATCGCGGCCGCGCGGTCGTCTTCCAGAATATCGAGGATTTTCATGGCCGCATCGATGATCCGAAGCTGGATATCGATGAAAACTGCATCATGGTCCTGAAGAACTGCGGGCCCAAGGGGTACCCCGGGATGGCCGAAGTGGGCAACATGCCGCTGCCGCCCAAGATTCTCAAGAGGGGGATCACCGACATGATCCGCATCTCGGATGCCCGCATGAGCGGCACCGCGTACGGGACCGTGATCCTGCACGTGGCGCCCGAGGCCGCCGCCGGCGGGCCGCTCGCACTCGTCGAGAACGGGGACATGATCGAGCTTGATGTCCAGGCCCGTCGATTACATCTGGATGTGAGCGAGGAAGTGCTCGCCGCGCGCCGCGCAAAATGGCAGCCGCCCAGGCAGCCGCTCGATCGTGGCTACTACAAGCTTTACGTCGACCACGTCAACCAGGCCAACGACGGCGCCGACTTCGACTTTCTGGTCGGTTGCAGCGGCAGTGCGGTTCCGCGCGACAACCACTAGGCGTGGGTTCTGAGGCTGGCCGCCCACGACGAATATTCGCGGACAACGGGTGCTAACAACCGGCGCTAACAACGGGCGCGGTACCTGGCGCTGACGGTGGGCGTCGGCGATCGCGCGCGCTGCCCGCCTGCCGGGCGTTTTAGCTTGCGGCGAACCGCTCGCGCAGCGCCTGCGCCAGCAGCCTGACCGCCGTGTTGGCTTCGTCGAGGATGCGGCCCATCAGCGCGAAGCCGTGGATCTGGCGCTCAAAGCAGATGTACTGCGTGGGGACGCCGGCGGCTGACAACTTGTCGGCGTACAGCAGGCCTTCGTCGCGCAGCGGGTCAAACCCGGCGGTCAAGACCAGCGCGGGTGGCAGGTTGCGGTGATCGGCTGCCCGCAAGGGCGATGCCCGCCAATCAAGGCGCATCCACTCTTGCGGCATGTAATGGCCGTAGAAATAGTCGATCGAAGCCTTCGTCAGCAGGTAACCCTGCGCGTTGGCTTGCATCGACGCGGTCTTGGCGCACGCATCGGTGACCGGATAGATCAGCAACTGAAGCACCGGGGTAAACGCCGCCGCATCGCGAAGTGCCAGGCAGACCACTGCGGCCAGTTGCCCGCCGGCGCTGTCGCCGCCGACTGCGATGCGTGCCGGATCGATGTGAAGCGCTGCAGCCTGATCATGCACCCAGCGCGTCGCGGCGATGCAGTCAACGGCTGCCGCCGGAAAGATGTGCTCGGGCGCCAGGCGGTAATCGACCGCGAATACGGCGCAACCCGCCAGGTTGCCCAGTTGCCGGCAAATGACGTCGTGGGTCTCGAGATCCCCGATGACATGCCCGCCGCCGTGGTAGTAGACCAGCGCGGGCAGGATGTCTGCCTCTGCGCTGCCCGCAGGCCGGTAGCAGCGAACGGTGATCGGCCCGCCCGGGCCCGGTGCCTGCACGTCGCGAACCGACGCGATCGCGGGCGGATCAGGTTGGCTGAAGTCCCGGCGCTCAGAGTAGAACGCGCGCGCCTGGGCCGGCGTCAGCGTCTCGGTGGGCGGGATGCCCATTTTGATGACGAGATCAATGAGCGCTTTGGTTTGTGGGTCGAGCATGGAAGTCTCCTTTCTTGCCAATACTCTAACGCAGATCGCATTGCGTTCGGCGGATCGGGGCTGCGTGCCGCGGTCCTCGCTTCGCGCCGGGCGCGCGCCAAGGCCGCGCGGTAGGGGCGGTGCACGCCAGGCCCCGTCCGCCCATCGTCTGCGGTGGCCGCCCAGGGCCTCAGGTGCCCCTGCGCAAGGTACCAAAGTGCCGGCCCGCGGCGACGATCGCGAACACCGCGACCGCGAAGCCGATCGTCATCGCATCGACCGCTTCGCCCAGCAGCAGCGCCGAGGCGATGATCGTCAGGAACGGCTGCAGCAGTTGGGTCTGGCCGACGCGTGCGATGCCACCCAGCGCCAGGCCGCGGAACCAGGGCAGGAATCCGAGAAACTGACTGATCAGCGCGACGTACAGCAGCCCGATCCAGGCGCCGGGCGTGGCCGCGAGCGTGGCCGGGAAAGTCAGGATCACGGTCGGAATCCAGATCGGCAGCCCCATCAGCAGGGCCCAGGAAATCGTCTGCAACCCGCCAAGCGAACGCGATACCGTTGCGCCCACCGCATAGGACACCGACGCGGTGACCACCGCGATCAACAGGTAGATATCGGCGGGCTCGATGCCGCCATGGCTGCGCAGGAGCGAAAACGCGACGACGACCGCGCTGCCCAGCACGGCGAAGAGCCAGAAGCTGGGCGAGGGGCGCTCTTTGAAGACGAGCGCCCCGGTGGCGGCGACCGTGAGCGGCATGATGCCCAGCACGACCCCCCCATGCGATGCATCGACGTGCTGCATCGCCAGCGCAGTGAAGAGCGGAAAGCCGAAGACGACGCCCGCCACGACGGCGCACAGCGCCTTGAGCTCACTGCGGTTAGGCAGCCGGTGGCGGCCGATCGCCAGATACGCAGCGGCGAGCCCGGCGGCCAGCACGATGCGCGCCGCACAGACAAACACCGGTTCAAAGGACACCAGCGCCGCGCGCGTCGCCGGCAGCGTGAGGCTGAAGGCGGCGACCGCCAGCAGCCCGAGCAGCAGCCCTTTGGTTTCGGTCTTCACATTCCGCTGTAGACGGGACCTTCCCCGCCCTGGGGCGCCACCCAGACGATATTCTGGGTCGGGTCCTTGATGTCGCACGTCTTGCAGTGCAGGCAGTTCTGCGCGTTGATCTGCAGCTTGTCGGCGCCGGCATCATCCTTGATGAACTCATAGACGCCCGCCGGGCAGTAGCGCGCTTCCGGGCCGCCGAATTTGTGCAGGTTGATCGCGACCGGCACCGAGGCATCCTTGAGCGTGAGGTGGATCGGCTCGTTTTCCTCGTGGTTGGTGTTCGAGATGAACACGGAACTCAGCCGGTCGAACGTCAGGACGCCATCGGGCTTGGGATACTCGATCTTCGGACACTGGTCTGCCGGCTTGAGGTAGACGTGGTCGGGTTCGTGGCGATGAATGGTCCACGGGATTTTGCCGCGCAGCAGCCATTGCTCGATGCCGGTCATGATGGTTGCGACATTGCGCCCCTTCTTGAACCAGGCCTTGAAGTTGCGCGCCTTGTTGAGCTCGGTGCGCAGCCAGGATCCTTCGAATGCCGCGGGATAGGCGTCGAGTTCGTCCTGACGGCGTCCGCCGGCCAGGGCGTCGAAACAGGCCTCGGCGGCCATCATGCCCGACTTGATCGCGGCATGGCTGCCCTTGATCCGCGAAGCGTTCAGGAACCCGGCCTCGCAGCCAATCAGCGCGCCGCCCGGGAACACCAGCTTGGGCAGCGAGAGCAGGCCGCCGGCTGTGATGGTCCGTGCGCCATACGCGATCCGCTTGGCGCCCTCGAACGTGCCACGCAGCGCGGGGTGGGTCTTGTAGCGCTGGAATTCTTCGAACGGGGAAAGCCAGGGGTTGGCGTAGTCGAGCCCGACCACCATGCCCACGGCGACCTGGTTATTGTCCATGTGGTAGAGGAACGAGCCGCCATAGGTCTGGGAATCCAGGGGCCAGCCTGCAGTGTGGAGCACCATACCGGGGCGGGACTTGGAAGGATCAACCTCCCAGAGCTCCTTGATGCCGATACCGTAGGCCTGGGGATCGCGCCCTTCGTCGAGCTTGAATTTTGCGATCAGCTGGCGCCCGAGTTGCCCGCGCGAGCCCTCTGCGAACATCGTGTACTTGGCCAGCAGCTCCATGCCTGGCTGGTAGGCGTCGGTGGGTTGCCCGTCACGACCGACACCCATGTCACCCGTGACCACGCCGCGCACGGCGCCAGCCTCGTCATACAGGACTTCCACTGCGGCAAAGCCCGGGAATATCTCGACGCCCAGGGCTTCTGCCTGCTCGCCGAGCCATTTGGTCAGGTCGCCCAACCGGACGACGTAGTTGCCGTGATTGTGGAAACAGGGGGGAAGCAGCCAGCTTGGGGTCTTCTTGGAGCCAGTCTCGCTCAGGAACAGGAATTCATCCTCGGTCACCGGGATTGTGACCGGCGCCCCCTGATTCTTCCAATCCGGCAGCAACTCAGTGAGCGCATTGGGATCCATGACGGCGCCGGACAGGATATGGGCGCCGACCTCGCTGCCTTTTTCAAGCACACAGACGGAAACCTCGGATCCGCGTTCGGCGGCAAGCTGCTTCAGGCGGATCGCGGTCGACAGCCCCCCGGGGCCCCCGCCGACCACGACAACGTCGTACTCCATCGACTCACGCTGCGACATCAACTTCTCCCCGGCTCAAAGTATGATCATTGATCGGATAATTGTATTGCAGGGCGGTTCCCGGGGTTTGATCGAGGTCTTGCAAAGTGCAGAACCGACCCTTTTGCAATTCTTGCGGAGATTTGAGTGACAAAAGGAGTGACAAAAGGAGTGACAAAAGGAGTGACAAAAGCCGAGCGATCCACGCTCGAGCTTGGCGATACCTTCGAATCCGATATGCAGATGCGCTGGGGTGAGGCCGATAGCCTGAACCACATGAACAACGTCGTCTACTTCCGCTATATGGAAGAGGGGCGTATCCAGAGTTTTGCCGCGGCCGGAATCGAATCGACAGACCGATGCGGGCCGGTCGTGGTG
>CAITPF010000482.1 GCA_903894155.1 uncultured beta proteobacterium | reverse complement strand
GGTTTCCATCATGCCGGGCATGGAAACCGCAGCGCCCGAGCGTACGGAAACGATCAGTGGCTTGCGCGAATCGCCAAAAACCAGGCCTGTCACGGATTCGAGGGCGGGAAGCCCCGTCTCCAGCACCGCCGGAACACATTCATCCGGGTGCGCTGTATAGCTCGAGCCAATGACAAGCGCCGGGGGAACGTTCAACCCGCAACTCAGCATGCGCGTCAGATTAAACGCCTTCGAACCCATGGATTTCGGCGAGGCCTGCGCGCCATGGCGGGTGTCGTGCCGTGAGATCAGGAAGAGGTCACGGGGCCAGTGCGGTGTCGAATTCATGTAGGCAGCGCCGATTTACTGAACATCATCTGCCGCAGGGCAAATCCGGCGGCGAGGAGGCAGTCGGTCGTCCTTTCGATCGTGGCGGCCAACTCATTGACCAGGGAAAGCAGGACTGGATCCTGTCTCAGGTGCTTCAGGGCGGTCAAACGTGTCTTGCGCAGGAGATCGTCGCAAATGCGCTCGGATCGCAGCATATGCCACAGTGCCTGCAGGAAAGGTTCGCCATCCATCGGGTCGTTTTGTTCGACGATCTGGCGTGCAATCTGGATGGCGCGCACCTGGTCCTGAATCGCGGTCAGTGTCGACTCTGCAAGCTGCACCAGCAGTGCCTGTACGGGTACTGGCAACGTGTCTGACTCCGGCTGGAAAATCAGCGTCAGGTTAAATATCGATTCTTCCAGCGCATCGCAAACGTCGTCCGCCTTCACGAGGTAATCCACCACGGGCAGCCATCGATCCTGGCGCTCTGATCTCTGGCGTGCCTGCATCACGACATGGTCTGCTTCGCGCTCCCAATACTTTGCGCGCGAAGCAAGCGCGACCAGATCGGTTGCGCCCGACTCGAGCGCTTCGCATAACCCTTGCGCCAGGGCGTGCCCTAGCGCGGCATGTTCGGCCAGCAGGTCGAACTCATAGGATCGCTTACGCAGCAGGCGAGTCAGCAACAAGCGGGATTCGTCTGCAATTAGCGCGATGGGCTGGTCATTGAGCAGCATCGCCGTTGAAATCCGCATCAGCTCGAACAGGAAGTCTTCGGAAGCGCTTTCGCCGATCACGCCGTCGAGCCGGTCGCCCACCCGAAATACCTCACTTTCGACCGACTGCATGGCCTCAAAGACCAGACGTTCACCTCCGGCAAAAAGCCACCCCATATGGCCACATTCGTCCCGGGCAGCACGGCTGAGCAGCGAAATTGCCGCACTCTTGCGCACGAACATCTGCAGCCGCTTTCGGGCACGGTTCCAGTCGATGACGAAAACGATGCGAGACGCGACCGACTCCAGGTTGCGCTGCAATGCCTTGCCATTGCGGGATCGCAACACCGCGTTGCCGACCCAGTAGGGCTTTCCTTCGTTCAGTGTTCCGGTGGTGACGGGATCGCGCACTGTCCATTCAAAGCCGATTTCGGCCAGCATTTCACGGAAAAAATCGAATCGGCCTGCATGCAGATCCGAATACGTCAGACTGATCGTCAGACCACTGACCTCCATCACGAGGACGTGAACATCGTTGGTCCCGATGTCATTCTGGATCAGTAGTCGCTTGCCATCCCGGGTCACTGCCGTGTCCAGGCCAGGGTGGGAGAACTTCAGCGGGAATGTCCGGTGAAGGCCCCGCATGAACGCCTCCACGAGCGGGCGATCCGTGTCGTGGATCTGCCATACGTGGGCGCCATCGATTGTTTCGGTGGCGATCTCGCCCGAAAGAACGTTCAGCCGCTTGTGCAAATCCATGATGAGCAGATGCAGGCTGTCGCCATCCTTTCGGCTCCCGTGGGTGAGTGACGTCAGTTCGTGACGATGCAGACCATCTTGCCCGCCATAGACTTGCAATTTCTTAACCCAGGCGTCGCGTCGGATGGCCTCCGGGGATCCTGCGTTGTTGCCGGCATCCAGAACCGGCCTGGACATGACCGCAATATCGGTAGCCAGACATGTCATCAATTGCGCGATTTGCGGGAACACCAGCACGCCGTCGTCAAGATAGGCGCTTGTGGGAAGCTCTTCGACCCAGCGGGAATCGTGCAGACCGAGTTGAGTGGCATCACGCGACCAATCGGGCGCTTCGGCATCAGGATGCGCGGCGTGTTGCATTGCCGACTGAAGTACCGAAAGATAAAACTTGAGGCGGTCATTTGCCGCGAGAGCGGACTTGATCCATGCTGGCATCAAAAGGGACTGTTGCCCTAGCGACTCGACAGCTTCTTCTTTTCTGACTGGCATTTCTTCATATTCCAGCTATATCCTGCGACTTCATCCCGCATTTTCGATGATACGCTCAGGCAACGATAAACTGGGCATCCACACGATGGTGTTCGGAGAATTGCTCGTCAAGTTGACATGCATCAACGTGCGCGCCATTGTTTTCGCCGGACAATGGTGCTATGCCAAGGCCCCAGAAACGACGAGTCGTTTCAAGCAATCGGGCCAAACGTGCGGGGTCAGTTTTCATCAGGCTCTTGCGGTTGGCGTGCCGGCGGGTCCGGCACGGTGAGGCACTGTAGTTGGGTTGCATGACAGAATAATGAAAATGCATCTGTGGCCCTACTGAGATTGCGAGTTCGTTAAGCAGGCGCAAGGCTATATTGGTGAATAGTTTGGTCACAAGTAACCCGTTCGATGAGTGGCTATCCCCGCGTGGGCGCATCCTCCAGTTGCGACGAGGGCGACTCGACGACGTTGACCGATTCCTGGAGTTCGAACGTCATTTATCGCCAGGCACCAAGTACTTCCGGTTCGGACGATTTCGCGACCAGCCCTTTACGCGGGAGCAGACCCAGAGGATTCTGGATCCACAAAACGACAACAACCTGCATTTTGTCGTGACGATGACCGAAAACTCAACGGAAGAAATCCTCGCCTCCGCAAGGGTGCTCTTCTCCACCTCATCGCCCATCGGCGAATTGATGCTCGTCGTGCGCGACGACTGGCACGGGAGCGGCCTGGGGCGTCGACTGACGGCGACGCTGTGCGGCGCAACATCGCTGCGGGGGATTTCGAGGGTCTACTGTCAGGTGTTGCCCACAAATTTTGGGATGCAGGCCTTCATGCCCAAGTGCGGATTCCAGCAGGTGCACAACCCGGACAACGAGGTGCTCCTGCGGTATGAGAAGCGCCTGGATTGCGTCGCGACACCTCCTGCATGAATTATTAATAGGAACTCTGCCTCCGCCTAAAGGTTCGCGCAGCGAACCAGTCGGTCCAGCAAGGGGAATGCGCGGTCAGGCGTTCACGCTCCTGTCATCAAGTTGCCGGAAGATCTCTGGATTCCAGCATGCGTGGACGTCAAGATGAAGATACTGATCGCAACCGAGGCGTGGGATCCGCAAGTCAATGGGGTCGTGCGAACCCTGAAGATGACTTCGCGCGAATTGACCCGACTCGGCCATGACGTGCTGATCGTCAATCCGTCGCAGTTCCGCAGCATTCCCTGTCCGACCTACCCGGAGATTCGCCTCCCGCTCGTTGGCCGCGCGACAGTCCGTAAAGTCATCGATGATTTCAGGCCCGATGTGGTCCATATCGCGACGGAAGGCCCGCTTGGCTGGGCGATCCGCGGCGTGGCGATCGACCGCGGGTGGAGCTTCAGTACGGGCTATCACAGCCGCTTTCCCGAATACGTTCAAATGCGGATTGGCTTGCCCGTTGGCCTGAGCTACGCATTGCTGCGCAAGTTTCACAATGCCGGCGTGGCAACCATGGTGCCGACGCCGGCGATGCTGTCGACGCTGCAGGAGCGCGGATTCAAGCGGCCCGTGATCTGGAGTCGCGGAGTGGACGGCGAAGTGTTTCGTGCGAAGGGACAACGGCTTGCGCGTACCGGCCGCCCGGTGTTCCTTTACGTAGGAAGGCTTGCGGTCGAAAAAAGTGTCGAAGACTTTCTCTCGCTGGATCTTCCGGGCGAGAAATGGGTGGCAGGCGAGGGGCCGAGCAGCGCTGAACTCAGGCGCCGCTTCCCTGCGGCGCGATGGTTCGGACTTCTGTCGGGGCTTGAGCTTGCAAGGCTCTACCGCAGCGCCGACGTCATGGTGTTTCCCAGCAAAACAGACACGTTCGGCTTGGTCATGATCGAGTCGATGGCGTGCGGAACGCCTGTTGCAGCGCTTCCTGTCACAGGCCCCATCGATGTCCTTCGCGACCCGCGCGGCGGGGTGATGAACCCGGATCTGCGCACTGCATGCCTGGCCGCCTTGAAGCTGGATCGTCGCGAGGTCGCGGACTACGGTGGCAGGTACACGTGGGCGGCGTCGACCCAGCAATTCTTATCCGCGATTCAGCCGATTCAGGGGCGCAGCGGTGCCGAGCTCGCCGTCGGCATCAGCGCCTCGTGATGTTGCATAAAAG
>CAITPF010000481.1 GCA_903894155.1 uncultured beta proteobacterium | reverse complement strand
CGGCCCGGGCCTTAGAGCGCCGTGCCGTGGCCGTCCTGCCCGATCTGGTCGATTAGCTCCGGATCGCGCCGGATATTCAGCCGGCACCAGAACAGGATCATCAGCATCAGCAGCGAGACGATAATCCCGAAAATCGAAATGATGATATTGATATCAAGCCCGAGCCAGAGCATGAGCGTGTACATCGCGACCATCAGCAGGATATTGAGTTGCTCGTTGAAATTCTGCACCACAATCGAATGCCCGGCCGACAGCAGCACGTGCCCGCGATGTTGCAGCAGCGCGTTCATGGGGACGACGAAGAATCCGGAAAGCCCGCCGATGATCAGCAGCAGGGAGTAGACAGCCCAGCGGTTGGAAACCATCGGCATCAGCAACACCACCAGACCCATGGCGATCCCGACCGGCAGCACGGTAAGAGCGCGCTTGAGCGGCACGCGGCCGGCAAGGACGGAGCCTACGACTGTCCCCAGCGCCGCCACCCCCATGAGCACGGAGGCCTCGTCCAGCCGGTAACCCAGGTGGCTCTTGCCCCACTCGATCACGATCAGCTGCAACGTGGCGCCCGCCCCCCAGAACAGCGTGGTGACGGCAAGGGAGATCTGCCCGAGCCGATCCTGCCAGAGCACCCGGACGTAGACAGAAAAACGCCTGACCAGCTCGAAGGGATTCCTCTGCTGGGCCGGGTACTTGACGTGGGTTGCCGGAATCAGCAGATTACAGAGCGCAGCCGCGGCATACACGAACGCGATGATCAGGATGGCGGCTTCCGCGGGGGTGCTGACAAGCTGGCTGATCACCGGATGCGACAGCAGCCAGCGGGAGACGGCCGGGGAAATCAGCGCGCCGCCCAGCACCGTCCCCAGGATGATCGAGAGCACCGTCAGCCCTTCGATCCAGCTGTTGCCCTTGACCAGTTGAAGCGGGGGCAGCATTTCGGTCACGATGCCGTACTTCGCCGGTGAATACGCCGCAGCACCGATCCCGACCACGCCGTAGGCGACACAGACCAGCAGAACTTGCGCCGATGGCGTGAGCCCGAAGCCTGCGTAGCAGAACATCAGCAGACATCCCGACACCTTGAGCGCATTGGTCGAGAACATGACCCGGCCCTTGGGGAAAGAATCCGAGATCGCGCCGACAAAGGCGGCCAGCAGCACATAGGCTGCCGCGAACCACCATTTCATCATGGGCGCCATCCAGTCTGGCCCCTGCAACTGCTGGATGAGTGCAATGGCTGCAATGAACAGGGCATTGTCCGCGAGCGAGGACAGGGCCTGCGCGGCCATGACGAGAAAGAAACCCCGATTCAAGTGCAGAAATCCCCAAAAATAGCGCGAACCGCGCGCGCCGCCCGGATTCCCCCGAAACCGGCCCGCCAGCCTGCCTGAACGTGCCTGAGTATACCGGCAAGCGCATGGCGTTTTGATGGCCAAATCACAGCTGCGGGCGATTCGGGGCGGATATGAGGGATTGTCCTCGGTCGCCCCGCGTTTAACCAACGGCTTTGGCACCTGAATCAGGCGTCGGCTGCGTTATGATCTGAGGCATCTCATCGTCAAGTCCAATCAAAACTACTGTGCGTCTGACCCAGATCAAACTCGCCGGATTCAAGTCCTTTGTCGATCCGACCGTTATCCCGACACCAAGTCAATTGGTGGGGGTCGTCGGTCCCAACGGTTGCGGCAAATCCAATATCATCGACGCCGTGCGCTGGGTGATGGGCGAGACACGCGCCTCCGAGCTTCGGGGCGAATCCATGCAGGACGTGATTTTCAGCGGCTCGGGGCATCGCAAGCCCGCCGCGCGCGCCTCGGTGGAGCTGGTGTTCGACAACAACGCCGGGCGTGCCGTCGGCCAATGGAGCACCTACGCCGAGATCGCCGTGCGACGCATCCTCACGCGCGACGGCACCAGCAGCTATTTCATCAACAACCAGCAAGTCCGCCGGCGCGACGTGCACGATCTGTTCCTCGGCACGGGCCTTGGATCGCGTGGCTACGCGATCATCGGGCAGGGCATGATCAATCGCCTGATCGAGGCCAAGCCCGAGGAGCTTCGGGTTTATCTTGAAGAGGCCGCTGGTGTCTCGCGCTACAAGGAACGACGCCGCGAGACCGAAAACCGGTTGTCTGACACCCGAGAGAATCTGGTGCGTGTCGACGACATCATGCGCGAACTCGGCTCCCAGCTCGAGAAGCTCGAAAGTCAGGCCGAAGTGGCGCGCGAGTACCGCGCGCTGCAAGCGGACGGCGACGCCAAGCAGAATGCGCTCTGGTACCTCAAGGAGGCTGCGGCGCACGATGAACAGGCCCGCACGCAGCGCGAAGTCGAAGCCGCGCACAACGACCTCGAATCTGCCACCGCAGGACTGCGCGCAGGCGAACTGGCCCTGGAGTCCCGGCGTCAGGCGCACTATGCCGCGAGCGATGCGGTCCATGCTGCACAGGGCGCGCTGTATGAGGCCAATGCGCGCGTCAGCAGCCTTGAGGCGGAGATCCGCCACGTGGTCGAATCCCGCAATCGCCTGCAGGCGCGTCGCGCGCAGTTGCAGGCCCAGATTGCCGAGTGGGATTCCCAGCGTGAACATTGCAGTGGCCTGATCCTGGAGCATGAAGAAGAACTCGGCGTCAGCGCCGAACGTGCCGAACAGGCCAGGGCCGATGCCGAATCCGCGCAGGCCGGCCTGCCCGAAATCGAGGCGCGCGTGCGCAGTGCTGCGGCATCGCGCGAAGAAATGCGGATGGCCCTGTCCAAGGTCGAGCAGAGTCTTGCGCTTGTCGCTCAAAGCCAGCGCGATACGGATCGGCAACTGCAATCGCTTGAGCTGCGCCGCGAGCGCCTGGCCCAGGAGCTCCAGGGCGTCCAGGCCCCGGAGCTCGAATTGCTGGCGCAGCTTGCCGGCGACAAGGCAGCCGCAGAGGAGCTGCTTGAAGAGTCGCACGCCGTGCTTGTCGGTCTTGAAGAGAAGCTG
>CAITPF010000480.1 GCA_903894155.1 uncultured beta proteobacterium | reverse complement strand
CGACGGTAAAAAGCGTTGCCAAAGGCAATCGGCAAGAGCGCCATCATGCTGATCAGGTAGTAGTTGAACCTTGGCCATTCGGGCGTCAGGTATTGCTGGAAAAAGCCAACATAGCCGGCGAAGTTGAGGGTGATACTGGCCAGATACGCAAGAAACCAGGGCGTGAGTTTGTAGCGCAGCCAGAACCAGTTATTGATGTTGAACAAGAGCACAGTAAACATGGCGGCCTGAATCGCCATCAGCAGCCCGACTTCGTTCGTGGTACGTGCAAAAAACCCCTCTGGCGTTGACAGACGAAGCGTGATGTTGGATGTACTGGTGGTGGCCAATCTGAGGTAGTAAGTGCGCGCCTGCGTGCTGTCATGGTGCAGCTTGAAGACAAAACCACGGTAGTCCACTTCGCGCGAGGAGTAAGGTAGTTCGTCACCGGCGCGGCGTTCTGTAAAGCTGCCAGGGTGCGCTGGGTCAGGCTCAAAGAGACGCAGATCGTCAAGGTAAGGCGGAAGGATGTCGAGCCAGTATTCACCGGCTGGCTCTGCAACCGTGAAGCGCATCCAGTAGGCGCTGCGCGTGTACCCTCCGGAGAATGTGCCCCCCGACAAAGGCTTGAAGTATGCCGCGCTGGTAGCGATGCTTGTGATTGTTTCGTGGCCGCCTGCGTCTTCGAGAACGGCCAGATCACGCAGCTGGGGCTCCATCGTGGCAGCCTGCAACGGATTCGCCAGCGCGAAGGCAAGGCAGATCAGGATGCGTAATAGGAACCATCGAATCAGCATGACTGGAGTTTAAGGGGCCTGCGGTCGCCTTAATCAACAGCGTAGAACTGATGATCGCTACTGTTCACAGTCCGCTATGCGGAAATCGCACGACCTCAACGCCCGCTATCGAGGACAGCCTTGGACGTCAACTTCTGGTCGTCAAGAGACGACCACTATGCAGATGGGGCATCCTGCTTGCAGTCATACGCTACAAAACTACGCCGATCCCTGGATGCTGGCTATCTGGCGCTGACTTCGGCTGCTGCCACTTCAGCAGGGTTGAAAGTGCAAACCGCCACCGGCAATCCTGCAAGTCATGGCATGACAGGTGGTACGAAATGCGAACCAATTTCAAGCAGCCGACGACGACAAGCGAATCGACAGTCGAACCAAATATTCAACGACAGGCGTGCTGACAGGAAAATCAATTCTCCAGCAGCGTGGAAGTACCCGGCCTTACGCGTGTGTTTATTCGCATCGGCCCCTCCCAGCTGCGTGAATGGCCATGTCAGGCGACACGACAGGCGACAAAACCTGTGTGACAGGCGTGTTGACAGTCGAATCAATTTCAAGCAGCCGACGATGACAGGCAAATCGACAGGTGGACCAAAACGCAACGACAGGTGTCCCGACAGGCGAATCAATTCACCAGCAGCGCGAGAGTGACAGAAACTCACTGTGCAGGGTAAGGGCCTTGTGCCCACGTCTTTTGCTGCGCAAAAACGTGGCATCGGCCCCCTGCTCAGGGCGTTGCCCCGAGACCCTGGTCATGTCGCCGCGTCGCGCTTCGCTTGACCCGTAAATGTATGGTGTGACGGAAACCGACTTTGCCGGTGACCATATGCGCAACCAAAAGTTGAGTGCCTTGTCCTTGGTATTGGGTTCACGCACGCACGGCGCCTGTCGGAATGACAGAACGCCATCGACCAGTCTATAGGCGGGTATGGACCCGTCAGTATTGGCATTCCGCTACAGGGGCAGCGGGGGTTGTTAACTCTTGGGCATACCCGTCGCCCTTACTTCCCGATGCAGTCCCAGCAGTCCGGGAGGGTTTCGGTCAGCCCGAGTGAATGTGCTGATGCTGTGGATAAATGCAATACATGTTTGATTGAGTAAATTTCATCATCCAAGAATGTCCCCACTTTGTCCCCGCTGCGTCCCCGTTTTGTCCCCTCTGCCTGATGCTGCGCAAACCCGCATGCATGCTGGATTTCGGCCATTTGTCCCCGCTGCCTCCACGATTTCACCCGCTAGCAGCCGGGGTACGTCGCAAAACATTCCGGGCGTGGCCACCATGCGGCCCGCTGGGCAAGGGAATCACGTCCGCACCTTTGCGCAGCCCGTCAAGGTAGTTTGCCCAAGTCTGCATCATTTCGCGTCGCTGGGTTTCAAATTCGGTGCGGTTATAGGAGCGGCCCAGCTTGTCGGGCACAGAGTGGGCAAGCTGCGCCTCGATCACCGCTTCGGGCAAGCCCAGGCGTTCGGCCATCATCGTGCGGGCGGTCGCTCTGAATCCGTGGCCCACTACTTCATCAGCACCGAAGCCCATCGCCCGCAAAGCTGCATTTACGGTGTTCTCACTCATTGGCCGGTGGTGGTGTCGTTCGCCGCGAAAGACGTACACCCCCCCGCCGGTGACGGTTTGCAGTTCGCGCAAGGTTTCCACCGCTTGCGAAGGCAAGGGCACGAGGTGTGGCTTGCCGTTCTGCTTTCCGGTTTTCTCGCGCTTCATCCGTTCGGCGGGAACAATCCACAGCGCCGCGTCAAAGTCGAACTCTACCCATTGAGCGTGCCGCAGTTCCCCCGGACGTAGAAATAACATCGGTGCTAGTCGCAACGCGGCACGCACCACGTGGCTTCCCTGATATCCGTGGCAAGCTCGCAGCAGTTCACCCAGTCGCGAAGGGTCTGTGATTGCCGGGAAGTGCTTCACCACGGGTTTGCGCAAGGCGTCTTTCAGGTCGCGTGCCGGGTTGCTCACAGCGCGGCCTGTGGCCACGGCATAGCGAAACACTTGGCCGCAATTTTCCAAGGCACGGTGCGCAGTTTCGATCACGCCGCGTGCCTCGATTTTGCGCATTACCTCCAACAGTTGCGGTGGCGTGATGCCGCCAGCGGGTTCGCGTCCAAGCCACGGGAAAACGTCAACTTCCAGCCGCCGAATGATCTTGTCGCCGTAGCTGGCTGCCCAGTCATTGCGCCGGGTGTCAAACCATTCGCGTGCGACTTCCTCGAAACTGCCGATTGTGGGTAGGCCGGACGCTTCGCGCTCTTTGGCTTCGCGGGTTTGAACCTGTAGCGCCTTTGTTGCCTTGCGTCGGTCGCTCGGATCGGAACCCGCTGCCACCAACTCGCGGGCTCGGTTGGCTTGTTCGCGTGCTACCTTTAGCCCGGTGTCCGGGTAGGTGCCCAGGCTCAAGGTTTTTCGTTTGCCGTTGATTGTGTAATCAAGGCGCCAGCCATGCGCCCCACCTTTGACGAACAGTAGCAAGTAAAGCCCCTCACCATCGCTTAAACGCTTGCGGGAATCGCCTCGCTTGATGTTGCGAATCGTGGCGTCTGACGGTATCATTGATCGTGCCATGCAGTAACTCCTACAGTAACTTGATTCTGCATCATCAAGGAAACATAGCATTCATGCGACCTGCGGGTCTTCTTTCGGTAGAGCCCCAGCCACCAAATCAACACCGTAGAAACAGATGTTTCTACGGTG
>CAITPF010000479.1 GCA_903894155.1 uncultured beta proteobacterium | reverse complement strand
TCGCCACCCAATCGAACGCGGAGCCCCTCCATGAAAACGCTGATCGAATCCACCTACGCGCGGGCCACGCTTGACGCGCATGGCGTTGCAACGCTCACCATCCAGGGCGCAAAATCGCTGAACATCCTCGGCTCGCCCGTCATCGCCGACCTCACCCAGGCGTTGGCCCTGCTCGCCCAGAATAGCGAGATTCGTGTGCTGATCCTTCGGGGCTCGGGTGACAAGGCCTTTGTGGCCGGTGCCAATATCGTTGAGATGTCCGCCCTCACGCGCGCCACGGCGGAGCACTTCATCAAGGGCCTGCGCGACCTGTGCGAGGGCGTGCGGCGCACGCCCGTTCCAGTCATCGCGCGCATCCCGGGCTGGGCGCTGGGCGGCGGACTGGAGCTTGCAACGGCCTGCGATATCCGGATCGCCAGCCGCACGGCGCAGTTCGGGATGCCGGAGGTCAAGGTCGGCATTCCCTCCGTGATCCATGCAGCGCTCCTGCCCAGGCTGATCGGACAGGGTCGCGCGGATTGGCTGCTGCTGACCGGCGAGCTGATCGACGCCGAGACGGCGCTTGCGTGGGGCCTGGTCAATCAGGTGGTTGATCACCCGGTGCTCGACGACACCATCGAGTCGCTCGCGCGGTCGCTCTGCGCCCTTGGCCCCGCCGCGCTGCGCCAGCAAAAGACCCTGCTTCGCCGGTGGGAAACCTTGCCGCTTGCAGCAGCGATCGACGACAGCGTGACCGAGTTCGGCAAGGCATTTGAAACCGGCGAACCGCAGCGGTTCATGGGCGAATTCGCCAGGGCCAAAGCCGCCCGCTAAACCCCCGCGCGCTTCAGTCGATGCGCGGGAGCGTTCCCGCAGTCAGCGGGGGCATCAGGAAGTCGAAGTCCACGCCGCGGTCGGCCTGCGTCACGCTTGTCAGGAACAGCTTGCGGTAGCCGCGCTCGGCCGCAGGCTCCTGCACCGGGTTTGCTTCTGCGCGGCGCTTCAACTCTTCGTCGCTCACCAATAGCGTCAATTCACGATTAGCGACGCTCAGGCGGATGCGGTCGCCGTTCTGCACATAGGCGAGCGGCCCGCCGATCGCGGATTCAGGCGTCACGTGGAGCACGATGGTGCCGAACGCGGTTCCGCTCATCCGTCCGTCGGAAATGCGCACCATATCCTTGACGCCGGCCATCGCCAGCTTTCTGGGAATCGGCATGTAACCCGCTTCCGGCATCGCGGCGCCCTTGGGGCCGATGTGCTTGAGCACGAGAACGTCGTCCGGATTCACGTCGAGGTCCGGCAAGTCGATGCGCGTGGCGAGGTCCTCGAGATTCTCGAAGACGACCGCGCGCCCCTCGTGCTCCATCAGAGCGGGATTCGCCGCCGATTGCTTGATGATCGCGCCGCCGGGCGCAAGATTGCCCTGCAGCACGGCGATGCCGCCCTGCGGGTAGATCGGGTTGGTGCGACTGCGCACGACGTCCTGAGGGAATCCGGGGCCTGCCGCGTCGATCTCCTCACCGAGCGTGCGGCCGGTGACCGTCAGCGCATCGAGGTGCAACAGGGGCTTGAGCTCGCGCAGCAGCGTCGCCATGCCGCCGGCATGATGGAAGTCTTCCATGTAGTGATCGCCCGAAGGCTTGAGGTCGAGCAGAACCGGCGTATCCCTGCCCATGCGGTCGAGCGCCTTGAGGTCGATCTCGAAGCCCATCCGGCCTGCGATCGCAGTCAGGTGCACGATCCCGTTCGTCGACCCGCCGATGGCCAGCAGCACGCGCATGGCATTTTCGAACGCTTTGGCCGTCAGCACTTTGTCGATCGTCAGGCGCTTGCGGGCGATCTCGACCGCCAGGGCGCCTGAGCGCTCGGCGACGCGGATGCGGTCGGCGGTCACCGCCGGAGGCGACGCCCCGCCGGGAACCGTCATGCCCAGCGCTTCGGCCAGGCACGCCATCGTGCTCGCCGTTCCCATCACTGAACAAGTCCCGACGCTGGCCACGAGCTGATTGTTGACGTCGGCGATTTCCTGCGCATCGATTTCCTCGGCGCGATATTTCGCCCAATAGCGGCGGCAGTCGGTACAGGCCCCCACGCGCTCGCCGCGGTGCGAGCCCGTCAGCATCGAGCCCGTGATCAGCTGGACCGCCGGCAAGCCCGCGGAGGCCGCGCCCATCAGCTGCGCCGGGACAGTTTTGTCACAGCCGCCGATCAGCACGACGGAATCCATGGGTTGCGCAAGCAGCAGTTCCTCTGTATCCATCGACATG
>CAITPF010000478.1 GCA_903894155.1 uncultured beta proteobacterium | reverse complement strand
ACGACCAGGGGTTGCCCAAGCTTTACGCTCAGCTTTTCTGCGACGATGCGGGCCATGACGTCGGTGGCGCCGCCCACAGGCCAGGGCACGATGAGCCGCACCGGCCGGTTTGGATAGCCCGAGGCATCGTCGGTGTGGCCAGGCGTCGACCACAGTATGGTCGACAGCGCAAGCACGGCGGAGGCACCGATTCTTGCAGCGCGGCATGCGCCGGACTTGAGCAGGCGTGGCGTGCGGTTCGTCATGCGTCGCTCCTGCGCAATGGCAGCTCGATGAAGCTCGCATCCGCGCCGCCAAGCGTGAACGTGAGCTTGGGCGGGAGCCCGTGGGGCACCTGCGGGAAATGATCGACGTCGGCGCCGGCGATCGAAATACGCAATCGGCTTCCGGCTTTGATCGTCCAGGAGACCGGCAGAAGTGCGAATTCGATGCGTTCTGCCTTGCCTGGGGTCATGAGGCGCGCGTCCGAGCGGTAATAGGTCCGGTAGGGCCAGGTCGTTCGATAATCCCGCGGTGGCTCGGCGGTCTTGCGGTGCAGCGCGCGCAACTGGCCGTCGGTGATGTAGCGGCGTGTGCCGTCGGGCTCGACCTCGGCGGCGTAGACAAAGAGCGCGGCATCGGTCTGCGAACTGGCGACGCAGAAGTTGACGACGATATGGCCGCTCAGCTCGGTGTCTTCGGGGAAAGCTTCCGATGTGAAGTTCAGCAGGCGCTCGTCGCGACCGTTCCAGTCGAAATAGTAGTTCTGCACATTGATCGTGCCCAGGCGCTCCCACCGTGTGTCTGTCCCGGTGGTGGTGTCAAAACGCACCTGGTACTGCGCTGTGCCAGCCTCCGGTTTTTGCGCAGCGAGCGCGCCATTCTGCGCGAGGTACATGCGGGTCGCCGGCACCGGTGGCCAGGTGTCGCAGGCGTTCCAGCGCTCGCCGTGCATGCTGAAATAGTGGATCGGGGACTCGCGCCGAAGCCCGGTATCCAGGCCCATCATGTGTTCGTCGAAAAAACGCAGCACTTCGGCAAGGATCGGGAATTCCGGCAGTGGCTGACTGCGCCATTGCGACACGTTCGTGCGCGCGCCGTGGTCCCAGGGACCGAGCAGCAGGCGATCATCTGGCCCGCCCAGCGTCATGAACCGGGTGATCGAGCCGTTTGAGTATCCGCCACCATCCTGCCAGCCGGAGATGGAATAAATCGGCAGCCCCGCGCGCACGCCATCAAGCAGATAGTGATAGGGGCTGCAGGCTTGTGTCGTCAATCCCGGATCGTGCAGCGTGCCTTCATCGCGAAACGCAAGCTCGGGCATCAGGTCATGCAACCGGAAGTTATCGCGATGCTCCTCGACCGCCTGGGCGGCGAGTTCCCTGGTCGGGTCTTCATCGACGGGTTGTGGTCCCGTCAGTCGCGGGTCGTTGAAATACGCAAACTTGGCCCGGATCGTCGCGTCGTTATGGTCGAGCGCGAGCATGAGTTCGTCATACGCCCGGCTCCAGATACGCGAAAGGATTCCGCCGGGAAACAACTGCTCGTTATAGATGTCCGAAACCGAAAACAGTGGCGCAATCGCACGCACGCCCGGATGGCCCGTGCTCGCCAGAAAGCAGGCCGCGGCACCCAGGTAAGAAATGCCTGTCGATCCGATCACGCCGTTGGACCAGGGCTGCGCGCAAATCCAGTCGGCGATCTCGCGCGAATCCTCACGCTCCTTGGGGGAGCGAAACGATTCCCGTGTTCCGAAGCTTGCCCCGGTGCCGCGCACATCCACGGCGACGAGCGCATAGCCATACTTGACGAAGAAATCGCGGTACTTGGCGATATTGGGCGTGCATTCAGCGCCAGGTGCGTT
>CAITPF010000477.1 GCA_903894155.1 uncultured beta proteobacterium | reverse complement strand
GTTTCATTGCGCGACGCGCTGGCGCTGGCTTCCGAGCTCACCGGCCACACCATCGAGGCCGAGGTCAACCAGTCCTTTGTGCGCGAAAACGAGGTATTGCGCCTTGGTGGCGACTCGACCCATCTCAAACTTTTCGTGCCGCACTGGAACCCCAGGCTGTTTCGTGAAACGCTCGCCTGGATGCTCGCGACGGCAACAGCGGCGGCGGATCGGCGATGACGCGAGTCGGGTTCGGCGTGTCGGCCCTGTGCAAGGGCCTGGCCGGCGGCGGGCTCGATGGAATCGGCAACTACACGCGGGAAATCCTCGGTCAGTTTCAGGCACCGGGGTTTCCCGCTCCATCCAGGCCTGTGCTGGTTCCATTCGCATTTGGTTGCCCGGTGCCTGGCGACATCGCAGGATCGACCGGGGTGTCGCTCGGCCGATATTCCGTCAGCGCGGCGTGGTCTGCGCTCACCGGTTCGGATTGTCCCGGCATCGGGCGCCTGGCGAGGCAAGTCGACCTGATCCACGCAACGGACCACTACGTGCCAAAGTGTGCCGCAGTGCCGGTCGTCGCAACGCTCATGGATGCCATCCCCCTATCGCATCCCCATTGGCTGCGCAGCGAGTTCAGGTCGGTCAAGAACGCCCTGTGGTCGCGCGCCGCCCGTTGGGCCGATGCGGTCATCACCATTTCCGAATATTCCAAAACCGAGCTCGCCAGATGGACGGGCGTCGATCCTTCCAGGATCACGGTCGTCCCGCTGGGCGTGGGCGACGCCTGGTATCGGGACGTTGCGCGACCGGAGCTTGATCGTGTTCGGGCAAAGTACGGATTGTCGGAATCCTTTTTCATCTCGGTCGGCACCCTGCAGCCGCGCAAGAACGTCGCGCGGACCATCGAGGCGCATCGCGCGCTGCCCGCCGACGAGCGCCGCCGCTGTCCGCTCGTCATCATCGGTCGCGCCGGATGGCGTTGCGAGGATGTCCTTCGCCTGATCGACCAGGAATCGGGTGCCGGCACCGTGCGCTGGCTGCAACACGTGCCGGATGAAGACTTGCTGCCGGTGCTCAAGCAGGCAACCGGGATGCTGTTTCCCTCGCTCGCCGAAGGATTCGGGCTGCCCGTCGTCGAGGCGTTCGCCGCGCGGGTTCCCGTGATCACGTCGAATACGACGTCGCTGCCGGAAGTGGCGGGCGATGCCGCAATGTTGGTGGATCCGCTCGATGTCGACGCTTTGGCTCAGGCGATGATGTCGCTTCTGGCCGACAGCGCGCTCGCAGAATCCTTGCGGCAGCGGGGGCTTGCCCGCGCGCGGCAGTTCACCTGGCAGCGCTGTGCCCAGGCCACCACCGGGGTCTACACCGCGGTTCTCGCGGCGCAGTCAGGCGAGCGACGGCGGACCTGACGCCATGCGCATCCTCATCACCGGGGCATCAGGCTACGTCGGTGAACGCCTTGTCGAACACGCAGGGCGGGCTGGACATTCCGTGGTCGCTGCAACCCGATCGAGACCCGCCAACCCTGCCCTTGGCTGGGTTGCTTTCGACCTTGCCCAGGCCCAATCCTTTCACATTCCGCCCGGGATCGACGCCGTCGTGCATCTGGCCGCCGTCACCACGGCGAGCGATATCAGCCCCGATACGGAAATCACGGCGGCCCGCCACCTGGCCCAATCCGCTAATCGCGCTGGCGCCAGACTGCTGTTCGTTTCAAGTCAGGTCGCCCGGCAAGATGCGCCCACGCCCTACGGCCAGACCAAGTGGGCTATCGAGCAGATCGTCACTGCAGCGGGCGGGGTGTCGATCCGTCCGGGGCAAGTCTATGGCGGACCCGAGCGTGGTCTTTTCGGCCTGCTGGTCCGCCTGGTGCGTGCCTTGCCTGTCATCCCGGCGTTTATGCCCGCGCCCCGGATCCAGCCTATCCACGTCGATGACCTCGCGCGCGCAATACTCGCAGCGCTGGAGCGCGTTGCGGACTCTGGCTGCGTGCTTTGTCTCGGATCCGCGCAGCCTGTCACCTTCACCAGCTTTCTCGCGACCATTGCGCGCCAGCGCGTGCATGCCACGCGGATCCGTGTGCCGGTGCCGGCCCCTCTGGTGTTGCTCGGCGTTTCCCTGCTGGGCAAATCGCTAGCTGGACGGCTGGGTCTGGACAAGCTGAAATCGCTGTTTGACGTGTCGCCAATGGAAACGCGCGCTGACCTCGCCATCCTCGGCCTGGTCTTGCGCCCGATCGCGTCGGGGATGGCGCGCTCGGGAGACGATCGGCGCAGGCAACTCGCGGCCGAAGGATCGGCGATGCTGGCCTACATCCTCGGTGGCAGACCTGACCGGGCGATCGTGGCGCGTTATGTGCGGGTGATCGAAAAGCTTCGCGGGGGCGAGGCGCTCGGGCTGCCCGGGATTTTCACGCGACTCCCGGCGACGCTCGCGGTGGTCGATACGCCAGCCTCACGCAGCCCGCAAGCCGACGAAACAGGCTGGCGGCTCAGCGCCGCCCTGGCAATCGCAGAAGCTTCCCCCGCGGGCGCGCTGCGGTTTCTGGGCAAGACGGGCCAGGTGCCGTCCAGCCCAGTCGTGGCCACGCTGTCGATCGCCCGGGCGGTCGCACTGTCCGTCGCCTGGCGACTCGCGCGCGCTCTCGCAGCACCATGGTTGCGCGCGCCATTCGGTCTGCAACGCCCAGGACATCATGGCAACCGACGCTGACATCCTCGTCGTGGGCAGCGGCCCGGCGGGCGTCTCGGTCGCCGCCCCCCTGGTTGCGGCCGGCTTGCGGGTACTGCTTGTCGATGGCGGTCGGGCCGCGAGCAGGCCACCAATCTCCCAGCCTTACCTGACAGCGCGAGCAGCCGATCCGGCGCAGTGGAGATGGATGCTGGGCGATGACTATTACGCGCTGAGACGCCGGGATGCGCTGTCGCCGAAAATGCGCGTGCCAGCCCATGCGCAGGCCTTTGCTGATTTTTCCCGGGTCAATCACATCCGCGCCACGGATTCGTTTGTCGCCATTGGCTCGCTCGCGCAGGGGGGGCTTTCCAACGCCTGGGGGTGCGGCGTGGCCCGGCTCTCGCATGACGAGCTGCGTGCATTTCCCGTCGCCGTCGGTGATATGGATGACTCGTATGCGCATGTTTCCCGTCGCATCGGCTTAAGTGGCGCTTGCGACGACGACCTCGCCGACTACTTCGGCCTGGACGGCTGGGCAGATCCACCCATTGAAGCCGACGCACTCCAAGCCCAACTGCTGGAGCGCTATCGGCACCTGAAGCCCGGCGCCGCCGGCAGCGTGCGTCTTGGCCGCTCCAGGGTTGCCGTACTGAGCAGGGCACGCGGGGCTCGCGGCGCATGCGATCTTTCGGGAAACTGTCTGTGGGGATGCCAGCAAGGCGCGCTCTACTGTGCCGAACAAGATCTTCGCACGCTCATGCGCCATCCCAACTTCACATACCGCCCTGGCTTCGTCGTCGAGCACGTTGGCTGGGCTGGCAACGTTCGCTGTGTCAACGGGCACGGCGAGGATGGACCGCGAACGATCACTGCGCACAAGGTGGCCCTGGCCGCCGGCACGCTTGCCACGACTCGGCTTGCGCTGCTTGCAGACGGCATCTCGGATCCCGTCGGTCTACAGTCGTGCCCGGTGTCGGCGTTCATGCTGTGGATTCCACGGCATCTGGGGGCGGCAAAACAACAAGGCTTCGGGCTGGGCCAGCTTTCCTATCTCGTGGATTGCGCGCCGGGAGTGCGGGGATTCGGGTCTCTCTTCTCGACCAATGGCATTCCCGTTGCGGAATTCGCGCGTTTCACGCCACTGCCGCTGCCGTATGGTATTGATGCCCTGCGGGCCCTGCTGAGCTCGTGCGTGGCAGGGAACCTTGCGCTGCCCGGAAACCTCACCCGGGCAACGGTACGCCTGGACAAAGACAACGCGCTTGAAGTCGATGGCCTCTACGACGAAAGCGTTCCCGCGCTGATCCGCTCGGCGGCATCGCAATTGACGAGTGCCATGCGCAAGCTGGGGGCATGGATCCTGCCTGGCAGTTTCAGGCCCGGCACACCGGGCGCCGATATCCACTATGCCGCAACACTGCCGATGCGCGCGTCTCCCGGCATTGGCCAGACGGACAGCCTGGGCGAGCTCACCCGGCAGCGCGACCTTCACATCGTCGACGGCGCCTGCCTGCCTATTCTCACGGAAAAATCGCACACCCTGACCATCATGGCCAACGCGGACCGCATCGGCCGGGCGCTATCGTTTGAGCTGCGTTCGCGCCGCGCCGGTTAAAGGCCAATCACCTGGCGCCTGCCAGTAGCTCGCGATAACAGTACACATATTTTGACGTCATCTCGTCAGCCAGAAAAAGGCTGTC
>CAITPF010000476.1 GCA_903894155.1 uncultured beta proteobacterium | reverse complement strand
GTTTCATTGCGCGACGCGCTGGCGCTGGCTTCCGAGCTCACCGGCCACACCATCGAGGCCGAGGTCAACCAGTCCTTTGTGCGCGAAAACGAGGTATTGCGCCTTGGTGGCGACTCGACCCATCTCAAACTTTTCGTGCCGGATTGGAACCCCAGGCCGTTTCGCGAAACGCTCGCCTGGATGCTCGCCCAGGCGATTTCGACGGAGCGCCGGTAATGCAGATCGGGTTCGGCGTATCGGCCCTGTGCAAGGGTTTGAACGGCGGCGGGCTCGACGGGATCGGCAACTATACGCGCGAACTTCTCTGGCGAATGCACGCGCCGTCGGCAGCCGAACCTTCCTGGGATCACATCCCGCGAGATGCTGGCGTCAACCTGGTTCCGTTCGCCTTCGGGTGCGCGATTGCGCCTGAGCTGGCGGGCGTGCCTGGCGTCTCGCTTGGCCGCTATTCAGTCAATGCCGCCTGGTCGGTGGCGACGGGCGCCAACTGCATGGGCATTCGATCACTTTCGCGGCAAGTCGATCTCATCCACGCCACGGACCATTACGTACCGAAGTGCTCGGCCGTACCGGTGGTCGCCACGCTGATGGATGCCATTCCTTTATCACACCCGCAATGGCTACGCAGCGAATTCCGGTCGATCAAAAACGCGTTGTGGATTAGGGCAGCGCAATGGGCCGACGCTGTCATCACCATCTCTGAGTATTCAAAATCCGAGCTGACGCGCTGGGCCGGAATACCGTCCGACCGGATCACCGTGATCCCGCTTGGCGTGAGCGACCGCTGGTATCAGGATGTCCCTGCTGCCGAGTTGGCACGCGTGAAATCCGCCTATGCGCTTCCTGAACAATTTTTTGTCTCACTAGGAACGCTTCAACCGCGGAAAAATGTCGGTGGAACCATTTTGGCGCACCGCGCCCTTGATCCTGCCACAAGGTCGAAGGCCCCCTTGCTCATCATTGGAAGGGCCGGCTGGAAGTGCGAGGATGTGATCGAGCTGATCGGCGGCGAAACGTCTTCCGGGGCCGTGCGATGGTTGCAGCATGTGCCGGACGCGGATTTATTGCCGATTCTGAAATCGGCAACCGGGCTGGTTTTCCCCTCGCTTGCCGAAGGGTTCGGGTTGCCTGTCCTGGAAGCATTTGCAGCAGGCGTGCCGGTGATCACCTCGAACACCACGTCACTCCCCGAGGTCGCGGGCGACGCGGCGATCGCCATTGATCCGAATGATACGGTGGCGATACGGGACGCGATGCGGGAACTCCTGGAAGATCCGGACTTTGCGGATCAACTGCGGTCGCGAGGACTCAAACGAGCCCGACAATTCACGTGGGATGACTGTGTGACGCGCACTGTGGAAGTCTATCGAAAAGCCGCAGATGACCGACGATAATCTTAAGCCCGACGCGTCGCGCACATCGGTCGACCGGTATACCGATGGCTCGTATCTGGCGATCAATCCGACCTGGGGCGTTGAAGATTCGCGCTGGAAGGCAAAGCAGGTTGACCGGATCCTGCGCAGGAACCAGATTACGCCCGGGACGTTTTGCGAGGTCGGGTGCGGCGCTGGTGAAATCCTGCGCCAGATGGCGATTGCGTATCCTGCGGCGTCACTGCGCGGCTACGAGGTTTCGCCGCAAGCTTATGCGTTGTGCCAGGAGCGCGCATCAGAGCGCGTACAGTTTTTCCTCAAAGACGCACTCGATGAGGAACTCGACGTCGATTGCCTGTTGTGCCTCGACGTGCTTGAACATGTCGAGGACTATTTCGGGTTTCTGCGAAAGATCCAGCCAAAAGCGCACTACAAGATCTTTCATATCCCGCTCGACGTATCGGTGACCTCGATTCTGCGTGGCGGAATGATGAAAGCCCGGGCCGAACTCGGTCACCTGCACTATTTTTCAAAAGAAACGGCCATCGCCACGCTGGTGGATTGTGGCTATGAAATCCTTGATCATTTTTACACCACTGCGTTTGCCGACTTGCCCGCCAAGTCCTTCAGGCAGCAAATGGCGAAGTGGCCGCGAAAGCTCGCCTACAGCGTCTCACCTGACTGGTGCACGCGACTGCTCAGCGGTAGCTCGCTCATGGTGCTGGCCAAATAGACGCCCCGCCCAGGATCAGGGTCAGTTCATTCAGGGCGGGAAGGACGTCAACTCGCCTGGGTCTTTTCGAGCAGCTGCCGGTATATTGCCAGATACTGGTTTGTCATTGTTTCAGCCCTGAAATTATCCGAATATCGCGCAAGCGCTGCCTGGCCCCAGCGCGCAACCTTGGCCGGATTGTTCCAGAACGTATCCAATGCCTGCCCGAGGCTAACCGCATCGGAAGGAGGCACGACCATTCCGGTCTCGCCGTCCTGGTTGACATAACTTGTCCCGGTCCCGATCTCACAGGTAATCATTGGCGTGCCTTGCTGGGCAGCCTCCGCGAGCACAATGCCAAATGCCTCGGACCGAAGATGCGACGGCAAGACAAAGCCATAGGCAGCGCGCATGATGCTGCGCTTCTCGATATTGGTGACCTCGGGCAGGAAATGCAGGTTGGACAGCCCGAGCGCCCGAGCCTGCGCAGCCAGCGCCTGCTCCTCGCGCCCGCGGCCCACGATCACGGTCGGGTAGTCGCGCCCTTTGAGCGCATCGAGCAGGATATGCAGTCCCTTGTAGTAGCGCAGTGCGCCAAGGAACAGAAAGAACCGAGGGCCAAACCGGGATTGCCATTGCCTCACCGAAGGATCGTCGGGATGAACCTGCGGGAAGTGCTCAATCCCGTAGGTGATCAGGCGAACCCGGTCGCCCAGGGGCCGAAGCACCGGACTTGTCCGCATGATTCCCGGCGAGGCGGCAACCACCATCTGCATGCGCGAAATGTAACGGTCGCGCAACGGCGCATACAGCTTGTTGAGCGTGACCTGGTTTACGACATCGGAGTGGTAGCTGAGCAGGCTGGGCTTGCGAATGCCCGACAGCATGTAGGCAAGATCCCCGAACGGCCAGGGGAAGTGCATATGCATGATGTCGGCCCAGGCCGCTTCCTTGCGAAAACCCCGCAGGAAACTCAGCGACAGCCCTGTCGATGCCACGTAGAGGTCGCGGTGGTAGCGAATGATCTCGTACCCCTCGGGAGCCCGTTCCCTGCGCGGCTCCCCCGGAGTGAGTACTAACACACGGCTTTCGACCCCGGCCTGGCCTGCATGGCTCACGAGCGTGTGGACCATCTGCTCAATGCCGCCGTACGTGTCGGGAAAAAACGTCTTCAGAACATGCAATACGCGCATCTAGGGTCGTCGCTTTTTCTGCATCACGAGCCAGCGCGGCATCCGGAAGAGCACCAGATAGCGATAGAGGGTGATGTAGGCGATCGAGAACACCACCACGAAGGCCATCAGAATGTTTGCATGCTGCCAGAACAGGACGGCGGGGATCGTGCCAAGCGACGACAGGATCCAGAGGTAGGGCGAAGTCATCGCGTTACGCTGGCTGACTTGCATTTCCTCATCCGGGCCCGCGGCCCAGCGCACCACGCGGCGGTAGACCAGCATGTGCAGGTGGACG
>CAITPF010000475.1 GCA_903894155.1 uncultured beta proteobacterium | reverse complement strand
GATGACGCTCTTGGAGTCGGTGAGCATCATCGCTTCGCTGCTGTTGTCATAGACCGACGCCACAATGCGCCTTGAATCTTCTTGACGCCGCTTCTCGGTGATCCTGCCGAATAGGAAATACGCAGTCGTCAGCACAAATAGCGTCAGGAGGAGGGTGACACTGAGTACAAGTGCTCTAAAGGTAGCGTGTAGTGCAAGGGCATGGGCCTTTAATTCCCCAACCAGTACTGTCACTCCATATTCAGGCAGGCGCGTATAGCCAAAGATACGCTCGACCCCCTGGGAGATTGTCAGGACGCTGAAACTGCCTGCCACCGGGGCATTGGGCGCAAGAAATGGATGCGATCGGGGAAGAACAAGGCCGTAGAACTCCGCGTTGATCGGAAAGCGGGCCATAAGCTCTCCAGTGTCACGCACAATCGTGGCGACTCCGTCGATACCGACATTCAGAGTCCGGCCAAATTCGCCAAACTGCTCGGGATCCACCGATACGACCAAAACGCCATCGAAGCGCTTGTCCTTGAAAATTGGCCGGGAAAATTGAATCGACCATTTTCCCGAGGCTTTTCCAACGACCGGACGACTGATAAACAGATGATCAGCATCCTGTGATTGCTGGTGCACACGAAAATGTTCTCTGTCTGAAAGGTCTATTGGGACGCCTGAGCGATCGCTATTGGCAAACAGCAAGATGCCGTTCTTATCGATCACTGATATTTGAAATGCAATGTCCTGAATTGTTGTCAACTGCTCCAGGATGAAATCCGCGAAATGGGCTTGGTCGTGCTCCAAAACCAGGCGACTCTCGCGTGCAATCTGGTCGACCCGCTTGATGGTCGAGAGGGAGTACGCGGCAAATATCTGAGACTTGTTTAGGACTTGCTCCCCCACCGACTTGATCGACTCGGAATAATTGCGATCGATTGCATTGAATGCGGTGATCCACGCCGCAGCCAGAATCAGCAATGCGCCGGCGGCGAACTTGATCCATAGCGGAAGACGGGCAATAACCGTGTTCATTGACGACCCGCGAGAACGATCCTGATGATCTGCCAGTTGATCGCGTGCAAATCGACTTCCATTGTGTGATCCATGCATACCTTTCTTCGCGG
Organism: uncultured beta proteobacterium; assembly: GCA_903894155.1. Classification (GTDB taxonomy): domain Bacteria; phylum Pseudomonadota; class Gammaproteobacteria; order Burkholderiales; family Burkholderiaceae_B; genus Zwartia. The sequence goes on along the minus strand of CAITPF010000475.1, from coordinate 73,665 downwards.
GCCGCACGCAAGCTGGTGAGCTTAGGACGGGTTGGCATTCTTGTCCCGCATTCTCTACATAATATTCCTAGTCAGAATGGCGTTATATAGTTGAAAGGTACCAATTCGTTGGAAAAAATCAAGGAAGCAAGACGCTTAACCCAACGGGGTTCCATTGACCACATTACTTTTTATCAGGCAGAGAGCCGACGTAATCACAGTTCAACCGTTCCATACGCTGCGCTGGGGACTCTCATGAAAGAACATTCGAATGGCCGTTCAAACTCAAACTCTTGCACCCGAGCGTCATCACGCTCAGCGAACCAGGATGCCGGAGGCCTTGGAGGCCACATCCCGGACGATTTCCCTGAGTGAATCGAGTTCGTTGCGAACGCGGTCGGTCGGGCCGGCAATGCTGAGCGAGGCGACACAATGGCCCGCGGCGTCGAATACGGGGGCAGCGATCGCCGAGAGCCCTTTGGTGTAGACGTCGATCGTCCAGGACATGCCCTCGCGACGGATCGCCTCGATCTCACGGCGCAGGGAAGCCCGCGTCATCGGGGTCGCGGTGCGGACTTTGAAGATGACTGAGGCGAGATAGCTCCGGCACCAGTCCCGATCGGCGTAGGCGAGCAGCAGCCGACCCGCAGCGCTCGCATACAGCGTGCGCGTCGTTCCCACCGGGATGTGGTAGCGGATCGGATGCGGGCCGTCGATGATCTCGACGTAGGTCAGCGACTCCGCCTCACGGTTGAGCACACCGAGCAGGGCGGTCTCCCCGGTGCGCTGTGCGAGCTCGGCCATGAAGGGCCTTACAAGCCTTGGAAAATCCCAGTTCGCGAGTACGCCCGCTGCAAGCCGGTAGAGCGAGGCGCCCAACCGGTAGATGCCGTTTTCATGGGTCAGGTAGCCTTCGGAGACCAGGGGGCGCAGCAGGTGAAGCAAGCTGCTCTTTGGCGAGCCCAGGGTCTCGCTCAGCTCAGTGAGCGACATCCCGGCGTTGGTGCCGGAAAGCACCTCGAAAAGGCCGAGTATGCGGGTCAGCGAGCGCGGGCCGCCCATGCGCCTTTCCGGTTCGGCAACCAGTTCGGTTTCGGGCTGGTGCCTCATGACGCGTGCATCCGGATCGGCGGATCTCGCAAGGCGGACGTGGACGTCATTCTGGCTTCAAATCGGCCGCCTTGACGGCCTCGCCCCAACGCTTGTATTCGGACTTCAGGAACTTGGCGTACTGGTCCACGGTCGAGCCGCGGACTTCGGCGCCCGTGGAAATGATCTTGGCGCGGAGTGCGGGATCCGCGAGCGCCTTGTTGATCTCGGCGTTGAGTTTGGCGATGATCTCCGGCGGCGTTTTTGCGGGCGCCATGAAGCCCGACCAGGCGCCGAACTCCACCCCGGGAAGTATGGTCTCGGAGATGGTTGGCACGTCGGGCAACTGCTCCATGCGCTTGAGGCTGCCGACAGCAAGCGGGCGCACGCGGCCCTGGCGGATCAGCGGTATCAGCGCGTTGGCCGTGCCGAGGTAGAACTGCACCTGGCCACCCATGACGTCGGTGAGCGCCGGCGCTTCGCTGCGGTAGGGAACGTGGATCGCCTGCGTGCCCGTGCTCATCAGCATCTGGATCGTGGCCAGGTGCGTCACGTTGCCGTTACCGGCCGAGGCATAGTTCACCTTGTCCGGATTCTGCTTCAGATAGGCAATGAACTCCGCCATGTTGCTGACTGGCACCGTGAGCGGCACCACAAGCGCAAGGGGGATGTTGGCCGTCAATGCGATCGGCGTGAGCTCGGTCTCGAAGTTGTAGGTCAGCTTGGCGTACAGGTGCGGGCTGAGCACCATCGATGAGGTGTTGTAGAGCAGCGTATACCCGTCGGCCGGGGCTTTGGCGACAATGTCGTTCGCGATGTTGCCGTTGGCCCCGGGCTTGTTGTCGACGAACACAGAGACCCCGAGGCTTTCCGACAGCTTGCTCGCGATCGAGCGCAGCACGGCATCGGTGCCGCCGCCCGCCGCGAACCCGATCACGATGCGAATGGGATGATCGGGATAGGTTCCTGCCGATGCCGATGCCGATGCCGCTGTCACGGGAGATTGCGCCAGCGTCGCCCCCGCGGCACAGAGCCCCAGCCCGCACAGCAGGCCCACTACAAGCCTTCGAAGTCGTTGCATGTCGCCTCTCCCTTTAGCCGGCCATCGTCAGGCCGCCGGACACGCTGATGACCTGTCCGGTAATGAAAGCCGCTTCGTCGCTGGCGAGAAAACAGATCGCGCCGACGAGGTCGTCCGGCTGCCCGAGCCGGCCGAACGGAATCGCCTTGGTGAGCGCGCCCTTGAGCTTTTCGGCGCTTTCACCTTCACCCGCGAAATCCCGGAAAAGCGCGGTGTCGGTCGGGCCCGGGCAGACCACATTGACGTTGATCTGCTTGCGCGCCATTTCCCGCGCCATCGTTTTCGAGAACGATATGATGCCGCCTTTGCAGGCGGAATAGACCGCCTCGCCGGAGGAGCCCACCCGGCCAGCGTCAGACGACACGTTGACGACCCGCCCGCGCCCGCGTGCGCTCATGCGCTTGAGCACCGCGCGGTGCATGTTCAGCGGCCCGACGAGATTGATTGCGATGATCTTTTCCCAGATGGCAGGATCGCTGTCGATAAAACGCCCGCCATAGTCCCAGCCGGCGTTATTGACCAGGATATCAATCGGGCCGAGATCGGCTTCGACTTCTGCCACGGCGGCCTCCACGCGATCCCCGCTGGCGATGTCGACCGCGTACCCGCGCACCTTCGCGCCCGTTGCCGACAGCTCTGCGGCGAGCTTTTCCGCCGCAGCAGCGTTCAGGTCAAACACCGCCACGCTCGCACCCTCGGCCGCGAAGCGGCGGCAGACCGCGGATCCGATGCCGCCCGCGCCACCGGTCACGATGACGACTTTTTCCGATAATCCGTGCATCAATTTCTCCTGTGTTGACGTTCACCTCGCCCTAAAGGACGAGGACTGTCGCGTCCTTGATCAACGTCCGGTGCCCTTGGGCGCCGGCTAGCCTTTTGAATCCGCTGGCACCCCGGAGACTGCGCCCGACATCGCGCGGATGGCGTCATCGTCGTAGCCCAGTGTGCGCAGGACATCCGTATTGTGCTCGCCCAGGCCCGGAGCCCCGTAACGCACCGCGGGCGGCGTTTCGGAAAAGCGCTGGGGCACGGCGGTGCGTACCAGCGTTCCCTCGCTGTGGTGCTCATACCGCTCGAAGAAGCCGGTGTCGTTCAAATAGGGATGGTTCGGCAGATCCGCCAGCGTGTTCATCGGCGCGTTCGGGATATCGGCCTCGTCGAGCCGTGCATGCCAGTGCGCTGTCGAGCGCAGGGTGATTTGATGCGCGACGATCTCGTAGAGCGCGTCGATGTTGGCCGTGCGTGCCATCAGGGTCGAGAAGCGCTCGTCCGCAGCGAGCTCGGGTCGCTCAAGCGCGGCGAGCAATCTCTTCCACTGCGCGTCGTTGACCGCCATCAGGCAGATATAGCCGTCGAGCGTTGCATAGGGGCGCCGATGCTTTGAAAGCGCGCGCGCGTAGCCCGGGCGGCCTTCAGCACCGAAGGTCGAAGTCCACAGGTGCTCCATGAGGTTGAACGACACCATGGTCTCGAACATCGGTATCTGCACCTCCTGGCCGTGCCCCGTGCGATCGCGGCTGTAGAGCGCCATGCCGATGGCCGATGCCAGGTAGACGCCGCACAGTTTGTCCGCAAGCACGGTAGGAAAGTATGCCGGTACGCCCGCGGACGCCTGGACGAGCCCCGCGACGCCGCTTTCGCCCTGGATGACGTCGTCATAGGCGGGCCGGTCGCGATAGGGGCCGTCCGGGCTGTAGCCCGGGGCGCTCGCATAAATCAGCCTGGGAAACCGCGCGTGCAGGGTCGGGTAGTCCAGGCCCAGTCGCATCGCGGCATTGGACCGCATGCTGTGCACGAGCACATCGGCGTCGCCGGCGAGCTTGAACAACGCCTCGCGCTGCGCAGGTTGCTTCAGATCCAGCCGGATGCTGCGCTTGTTGCGGTTCAGGTTCAGGAAGAGCGCCGACATATGGGGATTGCGACCAGGCCCGTTGTCACGCATCGGATCGCCTTCCGGGGGCTCGACCTTGATCACGCTCGCGCCCATGTCGCCGAGTTGCTGGGTCGCGACCGGCCCGAGCACATTGATCGTGAGGTCAAGGACACGCACGCCCGCGAGCGGGCCGCTGCCTGCTTCTCCGAAGGCGTGGGTCACGATGCTGCCTTGTCGCCCCGGCACTTGACCATGCGCAGCGGGGTGTAGGTCAGCACAACCTTGCCGTTCTGATTGATGACCTTGTTGCGGGTGCGCACGAGGCCGCGTCCGGGCCGGCTTGCCGAGAGCCTGGACTCCACGACCTCGCACTCCACATGAATCGTGTCCCCGGCAAACGCTGGGTTCTCGATATTGAGCTCCATATTGAGAAAGGCATAGCCGGTCTTCTGCATCGTGGACTGCGCAAGCAATCCCTCGGCGAAGCAATAGCTCAGCGCACCGGGCGCGAGGCGACCCTTGATGTCGGACTCGTTCTTGAGGAATTCCATGTCGGTGAACAGGACCTCCGTCATGTGGATCACGTTGCAGAACGCGCAGATATCGGCATCCTGGATCGTGCGCGACAGGGTCTTGAACTGCCTGCCGACGGGCAAGTCCTCGAAGTAGAGGCCGAGTCCGACTGTTTCCATCCTGAATCTCCTGGTAGTGACATTGAATCCGGCAGGGCGCGGGGGCGTTAGCGCCCCGCGCGACCGAGCAGGTGGTTGGCGATGATGTTGCGCTGGATCTGGTTGGTTCCTTCGATGATCTGCAGCACTTTCGCATCGCGGAAATAGCGATTGATCGGGTATTCGTTCGATATGCCCGAGGCGCCAAAGAGCTGGACGGCGTCGGTCGCGACCTTCATCGCGGTATCGGTCGCGAAGCACTTGGCCATCGCGGCGATCGGCGCAAGCTCGCTGCCGGCCACGCCCGCGTCGACCATCGCCGCCGCTTTGTAGACGATGTTGCGCGCCGCCTCTGTCTGGATCGCCATGTCGGCGAGCATCCAGCGGATGCCCTGGAAATCGCTGATGCGCTGACCGAACGCGACCCGGTTCTGGACGTAGGCGCTGGCGTGGTCGAGGGCGCCCTGCGATAGCCCGACGCCGCGTGCGCCAATCAGCGGGCGGCTCTTGTTGAAGGCCTCCATCACGACCTTGAAGCCGTTGCCGGCATCGCCGAGCCGGCAGTCTTCGGCGACGAACACGTCGTCGAGGAACAGCGGACACGAGGGGACGCCGCGCGCGCCCATCTTGTCTTCCTTACGGCCAATCTCGAAGCCCTTGCTGTCGGTTGCAACGATGAACAGGTTGATGCTGGCCGACGAAGCATCGTCGGCCGTCTTTGCGGCGACCAGCACGAAATCCGCGACCGACGCATTGGTGCACCAGATCTTGCTGCCCGAGAGACGATAGCCGCCGGGCGCCGCCACGGCGCGTGTCTTGATGCCAGCCACGTCCGAGCCGCTTTGCGGCTCGGTGGTCGCGATCGCGCCACGCAATGCCCCCGAGGCCAGGCCCGGCAGCAAGCGCTGCTTCTGTTCGGCCGTGCCGCCCGCGAGAATGGCGCCAAAGGGCACCCACTGAAGCAGCAGCAGATAGGCGGTGTTGTAGCAGACACGCCCGAACTCCTCGATGGCGAGGCAGGCCGCCACCATGCTGTTCATGCCACCATATTCTGCTGGAAACGGCAACGTGAAGAGACCGAGTTCGCGCAGCATGTCGAACATATCTTGCGGGTAAACGGCCGTCCGGTCGATTTCGTCGGCCCTCGCGGCGACCTTCTCGCGCGCCACGCGGCGGATCAGGTCACGGACCGCAAGTTGATCGTCGGTGAATTGCGTTGACAACGTTGTCTCCGTGTCGACGACATGACAGTCGTTCGACTATATGAATTATGTTCCAAAGAATAAACGTGCGGGATTCGATTGTCAAAGCCGCCGGGATGGCGAAAGATGCTTCGGTTAAGATTGCCGCCAGTGGCTTTCCGACGAAGGCCGCAGACCCTGTCCGGAGGCACATGATGAGACGCTTACTGCCTGAATGCGCCGCGCTGCTGGTCGCGCTGGCGTTTTCCCTGTTCGCCGGCGGCTGTGCCGCGCAATCCTATCCTTCGAAGCCCGTGCGCATCATCGTGCCGTTCGCCGCGGGCGGGCCAGCCGACAACTATGCGCGCTACATGGCGCAGCAATTGCAGGGCGTTCTCGGGCAGCCCTTCATCGTCGAGGACAAGCCGGGCGCCGGTTCGATCATTGGCACCGATTTCGTCGCCAAGGCGGCGCCCGACGGCTACACCTTGCTGATGATGTCGAACGCCCAGACGGTCAACGAATCGCTGGTGCCGAGCAAGCCGTATGCGCTGCTGCGCGATTTCGTCGGCGTGGCGCCGGTGAACTATTCCGATCTCGTGCTCGTGGTGCATCCCCGAATTCCCGCGGCCAACGTCCAGGAACTCATCGCACTGGCCAAGGCGCGCCCCGGCCAGATGAACTATGCGTCCTCCGGCACCGGAACTCCGTATCACATGGCGGGCGAGCTCTTCAAGTACATGGCCGGCATCGATATCACGCACATTCCCTACAAGGGAAGTTCGGGGGCTCGCACTGACGTCCTCGGCGGCCAGGTCGATATGATGTTCGACGCAGTCACCACGATGGCGGACCAGGTGCGCTCGGGCAAGGTGCGCGGCATTGGCACGACAGGTCAGGCGCGCTCGGAAATTCTCCCGGAGCTTCCGACTATCGCCGAATCGGGGCTTGCGGGATTTGAGGCGACCATCTGGCTCGGGCTCATGGCGCCGGCTGGCACGCCACAGGAGATCGTGGAAAAGCTCAATGCCGCCGTGCGCGAGATTGTGGCCAGGCCCGGCGTGCGCAAGGAGTGGTCCGAGAAAGGCGCCCTCCCGCTATCGATGACAACGGCCCAGTTCAAGGACTACCTGGTGCAGGACGTCGCCAAGTGGGCGCGGCTCGTCCAGTTGTCGGGTGCGAAGCCCGACTGATCAGGTTGGCGGCATCCCTCTTCTTTCAGGTGGGGGGGAATCAAAGCACGACGGAGAATGAAATGCGGTTGAAGATACTCAGCGGTGGCGCAGCAGCGCAGGCAGTTCGCGGCGTGCAGGAGGCATTCGAGCGGGAGACCGGCTGCGGGATCGATGGCACCTTCAGCGCGGTCGGCGAAATGCGCGACCAGTTGCTGGCGGGCACCGAATGCGATCTTGTGATTTTGACGGCAACGCTGATCGCGCAACTGGTCGGATCGGGCCATGTGGTTGCGGGTAGCGCGCGGTCGCTTGGGCTGGTGCATACGGGAATTGCCGTGCGCCGTGGCGATGCCCATCCGCGCGTCGATACCGCCCTTGCGCTTGCGAAGGCCTTTGGCGAGGCGAGGGCGATCTACTGCCCGGACACGGTCAAATCGACGGCGGGAATTCACTTTCGGCGCGTCCTGGGCAAACTCGGGCTGGAGTCTGCGCTCGCGGCGCGCTTGCGCGAGTTTCCCAATGGCGCGACCGCGATGAAGGCAATGGCCGAGTGCGATGAACCCGGCCTGCTGGGGTGCACGCAGGTCACCGAGATCAATTACACGCCGGGTGTCGAACTCGTCGGGAACCTGCCGCCCGAGTTCGAGCTCGCGACCGACTACACCGTGGGCGTTTGCACGGGATCGTCGCAACCGGCGCTGGCCGAACATTTTGCACAGTGGCTGACGGGCCCGCAATCGCGTGATGTGCGTCGTGCTGGCGGCTTTGAATTTAAATAGCAGATCGATTTACCTGGAAGCCTGATCATGAAATACGCGGCATTTACATTGTCTGGACAACCCAGCACCGTGCGCGTCGGCGAAATCAGCGCCGACGGCAGTGCCGTGCTTGAGCTGGATCTTGGCGTGGACGTTTCGGAGTCCGGCGTCGTTGCGATCCTGAACGCGCAGCGCGCAGGCAAGTTGCCCGCAGGCCACGCCGCGCGCCACGCGCTGTCGGATGTGCGCTTGCTCGCACCGATTCCGCGGCCGCGCCGCAATGTGTTCTGCGTTGGCAAGAACTATTTCGAGCACGCGCGCGAATTCGCGGGCAGCGGCTTCGACACCAGCGTGACCAAACCCGGGGACGACATTCCCACCGATCCGATCATCTTCACCAAGGTTCCCGAGTGCGTCATCGCGCCGGGCGCGCCAATCGGAATTCCGTCGGACGTGTCGACCGCGATCGACTACGAAGCGGAGCTTGCCGTGATCATCGGGGAGGGCGGCCGCCGGATCCCGGAATCGCAGGCGATGGCGCATGTCTGGGGCTACGCGATCGTCAATGACGTGACCGCGCGCGATTGGCAGCATCGCCACAAGCAGTGGCACATGGGCAAAAGCTTCGACAGCTTTTGCCCGATGGGCCCCTGGGTGGTGACGGCTGACGCTTGCAACGGCCAGGACACCACGGTGCGTTGCTGGGTGAACGGCGAGTTGCGCCAGAATGCGTCGACCCGCGACCTGATCTTCAAGATCCCCAAGCTCATTGCCACGATTTCCGCAGGCATGACCTTGTTGCCCGGCGACATCATCGCCACGGGTACGCCGGTCGGGGTCGGAATCGGTTTCAAGCCGCCGCGCTACCTGGTTCCCGGCGACCGCGTCCGCATCGCGATCGAGGGCATCGGCGAGATCGAGAACCCCTGCGAAGCCAGCTAGGCGCCGGGCGTCGGTCAGCCGGTGCCCGGGCTATTCCACCTTGCCGATGATTTGCACGAGCTTCTGCATGTCAGCGGATTCCGTTTTGACGTACTGATCGAAATCCGCGCCATCGAGATACTGGATTTCGGTTCCCGCTGCGGTCAGCGCTCGGACGGTTGCCGGGTCGGTGGCCGCGAAACGGGCCGCGGCGCGCAGGCGGTCCACGATCGGTTGCGGCACCTGCGCCGGGACGAACAGGCCGGCCCATTGCGCATAGGTGATCGGTACGCCCAGTTCGGTGAGGCTGGGAACGTCGGGCAATACGGCAAGCCTTCCGGTTCCCCAGTGCGCGAGCGCGCGTAGCTTGCCTGCCTGGATCTGCTGCACGACGCTGGAAGGCCCGGTCGATAGTGCGTCGACTTGCCCGGCCAGCAGCGCGGTCACCGCAGGCCCCGCGCCCGTGTAGGGCACATGCAGCATGGTGGCGCCGGTCGCGACTTTCAGTTGCTCCATGGGGATGTGCATGGATCCGTAATTGCCCGATGAGCCGAACGAGACGCGGGCGGGATTGGCGCCCACGTACGCCATGAACTGCGCATAGGTCTTCCAGGGGCTGTCTGCTTTCACGACGAGGATCGTCGGGTCGGCGGTAAAGCGTGCGATGGCCTTTAGCTGGCTGAGCTGGTACATCTCGGGCCGATTCAGCACCTTGTCGGCCTCGGGAACGACGACAATCGACGATAGCGCCATCAGGACCGTGTAGCCGTTGGGCTCGGCGCGCGCTGCCTGCGCCATACCGATGCCGCCTCCGGCGCCCGCCTTGTTCTCGATGACGACGGTCTGGCCAAGATCCCGCCCCATGGCCTGCGCGATGGGGCGCGCCACGATATCGGCGACGCCGGCGGGCGGAAACGGCACGATCATGGTGATGGGGCGTGTCGGATAAGCGGTCTGCGCGAATGCGAAACTGTAAACGAGGGCCATCAGCGGCCCGAATACAACGCTGCAGATACCTTGCTTGATCGAACGCGCTTTCATCCTGTCCCTCCGATAATCGCCTGGCCTATGCGCGCAGGATAACCGAGTGCGGCGCCTGAGGCAGCCGTAATCCCCGAAGCGGAGGGGGCGCGAGCAACGTGCGCTGACGGCAGGGGACTTCTGGTGTAAAAAGGTTTGCAGGAACGAATAACAATCGGAGACAAGGAGCACTCATGCGATCCATCAGGCTGGCGATAGCCGCGCTGCTGACGTTTTCCGCCTGCGTGGCCGCGGCGCAGGGGCTTGCCGACCGGCCGATCACGCTGATCTCGCCCTTTCCGCCAGGCGGGGGCACCGATACGATCACGAGGCTGGCGGCCAACGGCCTGGCCAGCGTTGCAGGCTGGACGACGGTGGTCGAGAACAAGCCCGGCGCGGGCGGCAATCTTGCCCTGGACACGACCGCCCGTTCGCGGCCGGACGGCCATACGCTGGTGATGGCGCAGACGGACAACGTGGTGTTGAACCCCTGGCTCTACGATAAGCTCAGCTATGACACGTTCCGGGATTTCACTCCGATTGGTCTGGTGGCCTCCTCGCCAAGCGTGTTCGTGGTTCTGCCGGATTCACCCTTCAAGACGGTTGGCGATGTCGTGGCTGCGGCGAAACTCGCGCCCGGCAAGATTGCGCTCGGCGTGCCTGGTGCGGGAAGTTCGGGCGACTTGCTCGGCCGCCTGTGGCAAAAGTATGGGCAGATGGAGCTCAACATCATCCCGTACCGTGGATGGGCCCAGGCGTTCCCGGATCTTGCCAGCAAGCGCATCGAGGTCTACACAGGATCGCTTGCCACGCTGATCGGGCAGATCCAGGGCGGCAAAGTTCGTGCGATCGGCCTTGTGGCGCCCCAGCGCGCGCCGATCGTGCCCGACGTGCCAACGTTCGTCGAGAGCGGTTTTCCCCAGATCGACCAGACGATCTGGTGGGGCTTGCTGGCAGCGGCCAAGACCCCGCCGGATGTCGTGGCGCAACTGAACGCTGCCCTGGCCAAGGTACTGACGAACCCGGAAAACGTGAGCAAGCTTGAGTCGCTCGGCTACAGCGTCCTGGGCGGATCGCCCGCCGAGATGGCCGCGCGTTACAAGGCTGATTACGACGCATTCGGGCGGATCATTCGCGAGGCTGGCATCAAGGCGGTCGACTGACCGCGTCGGTTCACGCGCGGCGCTGCAAGCAGATTCCAGGGCGAGGCGGCTCAAGACCGTTCGGCCCCTGACCAAAAGGAGGGCGGTGCGATGGGGATGACACATTCGTTCAGGCAGGTGGCGGGGCGCGCGACGGCGATCGCAGCGCTTGCCTGTTTGCTCAGCGCTGGCGCTGCTGCGCAGACTTACCCCGGCGGCCCGATCCGGTTCATCGTGCCGTATCCGAGCGGTGGCCCGGCCGACCAGGTCGCGCGCGCAATCGCCGGCAAACTGACGGTGTCGCTGGGCAAGCCGATCGTGATCGAAAACAAGTCGGGCGGCGGAGGCAACATCGGCACTGACGAGGTTGCCAAGGCGGCGCCCGACGGCCTCACCCTGCTGCTGGGAACCAACGGCCCGCTCGTGGTCAACAAGGCGCTCTACGGCAAACTGGCTTTCAACCCGCAGGCGGATTTTGCCCCGATCTCGCAGGTGGCTGAAATACCGCTCGTGCTGGTGGCGCATCCGTCGCTTCCTGCAAACACGGTGCAGGAACTCATTGCATACGCGAAGGCCAATCCGGGCAAAGTGAGCTACGCGTCGTCTGGCCCGGGTTCCGGCGGGCATCTCGCCGGCGCGCTGCTGGCGAGCCGGGCGGGGATCGACCTGGTCCACATCCCGTACCGCGGTCTTGCGCCGGCGCTGTCCGATCTGCTGGCGGGCCACGTGACGTTGATGGTGGGCGGCCTGCTGACGGCGCAGCCCTACATCGAATCGGGCAAAGTCAAGGCGCTGGCCGTGGTGACGCCCACGCGCGCGCGCGCCGCGCCCAATTTGCCGACGGTCGCCGAATCCGGCCTGCCGGGATTCGAGATCGTGTCGTGGTATGGCGTGCTGGCGCCCGCAGGCACCCCGCCCGCGATCATCGACCGCCTGCATCGCGAGATCGTCGCCGCCCTGCAGGCGCCGGATGTCCACGAACAACTGTTTGATAAAGGCGGGCTGCAGGAAATCGCCGGAACACCGGCCCAGTTCGCGCAGACGATCGCGCGCGAGATCCCGCAGTATGCAGAAATCGTGCGCGTCACGGGCGCCAAGCCAGAATGAAACACCGCACGTTCGAGGAGACCGCGTGATGAGCATGAAAATCTGGTACCAATCGATGGTGCCCATTGACCACTGTCCGCGGTATCGCGACTCGATCGAGCGCCACGCGCTGCGAGTGTGCGAGCTGACGACCCAGGTGCGCGTCAACGGCGCGTCGACGCACTGGTACGGGGGGCGCTACACGCCCGCTGAGCTGTTGAAGTATCCCTACATCAAGCACACGATCCAGCAGGAAGCGATCGACTATTGCCGCACGGCGGCCGCCGAGGGCTACGACGCTGTCATCCTGGGCAGTTATAGCGAACCATACCTGGCGGAGATCCGCTCGCTGCTGGATATCCCGGTCGTGTCGATGCCCGAGGCGTCGTTGCTGCTGGCGTGTTCGCTGTCGGAAAAATTTGCGCTTATTCCGATTTCGCCCAGTCAGGTCAAGCGCGTCAGCGCCCTGGTCCAGCGCCACGCGCTGGGCGCCCGAATCACACAGATCGAGTCGCTGACGCGGCCGCTGACAGAGGCGGAGCTCGAAGAGGCGATGGTCGTGCCTCAGGCCGTCATCGACGACTTTACCGCGGTCGCGCGACGGCTGGTCGCAGGCGGCGCGGACGTCATTATCCCGACCGAAGGGGTGATCAGCGAATTGCTGTTCTGGAACGGGATACACAAGATCGATGACGCCACGGTGCTCGATTGCATCGGTGCTGCGTTCGCCAATGCGGAGATGATGGTCAGGCTCAAGCGCACGACGGGGATGGGCGTGGGCAGGCGCTGGGCGTATGTCACGCCACCGCAGGAGATTCTGGACTTCGTCCATCGACCGCGTCCGTGATCCGTTGACGCCCCCGAGTTCGCGTGCATAGAATGGCTCCAAACAAAAACAGCCGTTACTTCAATTGACAAGGCAGACCATGCAGGAGACTCCCGGCGGCCGGCAGCACGGCCCGGATTTATCGCCTTTTCCCGACCTGACCCGTTTTTTCGCGCCGCGCAACGTCGCGCTGGTCGGCGCAACCGAAGACCTGTCGAAGTTTGGCGGGCGCTGCATGCGCCAGACGCTGGATTTCGGCTTCCAGGGCGGTGTGTTCCCCGTCAACCCCAAGCGGGATTTGATTTTCGGGCGTGACTGTTTCGCCTCCGTTCTGCAACTGCCTGTCGTCCCCGATCATGTCGGCATCATTCTGCCCGCCGCAGCCGTGCCGCAGACGCTGGAGCAGTGCGCCGAGCGGGGCGTGCCCTTCGTGACGATCTTCACCTCGGGATTCGCCGAGACCGGCGAGGCCGAAGGACGCGCGCTGCAGCAGCGCGTCATGGACATCGCGCGTGCCGGCAACATCAGAATGATGGGTCCGAATTGCAACGGAATGGTGAACTTCGTCGACGCGTTCGCCCTGACATCAACGGCGACGATCTCCGGGCCGCGCGCGGCTCCCGGCGACCTGGGCGTGGTGAGCCAGTCGGGCGGCGCGGGCCAGGTCAACGTCATGTGGCGCGCGCAGCAGGCGGGCCTGGGCGTGAATTATCAGGTGAGCTGCGGCAACGCGTGCGATCTGGATCTGACGGACTACGCGGCCTTCATGCTGGAGCAGCCCTCGACCCGGGTCGTGCTCATGCTGGCCGAGCGCATCGCCGACGGCGAGCGCTTGCGCGCGCTGGCGCGCCGCGCCGATGCCCTGGGCAAGCCGATCGTGATGGTGAAGGTCGGCCGCACGCAAGCCGGTAGCCGCGCGGCCGCCTCGCACACGGGTGCGATCACCGGCGCCGACGAGGTTTGCGACGCGGCCTTGCGCCAGATGGGCATCATCCGTGTTGACGATTGCCGCGAGCTTTATGAGACCGCGATGATCCTGCGCGGGGGCAAACTGGCCGGCGGCCACCGTGCCGCCGCGACGGCGATTTCGGGTGGCAACCTCGTCATGGTGGCGGATCTCGGCGCAGCCGAGGGGATCGAGTTCCCGGAGTATTCCCAGGCCACACGCGATGCGCTTGGCGCGTTGTTGCCCGGTTTTGGCGCAGCCTCCAACCCGACAGACCTGACTGCTGCGGCAATCGGGCAGCAGGATACTTACATCTTGGCGGCCGAGGTGATTCTGGGTGACCCGTGCGTTGATGCGCTGGTGCCGGTCATCACCTTCGCGCCGGCCTCTGAAATCCGCGGCACGGCCCGGCTGGCCTCGGAAAGCGACAAACTGGTGCCGCTGCTCTGGACGGGCAAGGCGAGCAACGATGCCGCGCTCACGCATGCGGCGCTGGTGGCCGAAGGGCACGCGGTGTACTCCGATGCGCTGACCTGCATGCGGTCGCTCAGGCGCGCGATGGACTATGCGGCACATATCCGCGGCCTTGCGCAAGCGTCGCCGCAGCGCCCGGCGGGCACTGATCCAAAAGCCTTGCGACAACGGTTGCTGGCCGCCGACGGACCGATGACAGAAGTCGACTCCAAGGGGTTGCTTGCACTGTACGGATTGCCTGTCACGCGAGAGCGCCTGGCGACCAGCGCGCACGAAGCCGTGCAGATCGCGAGCGAGATCGCAGGGTCAGTCGCGCTGAAGGTGCAGTCAGCCGATATTCCCCACAAGACCGAGGCAGGCGGCGTGGCGCTCGGGTTGAGCGACGCCGCGGGCGTCGCGCAGGCCTACGCGCAAATCGTCGCCAGTGCGAAGGCCTACCTGCCCGATGCGTACATCGAGGGCGTCGTGGTGCAGGAGATGGTCGATTCCTCTGTCGAGATGCTGCTGGGCGTGAGCCGGGATCCGACCTTTGGCCTGGTGCTGACGGTGGGTCTTGGCGGCATCTTCGTCGAGATCATGCGCGATGTCGCGCATCGCCTGCCGCCTGTTTCGCACGACGAAGCGCTGCGCGTCATCGGCGGGTTGCGCGGCGCGGCGTTGTTGCGCGGGGCGCGGGGCCGTCCCGCCGCGGATATTGAAGCACTGGCCGACGCGATCGTGCGCGTGAGCTGGCTTGCCCACGACGCCCGCGATCTGCTCGACGAACTCGACATCAATCCGCTATGCGTCCTGCCGGCCGGCCGGGGGACCAGGGTGGTCGACGCGCTGGTCGTTCCGCGCGGCAAGTCGGCAGCGGAGTGAGGGTGCCATGACGCCGAATCCGACGATGAGCCAATTTGCCAGGTGCTGCAGGGCAGGATCAACATGAAAATCGAAAGTTCTCTGAATGACGGCGTGCTGACGCTCACGATTGCGCGGCCTGAGGCGGCCAACGCGCTGAACGAGGCGCTTCAGCTGGAGCTCCAGGATGCTCTGGCGCGTGGCCAGGC
Source organism: uncultured beta proteobacterium (assembly GCA_903894155.1). GTDB lineage: Bacteria > Pseudomonadota > Gammaproteobacteria > Burkholderiales > Burkholderiaceae_B > Zwartia. The sequence goes on along the minus strand of CAITPF010000475.1, from coordinate 58,394 downwards.
CGATCCGTTCGTGAAGGCTGCGGTGCTTGCGGCCGCCGGCACGAAGGCGTTCTCGGCCGGTGCCGACCTGCGCGAATACGCGGAGTTGCCCTGGGCGCAGGCGGCGTTGCGTCGACGCGAGGTGCTGATGGAGACGCTTTATGCGCTGTTGCGCTTCGCCAAACCGCTCGTGGCGTCTGTGCAGGCGCCCGCAGTGGGGGCGGGTGCCATGCTTGCGCTTGCCTGTGACGAGATCGTGATGAATGGTGCGACCTGGCTGAGCTTTCCGGAGTCGCAGCACGATATGCCATCGCCGGTCGGCATCGTGATGCTCGAGCATCGTGGCGCGCAGGGCCAGGTGCAACGGCTGATCCAGCGTGCGCAGCGCTTGTCTGCGGGTGATGCGCACGCCGCCGGGGTCATCGACGCGGTGTGTCCTGCGCAGGATCTCGCCACGCTGTGCGACCAGACCGCACTTGAATTGACCGAGGTCGGTGCGCATGCCTACGCGCAGAACAAGCGGTGGCGCAACGACCAGTGCATCGCAGCACTTGCGCGCGCGGCGCTCGCCGCGACCGCCGCCGATGAACACCGCCCGAAGGGAGCGCACTGATGTTTGCGATCGAGATGACCCCTGAGCTGGCCGAAATCCGGGCTTCGGTGCGCCGATTCGTCGATGAGCAGCTCGAACCCATCGCGCAGGAAATCGACCGAACCGGGGAGGTACCCGGGCGTGCCTGGGACTCGATGCGGTCGCAGGGATCCCCTGGCATGCGCATGCTGATCGCGCGCGAGGTCTTGTCGTGAAGGGCGCCACCCTTGCCCCGCCTGCCGCCGTCATCAGCGGCGTTGGCGAGAGCCCGGTCGGTCGCGTCGAGCATCTGGATGCGCTTGGATTGCAGCGTGCGGCTGCGCTGGCCGCGCTCGATGACGCCGGCCTCACGCTGGCTGATGTGGATGGCTTGCTCACCACGCCGATCCGGGTCGAAAACTGGGCGATGCCCTGCGGCAGGGTGGCAGAAGCGCTCGGTATCCATCCTGGCTACCTGGCGACACTGGACGTCGCCGGCGCCTCCGGTGTGGGGATGATTCACCATGCGGCGATGGCGGTTGCAACGGGCCAGTGCCAGACCGTGCTGTGCGTGGCGGGCCAGAACCTGCTGTCCTTCAGTTCCCGCGGGTCGGCCGTGCAGAAGATGGCCGACGCCGGCTGGGCGCATCCCGACCTCGAGGCGCCGTTCGGGCCCCTGATCCCGACGCTGTACGCGCTGGTGGCCCAGCGCCACATGCACGAGTACGGAACGACGCCCGAGCAACTGGCGCAGGTCGCCGTGACGATGCGCGAGCATGCCGGGCTCAATCCGATCGCGCAAAAGCGCGAGCCGCTGACGATCGCCGAGGTCATGAATTCAAGGATGATCACCTCGCCCCTGCGCCTTCTGGATTGCGCGCTGGTGTCCGATGGCGCGGCGGCCATCGTGGTGACCAGCCCCGAACGCGCACGCGATCTCAGGTCGCGCGGCGTCAGGCTCCTTGGGCAAGGGTACGGGCACTCGCACACCTATATCGGCGATTATCAGAATGTCACGACCACCGGCGCGGTGCAGTCCGGGCGGGTCGCGTTCGGGATGGCTGGCTTGCGCCCCGGCGACATCGACGTGGCGCAGCTGTACGACTGCTTCACGATTACCGTGATCGTCGAGCTGGAGGACCTGGGCTTCTGCGCCAAAGGCGAGGGCGGACCGTATGTCGAGCAGCAGGGTATTTCGCTCTCGAGCAAGCTGCCTGTCACGACCCATGGCGGCCTGCTGTCCGCAGGCCATCCGGGACTGGCGGGCGGAATGTTCCATGTGATCGAGGCGGTGCGCCAGTTGCGTCACGAGTGCGGCGAGCGTCAAGTCCGGGATGCGGAGGTTGCGCTGGTGCATGGAAACGGCGGCATCATCGGGTTGCACAGCACTGCGATCCTGGCGAGGGTCTAACAGATGAGCGACACGACACCGACACCCATGCAGCCCAACGCATACTGGGAAGCAATCCGACCGCTGGGTTTTGCCCTTCCCTGTTGCGAGGCGTGCGGGAAATTCCATTTTTATCCCCGGCCAGCCTGCCCGCATTGCGGCGCAACGTCAATCGCCTCTCGACCGGTGAGCGGGCGGGGCACGCTCTACAGTCATTCGGTCGTTTACCGCGCGCCCAGCGAGCGGTTCAAAAAGGATGTTCCCTACATTGTCGCGATCGTTGCGACGGCAGAAGGGCCGCACCTCATGACCCGGCTCGTGAACGTCGCGCCCGATGATGTACGCACTGGCATGCGGTTGCGGGTGCGGTGGGATGCCGCAAGCCCCGAACCCCTGTTCGAGCCCGATGTCTAGACCGATTTCTCCTCAATCCGATGCTTGCCCGCGAACCGGGCATGGAGTTGCGCGATGACCTGTGTGACGAGAACCAGAACCCCGTTGACCCGAGCGCTGGGCGCGCTTGTCGCGCTGGGCGGCCTGCTTGCCGCGGGCGCGACGCTTGCGGCGGGATATCCCGACAAGCCGATCACCGTGATCAATCCGTGGACCTCGGGAGGCCCGGCCGACACGGTGGCGCGACCTGTGCTGCAGAAGCTCTCCGAGCGTCTTGGCCAACCCATCATCATGGAAAACAAGTCGGGCGCCAACGGCGTGATCGGCTGCGCCTTCGTCGCACGGGCTGCGCCCGATGGCTACACGCTGCTGTTTTCGCATGTCGGGCCCATCACCATCAGCCCGGCGGTGCAAAAAGACATGCCCTACGATTCGGTCAGGGATTTCAAGCCGATCACGCAAATCGTGTCGGCACCCACGGTCTTGCTGGTGCGCCCGAGCCTGCCCATTCACAATCTCAAGGAACTCGTGGACTACGCCCGCGCGAACCCGGGCAAGCTTTCCTACGGCTCGGTCGGGCAGGGAAGCACCACCCATCTGGCGGGGGAAATCCTGTCGACCATGGCCAATATCAAGCTGCTGCACGTCCCTTACAAGGGCGCGGCGCCGGTCGTCAACGACATGCTCGGCGGTTCCATCGATATGTCGTTTCTGAACATCGCGGGTGCCATCAGCTACGTCAAGTCGGGCCAGTTGCGCGCCATCGGGGTCACCACACTCAAGCGTTCGCCGCTGCTGCCGGATCTGCCGACGATCTCTGAGGCCTATCCGGGCTTTGAGGTCAACTCCTGGTATGGCCTGATGGCGCCGGCAAAAACGCCGGACGATATTGTCGACATGCTGCAGAAACAGGTGGCAGAAATCATTCGTTCGCCGGATATCGTCGAACTGTTCTCCCGCAACGGGCTGACGCCCGAGGGCACCACCCCCGTTCAGTACGCCGAGCAAATCAAGACCGATCTGGCGCGCTGGCGCAATGTCGTCCAGACCTCGGGCTTGGTCATCGAGCAATAACGGAGCAACAATGTCCAGGGCACCGGCAGAACGTCGCAGCGCGTTTCCACACTTTGAAGAAATCACGACGCGCTGGAAGGACAATGATCTCTACGGCCATGTCAACAACGTCGTCTATTACTCGTACTTCGATACGGCGGTAAACACATTCCTGATCGGGGAGGGCGTGGTCGACCTGGTGGAAAAGCGCATCGTCGGCCTGGTGGCCGAGACGCAATGCCGGTTCATCCGGGAGCTGGCGTTCCCCGACACGATCAGCGTGGGCCTGCGCATCGTGCACCTGGGGCACAGCAGCGTGCGCTGGGAGATCGGGATTTTCCGAAACGCCGAGGACACTGCCTGCGCGCAGGGATACTTTGTCCAGGTCTATGTCGACCGCGTGACCGGCCAGAAGATTCCGATCCCGCCCGCCATGCAGCGTGCGGCATCACTGATCTATCGCCCCTCGACATCGTCCGCGCCCTGAACGGCAGGGCTTGCCGCGCACCCGGTCAGCTCAGGTAGCTATTGACCAGATCACGGCTGCCGAGCAATTCGGCCGATGGCCCGGAAAGCGCGCAGGCGCCGTTGCGCAGCACCATGGCCCGGTCGGCAACCTCCAGGGCCAGCATTGCAACCTGCTCCACGAGCAGCACCGCCAGCCCCTGGTCCGCAAGGTCGCGTAGCGTTTGCATGATCAATTGCACGATCTGTGGCGCGAGCCCGAGCGAGGGCTCATCGAGCATCAGCACACGTGGCTGCATCATCAGGCCGCGCGCGATCGCCAGCATCTGCTGCTCGCCGCCCGAAAGGGCGGCAGCATCGATCGATTGGCGCTGGCGCAGCACGGGAAACCGTTCCCATTGCTCATCCAGGCGCGCGGCGATCGCATGGCGGCTAAGGCCGACGTTTTGGGCACCAATCTCAAGGTTGTCGCGTACCGTCAGGCCGGGAATGATCTGGCGGCCCTGCGGCACGTGGACGAGTCCGCTGCGCGAAAGACGGTGGGCTGGAACCCGGGCGATATTGCGGCCTTCGAAGGTAATGGCGCCCGACTGTAACGGCAGGAGCCCGGAGAGTGCGCGCAGCAGCGATGTTTTTCCTGCACCATTGGCGCCGATGACCGCGAAGAGTTCGCCCGGGGCGATCTCCAGACTGACATCGCGCAGCACCTGGTTGGCGCCAATGGCGGCGCACAGCGCCTTCGCCTGGATCATGCTTTTGCCCCGCTGCCGAGGTACGCCTCGATGACATCCGGATTGCGCTGGATTTCGCCGGGCGTGCCCCGTGCAATGAGCTTGCCGAAATTGAGCACGCTGATCTCGTCGCAGACCGACATGACAAACTCCATGTTGTGCTCCACAAGCAGGATCGTCATGCCCAGCCCGCGCAACTTGCCGATCACCTGTGCAATCTCGAGCGCTTCCTGGCTGTTGATGCCGGCAATCGGCTCGTCCAGCAACAGTACGTGCGGTCGCTGCGCAATCGCGCGGGCCAGCTCGAGCAGTTTGCGGTGGCCGTAGGGAAGCTCTCCGGGGAGTCGGTCCGCCAGGCGGCCAATGCCAAGAAAATCAAGGATGGCCAGCGCTTCCCGTCGTTCAGCCCCCTCGAGCGCGCCGCCGGTGATCCAGCACCTGAAATCGGCGAAGGTGGAGCCTTGGCGCGCAATGCCCAGCATCACGTTGTCGACAACGGTCACGCCCTCGATCAACTGGAGGTTCTGGAAGGTGCGCGCAAGCCCGAGCCGGGCCCGCGCGGCGATGCCCATCGAGGAGATATCCTGCGGGCCGAGGAAGATCGTCCCCTCGTCGGCCGCGAAGACGCCGGCGACCATGTTGATGATGGTCGACTTGCCAGCGCCGTTGGGGCCGATGAGCCCGTGCACGGTGCCGGGCCGCACGTCGACCGAGACCCGGTCGACTGCCTTCAGTCCGAAATAGCTCTTGCTGATGCCGTTGATCGTAAGCGATGTCCGCGACGCGTGTATTTGGGTCAGTGCGCAAGTGTCTGCCGGACCGAGCACGTAAGGCAACGGGGCCGTCGCGTCAGCCGTGCCGGCCACACCGTGCGTGCCGCGGGTCAGGCGTGCGACCAGCGCGGCGAGGATGCCCGCCGCGCCCTTGGGAAACGCCAGCAGCACCACGAGCAGCACCCCGCCATAGATCAGCAGACCATACTTGTCGATCCCGGCGATGATCTCGACAATCCCCATCAGGATTGCGGTTCCCAGCAGCGGCCCGCTGCGGGTGCCCAGGCCTCCGACCACGGCGGCGATCAGGAACGCGACGCTCAGGCTGACCGAAAAAGCGTCACTGCCCACGTAGGCAGACTGGTGCGCGAAGCAGGCCCCGGCGAGCCCCGCCAGCGCCGCGGCGTAGGCGAAAATGCCGGCCTTCCAGCGGCTGACCTCGACGCCTACGGACGCGGCGAACACTTCCGATTCCCGGATCGCACGCAGGTTGCGCCCCAGGCGGCTCTGGACGATGAAGTCCGACACAAGCTGGACGAGGAACAATGCAATGCCGGTGAAATAAAAGAACACGACGGGTTCCATTTTGGGGAACCCGAAGTCCATCTGCGGCACATTGGTCATCCCCATCGCGCCGCCTGTCACGCTGACCCAGCGCTGCGCGAGGATGTTGATGATGTAGCCCACGGCGAGCGTGGTCATGGCCAGGTAGAGACCGCGCGTGCGAAGGGCGAACACACCGACGATGCCGCCTGAGATCGCGGCGACCAGCGTGCCGGCGAGGATCGCGAGCGGCACTGGCCAACCCAGCTTGAGAGCCGCGAGCGCCGACCCGTAGGCGCCAAGGGCGTAAAAGCCGCCCTGGCCGAGCGACATCTGGCCTGACAGGCCGAGCAGCAGATTCAATCCAATGACGGCGATGCAGGTGTAGAAATAGGTTTGCGCGAGAAACAGGTAAAAGCCATTGACCGGCAGCCAGGGCAGGGCAGCGAACAGCGCGAGTGCCACGGCGTACGGCAGGCGGGGCAGGCTGACACGGCTCGACATGGGCTTAGCGGACATGCGAACGCGCCTCCCCGAACAATCCGGAGGGCTTGACCGCGATGATGATGAGCGCGCCGAGCAGGGGATAGAGATCGCCGAATTCCGAGTCGACATAGTTGGACGCGGATTCGAAAACGCCGAACAGCACGCCCCCGATCAGGATGCCCAGCGGGTTGGAAAAGCCGCCGATCGCGGCGACCACGAGCCCCTTGATGGTGAGGATGAGCCCCATGTTGGGGTTGATCGTGACCAGAGGTCCGATGAGAATGCCCCCCACGGCGGCGAGCACCGACGCGATGACGAACACGCCGACCTTGACCAGGTTCGTGTTGATGCCGAGCAGCATGGCAGCTTCGGGGTTGAAGGCAACCGCCTGGATGCTCTTGCCCCAGCGTGAGTGGAACATGAACGCGTAAAAGAGCGCCACGATCAGCACGGCCGCGACGATCACCAGGATCTCTTCCAGGAACAACCCGGCGCCGAGCACCTGGACGACCTGGTCGCGCTGGCTGGCGAACAGCGGCGGCGAGTATTGCGATGTCTTGCCAAAGCGAAGCTGGATGACGTTTTGCAGGATCAGTGCGATACCGGCTGTGGTCAGGATCCAGGGGAAGGCGCCGATCGGCGAGTCCTTTTTGCGGTCGAGCGGGCGCAACGCAATGCGGTCGAGCAGCCAGCCCATGACCGCAAGCAGCGCCAGGGTGCCCGCCACGGCCGCCCACAACGGCAAATCGAGCTTGCGCAGCAGCAGCAGCGCGAAGGCGGCCACCATGAGGAAATCGCCTTGCCCGAAATTGACCCGGTTGGTGGTCAGGTGCGTGATGTAAAGGCCAAGCGCGATGAGGATATAGATGGCCCCCATCGCGAGGCCTCCGGACAGCAGCTGGACGAGGTTGCCGAGTTGCATCTTATTCCAGGCGCGTGACGACCCCGTTCTTCCAGACGCCCAGGAACACGATGTCCTTGGTCAGGCATTCGTGGTTGGACGCGCTGTAAGGCTTGGGCGGCGTGGCGGACACCGCCTTGATCCCGTCGATGTTCTCGATGGCCTCGCGGATCGCGGCCGGATCCGATTTGCCGACTTTGTCGACGGCCTTGAAGACGATCTGCCCGGCGTCATAGCCCAGCGCGGCGACAACGGGCCAGCGATAGTCCTTGCCATATTCCCTTCTTGCCTTCTCGTCAAAGGCGCTGGCCGACGGCGTCGAGAGATCAAGCGCCTGGCCCATCACAGTGCCTTCGATCGCATCCTTGCCGACGATATCGAGCACCATCTTGGAGGAAAGGCCCCAGTTGCCGGCGATGACCGGCTTATAGTTCAGGCGTGGCAGCGGACGGAATGGCAACTCGAACGACTCGTGAAAATTCAGCACGAGCTCGGCCTTGGCATCGCGCATCTTGACCATTTGCGGGGTGAGGTCGTTGACCCCGGGTGCTGCGGCCTCGATGGCGACCAGTTCGACACCGCGCGCCTTCAGCCCAGCCTCGATTTCCTTGGCCGCGAAGCTTCCGTAGCCAGTGGTCGAGTGCACAAGCCCGATGCGCTTGAAGTTCTTGGCGCCCCAGTCGAGCATTTTCTCAATCTGGTATTTCTCGACCATCGAGCAGCGGAAGATATAGCTCGGCTTTTCGTTGATGAAATCCGCCGTGATGTTGGTGGCGATGCTCGGGCCCGCCACGAGCGGCACCCCGGCCTTCTGCATGATCGGGGCCATGGCCAGGACGTTGCCGCTGGCAACCGTGCCAATGACCACGGGAACCTTGTCGTTCTGCAACAAGCGCTGTGTCAGCGACACGGCGCGCTGGGGATTGGCCTCGTCGTCGTAGATCACGAGTTCGATTTTGGTCTTGCCGCCCGCGGCCTCGTAGTCCTTGAGTGCAAGCTTGATGCCTTGCAGGTAGGATTCGCCGAAATCGATGAGCGCGGGTGGGCCGCTCAGGCCCTCGATGACCCCGACCTTGACCTGGGCAAGCGATGGGGCGGCGCACGTGGCAAATGTCGCGGCGATCGTGGCGTTAAGCAGCGTGCGAGCGATGGATTTCTTCATCGGGAGTCTCCTGGGTCGATGTTTGCATCGGTGGTTTTCGGCGCTGTTGGGCCGCGCCTTGGGGTGGTCGGAATCGGATTCGGCATGGTGGCGCGGCAGGCGGTGTATCGCATCGGCTCAGGCATCCCGCCAGACACGGAATGTGGGGGAGGCGTGGCTGTCCGCCGCGCAGGGCACCGCGATGACGCGCTCGCCGATCAGGTCGCCCTCTTCATGCAGAAGCCGGCCGGTCACGCGAATGCCGCAATCGAGATCGACCACGGCCACGTGATACACCCCGTCCGCCTTGAACCGAAGTGGCGGCTTGCGGATCGTCGTCCAGCTCGCCAGCGTGCCGGTGCCGGCGACCTCGATGCGCGCCATGTTGGTTTCCAGGCATTTCGCGCACGTGTCGATGCATGCCGCGTCGATCGCCCCGCAGGAAAGGCATTGGTGGAAAGCGATGGGTTCGGCGACAGTCATGCGTCTCTTCCCAGGATGGTCACGGTGCAGGCGACGCCGGTGCCGCCCAGGTTGTGCGTCATCGCCACGCGCGCGTTGGCGACCTGGTTCGGATGCTCGCCGCGCAACTGACGCACCGCTTCGTAGATCTGGCCCACACCCGTGGCGCCGACAGGATGCCCCTTGGAGAGCAATCCGCCGCTCGGATTGATCGCAATGGTTCCATCGACCTGGGTGCGGCCTTCGGCGGCCCACTTGCCGCCTTGCCCGCGCGGCACGAGACCGAGATCCTCGCTGTCGATGATCTCGGCAATCGAGAAGCAGTCGTGTAGTTCGACCAGATCAATGTCGGCGGGCGAGAGACCCGATTGTTCATACGCCTTGCGCGCTGCGCTGACGGTTGCCTCGAAGGAGCAAAGGTCCGGGTGATTGGCGATGCGCGGTGATCCGCTGGTCTGCACGCTGGCAAGCACCCGAACCCGCGCATGGTCGCTGGGGCCCAGTAAATCCGCCGAGGTCAGCACGATCGCCGCGGCGCCGTCGCTGGCGGGACAACAGTCGAACATTTGCAGGGGATCGGCGATCATTGCCGAGTCCCGGATCTGTTGGTGCGTCAGCACCGAGCCCATTTGTGCGAGCGGATTCTTCAGCCCGTTCGCCTTGTTCTTGATGACCACTGCCGAGACGTCGTCGCGCGTGGTGCCGTAGGCTTTGGCGTGAACGCGCCAGGCCAGGCCGAACAGCCCGGGAAACGTGAGGCCACTGGGGCCGTCGTTTTCGTTGTCCATGGCGCAGTTCAGCGCCGAGGTCACTTCCGCCGTGGACGCGTGCGTCATTTTTTCAACGCCGACGACGATCGCCGCCTTGCACATGCCGCTCGCCACCGCGATCCAGGCGTGCCGAAACGCGATGCCGCCAGAGGCGCATGCGCCCTCGACCTTTGTGCACGGAATGTTCTGCAGGCCCAGGCGCTCGCCGACGATGCCGGCGAGCACTTCCTTGCCATTGAGCGGCCCGCTGATGAAGTTGCCCAGATAGAGCGCTCCGATGTCGGCCCGGTCGATGCCCGACTCGACGAGCGCGCGCGCTGCCGCTTCGACGGCCAGCGACTCGATCGGCGTAGCGACATGCTTGCCAAAGCTCGTCGAGCCGATGCCGGCCACGTAGACGTCTCTCATCACGCATCTTCCTTCTTCAGCAACTTGCGCAGTTCGGTCTTGAGGATCTTGCCGTAGTTGTTTTTCGGCAGATTGTCGCTGTAGAAATACTCGCGCGGCCGCTTGAATCGCGCCATGTTGTCAAGGCACATGGCGTCCATGTCTTCCGGCGTGACGGTCATGCCCTCCTTGACGACGACGAAGGCGACGGGCTCCTCGCCCAGGTCCGGATTCGCCCGGCCGACGACCGATACTTCCAGCAACGCGGGGTGCCGCAGGAGCACCTCCTCAATCTCGCGCGGGTAGATGTTGGTTCCACCGCGGATGATCATGTCTTTCGATCTGTCGCGCAGGGTGAGGAATCCACGGTCGTCCACGGTGCCGATGTCGCCTGTCCACAGCCAACCGTCGCGAATCGCGGCGGCGGTCGCCTTTTCGTTGTTCCAGTATCCCAGCATGCGCGTGTCGCTTCGCGTGATGATCTCGCCGAGTTCGCCCAGGGGTGCGTCTCGTCCCGCCTCGTCGACGACGCGGAATTCGACACCAGTGCGCGCAGTGCCGCACGACCCCAGGCGTGCCAGGTGTGCTGCATCGCGCGGGCCCTCGTGATCGCGCTTGGAGAGGCTCGCGATGGTCATCGGGCTTTCGCCCTGTCCGTAAATCTGCACTAGCCGCGGCCCCAGCAGATCGAGCGTTTCGATCAGGTCGCTGACGTACATCGGGCCGCCGCCATAAAAGCAGGTCGACAGGTTGCCGGCGGGGTTGGCGATTCCCTGTGCCGACCGGATCATCCGCGACAGCATGGTCGGCGCGGCAAACATCGAGACCTGGGGATAGCGCTGCAGTGCCTCGAATACGACGTCTGTCGAAAACGACGGTTCGATCACCTGGTGGCCGCCAGCGAACAGGTGCGGCAGCGCATAGAGGCCGGCGCCGTGCGACAGCGGGGCCACATGAAGCATGGTCTGGCCGGGAAGGACCTGCTCGATGTCCGGTCCGTATTGCAGACTCATCGTCATCAGGTTGCGGTGCGACAGCATCGCGCCCTTCGGGACACCCGTTGTCCCGCTGGTGTAGAAGATCCAGGCCAGGTCGTCGGGTTCCATCTCCTCGCAGGCGATCGGCGGCGCAGTGGTGAGCCGCTCATACTCGTCGCTGTCGCTGACGATGACGCGCGGATTGATCGGCTGGGTTGCGAGCTCCTGGACCAGGCCTTCGAGCAGCGTGGAGCTGGTGATGATCACGCCGGCGCCCGAGTCGGTCGCGATCGGCATGACTTCGCGCGGGTGTAGCTTGGCATTGACCGGTACCGCACACAACCCGGCTGTCCAGATTCCGAAAAACGATTCGATGAACTGACTGCGGTTTTCCATGTAGAGCAGGACCCGGGCGCCGCGAGGCAAGCCGAGCGTGCCGCGCAGGCCACCCGCCAGCCCATGGACCCGGGTCGCCATTTCCCCGAATGTGAAGGTTCTGCCTGCCGACGTCAGTGCGCTGAGTTCCGGGTCGCGCCTGGCGCGGATCAGGAAGGGTTGTGCGATGTTCATTTGCTGCTGTCTGCTCGTTATCGTTCGTTGTTGGCGGGCGCACGCCTGAGTCGACCATGCTTGTCGTTAACAGAGTATGTGCGGTAATTGGTGCGCCCGGCTTCAGGGCCGCGGTCTTTGCCGGTCGGTCCCCAGAGGTGGTTCAGCATAAACTGCCCGATCAGGAAATCAAGGCAGAAGTCGTTAGGGTTTGCCCTTGACGCGGCGCGTCATGAGCAGGCGTCGTTTGATGTTCTGCACTCGGCACGGCACGTCGCCTATTCGGGTTTGATTCCCGCAGTCGAAACTACTTGCCTCCACTTGGCCGCATCGCTTGCGAGGAACTGGTCGACCTGTTCGGGTGTCATGTCCGACAGCGTCAGACCGAGATCGACGAGTTTGCGCGTCAGGTCGGGTGCCGCGAGCACGCGCCTGAGTTCGGCGGCCCATCGCTGGCGGATTGCCTCTGGTGTCGTGGCGGGGAGCAGCACGGCGAACCAGTATGAAACGTCCATTCCGTCGACCCCCTGCTCCCGGAAGGTCGGCGTGTCGGGAAAGCCCGGGTCGCGTGCCGCGCCCGAGGTCCCGATGGCGCGGATCAGGCCCGCCTTCAGGTTCTGGCTCGCCGAGGCCGGATTGGTGAAGACGAGGTCGATGTTGCGGGACAGCACATCCGTCATCGCTTGCGCAGCGCCCTTGTAGGGGACGATGTTCAGGGGGATACCTGACCGGATCTGGAACAATTCGGCCGTCAGATGGCTTGCCGTACCCGCCCCGGTGCCAATCGACAGGCCGGCCGGATCGTCGCGGGCGATGGTGCGCAGATCGGCCACCGTCTTTGCCGCAGACTTGGGGCCCGCGAAAAGCATGGCGGGACTCGTGCCCACCATGCCTGCGGCCTTGAAGTCGCCCACGGCGTCGTAGGGCAACGACTTGTACATCGCCGGCGCGACTGTCTGGGCCGTATCGGCCAGGAGCGCTGTATGGCCATCGCCTGGCGCCTTCGCAACCAGCCCCGTGCCAATGGTGGCGCCAGCCCCGGGCTTATTCTCGACCACGACCGATACGCCGAGGTTTTCGCCCAGGCGCTGCCCGATCAATCGCGCGAGCACGTCCGAGCTTCCGCCTGCGGCAAAGGGAACGATGATGACGATGGGGCGGGACGGAAAATCGGCGCTTGTGGCGGGTGCGCAACTCATGCACCAAAGCGGGGCGAGCAGCAGCGAAAGCCAGCGATGGGAAAAACTGCGCATGTCGTCACCCTTTCGTGGATCTGGGGCTGACGCCGCAGAATGCGATGCGCCAGGCAGAGGTTACCTTGCCGGAAGTCTTGCATTCCGCCCGCAAATGCGCAAGGATGTATTGACAGGGACTCGTCCCATAACAAAAAATGATGTCGTGCGCACCGTGCCCGGGTGCGCCTCGTTGCGGTCATGGCCCAAAACCAGCAGGAGTTCCCGATGTTCGCATTGTGCTGCACCCCGATCGTTCGTGCCCGGATTCTGGCGCGTGTTGCGCTGGCCGCTCTGGTCATTGCAAGCCTTTCCGTCGTTCAGACCCGTGCCGAAACCGGACCACTTGTCGCCGGAGCCGACGTCGGCAACGCGCCATACATCATCGCCAAGCCCGATGGCACGTACGATGGCTTCGACGTTGAGCGCCTGGCGGAACTTGCGCGGCGCATCGGACGTCCGGGTTACCAGCTCGTCGATCAGCAGTGGTCGGGTATTTTTGCCGGGCTCAACGCCAAGCGGTTTGAGTTCATCATGGCGTCGACCGTCATTACCCCTGAGCGGGCCGAGTCGGTTCTCTTCACCGAAGGCGATCACGAGAACGATTACCGGTTCCTGATCCTGAAGTCATCGGCGCCCATCACCAAGCTCGAAGATCTCAAGGGCAAGGTGATTGCGGTCAATCAGGGCAACACGTATGACAAATGGGTGACGGATCGCGCCGAGCAGTACGGCTGGAAGGTCGAGCGCTACGCAAAGAACGAGGATGCGGTGCAGGCGGTGCTCGCAAAGCGTGCCTACGCCAATCTTGCCAGCACCGGGGCGACGGCATGGACCGCAACGAAGAACCCGCGCCTGGTCGGATCGCTCATCATCGAATCCGGCCAGAACAAGGGCATGGTGTTTCGCAAGGATGACGCGGCGTTGCGCAACCAGATCGAGGTAGCGCTCGAGTGCATGAAGCTTGATGGGACGATTGCGCGCTTGCAGGCCAAGTGGCTCGGCGTCGAGGCAGGCCCCAACGCCGTAGCGCGGCAAGTCAAGCCCGGATACGGCGAGCCCGGCATGCCCGGCTTTGACCCGACCGAACACACCCCCAAGTGCAATTGAGCGCTGGTCACGCCGGCGCCGCGGATGTGATCTCCCTCCCTGAAGGATCAACGGTCGTCGGGGCGCCGCAGGACGCGGCGTCCCGGCCGATCCTGGAGGTCGCCGGTCTGAACAAGTCTTTCGGCGCGCTGCACGTATTGAAGGATATCGATCTCTCGGTGCAGCCCGAAGAACTCGTCTTCATCATCGGGCCCTCGGGTTCCGGCAAGAGCACGCTGCTGCGCTGCTGCAATCGCCTGGAGGAATATGACTCAGGCCGCGTGCTGGTCGAGGGCGTCGATATCGGGGCGCCGGGCGTGAACCTCAACGCCATCCGGCAGAAGATCGGCATGGTGTTCCAGTCATTCAATTTGTATCCGCACATGACCGCGCGCGGCAACGTGACGCTCGCGCTGCGTCGGGTGCAGGGCATGTCGCAGGAAGCCGCCGATACGCGGGCGCGCCGTGCGCTCGATCAGGTCGGGTTGCTTCACAAGGAGAACGCTTTTCCGTCGCAACTCTCTGGCGGTCAGCAGCAACGCGTGGCGATCGCCCGCGCGCTTGCGCTTTCGCCGAAGATCATGCTGTTCGACGAGCCGACCAGCGCGCTCGACCCGGAGCTTGTCGGCAGCGTGCTGGCGGTGATGCGCGACTTGCGCACGATGGGCATGACGATGGTGGTGGTCAGTCACGAGATGCGCTTTGCGCGCGAGGCAGCGGACCGCGTGATCTTTATGGATGGCGGGCGCATCATCGAGCAGGGGCCGCCAGAGATCCTGTTCACAAGCCCTGCGGCCGACCGTACGCGCGAGTTCCTGCGCGCGGTCGACGGGCACTAGGGCAGGCCATGTCATCGACGATCGTCGAAAATTTCTTCAACCCGGTGATCGCCGCCCGGTACTGGCCCGATATCCTGCGGGGCGCGGTGGTGACGATCGAACTCGGCGTGCTCATCGTCGTGAGCGGCCTGCTGCTGGGTCTTGGCCTCGCGATCCTGCGGGCACTGCAAATCCGTCCTTTTACCTGGCTGATCATCGCGTTCGCCGACGTCCTTCGCGCATTGCCGCCGCTCGTGACCCTGGTGCTGGTCTATTTCGCCCTGCCGTTCGTCGATATCGAAATCAGCGGCTTCGTCGCCACATGGGCGACCCTGGCGTTCTCGCTGGCGGCCTTCGCCGAAGAGACCTTCTGGGCCGGGATCCTGTCCGTGGACAAGGGTCAGTGGGAAGCGTCCCGGTCCACCGGGCTGACCTACCTGCAGACCCTGGGTTTCGTCGTCCTGCCTCAGGCCGTGCGCATGACCATTCCGTCGCTCACGAATCGCACCATCGCGATCACCAAGATGACCGCGATCGCCTCCGTTGTCGCGGTCGAGGAGATCCTTGCGAACGCAGCGACCGCGCAGGCCTATAGCGCCAATACCACGCCGATCACCATGGCGGCATTTGCCTACCTGGCGATTTTCGTTCCGCTCGTCGTTTTCAGCCGCTGGGTCGAGCGGCGCTTTGCGTGGAGACGCTGATGGCGTTCCAGGCGCGCGGAGCCGCGCATGCATGAACTGATCGAGAACTTCGCCAATCCCGAAGTCCTGCGTGAGTCCTGGCCCTACCTGCTCCAGGGCTTCTGGATGACCGTCGAGTTGTGCCTGCTGGTCGTGCCGCTTGGATTGTGCGGCGGGCTCGCCGTCGCGTTGCTTGGCAAGCTTGGTCTGCGCTGGCTCAACATCCTGCTGATGATCTACATCGACTTCTTCCGCGCCTTTCCCCCGCTGGTACTGCTGATTTTTGTGTACTACGCGCTGCCGATGCTGGGCGTGAACATCCCGGGGGTCGCGGCGGTCGCGCTGGCTTTCCTGCTCAATACTTCGGCATACTATGGGGAAATATTTCGCGCGGGAATCGAGAGCATCGGGCGAGGCCAGACCGAAGCAGCGCGGTCGACGGGGTTGACCCGTTTGCAGGCGCTCGTCCATGTTGTCATTCCCCAGGCGTTGCGCAACGTATTGCCGGACCTGGTCAGCAACACGCTCGAGGTCATGAAGATGACCGCGCTCGCAAGCGTCGTGGCTTTGCCGGATCTGCTGCGCATGGCCCGGCTGGCGCAGGGCAGCACCTACAACCCGACGCCGCTGTTCGCCGCGGCTGTGATTTACTTTTTGCTGATGTGGCCGCTGGTGCGACTGCTCAGCCGTTTCGAATCCCGGATCCTGGTGAGCCGCGCATGAAAAACATTTACTTCAACAGAGGCCATTCATGACCCAAGACGTTTCGCTGGCGGTTCGCAAACTGTTTCCGGGGGCCGGACAGTCGGCGTATCTCGATGTCGCGAGCCGCGGGTTGCTGCCCGAGTCCTCCCTGGCCGTGGCGCAGGAGCACCTCATGGCCCGCGTCTTGGGCCGCGCGGATAAGGCGCGGTATTTCGAGCTTGTGGAGCTCGCCCGCAGCCGCTTTGCCCAGCTTATCGGTGCAGGGGCGGCCGAGGTGGCGATCACCAAGAACGTGTCCGAAGGGTTGAACATCATTGCCACGGCGATCGAATGGCAGCCGGGTGATGAGGTGATCGTCTGTTCAACGCTCGAACACCCGAACAACCTCTATCCCTGGCGAAATCTCGAGCGTCTGGGCGTGCGCGTCGTCGATATCCCGGATGTCCTGGGCGTCATGCCAATCGATGCGATGATCGCCCGCCTGGCGCCGAAGGTGCGTGTCGTCGCGCTATCGGCAACGACGTTCCGGCCGGGGTTCCGCACTGATCTTGAGCGCATCGGGCGCGCGTGTCGCGCGCACGGTGCGCTGCTTGTGGTCGATGCCGCGCAGACGGTCGGTATCACGCACGTCGACGTCGCTGCCCAGCATATCGACATGCTGGCGGCCAGCACGCAGAAGGGCCTGTGTTCGCTCTACGGCATGGGCTTTCTCTACATGCGCGAGGCGGTCGCCGAGCGCATGACACCAACGGCACTCGCGCGCTTCGGGGTGGATATCGAAAAGACGCATGAGGCCGACTACGATCCGGGCCCGATCCGGTTCAGGCGCGCTGCGCTGCGATTTGACGTCGGGAATTACAACTTTCTGGCCGCCAATCTGACGGCGCACGCCATGGCCATCATCCTGGAGCAGGGAACCCATGCGATCGATGCGCACGTGTCCTCGCTTGCGGCACGCCTGGTCGCTGCGCTGCGCGCCCAGGGGATAGAGCCAATGATGCACGAGGCAGCGACGCTCGCGAATATCGTCTGTGTGGATGTTTCCCAGCCCGCGACCAAGTCACAGCCTGACAGGCTCTACGCGTTCATGAAGTCGCGCAATGTGATCGCCGCGCTGCGTGGCCGCTACCTGCGGTTTTCGCTGCACTTCTATAACAACGCGGATGATGTCGACGCGGCCGCAACGGTGCTTGGGGATTTTCGCCGTGCGCCAGACTGAGCTTGTGCCATGGGGCCCTGCGGAGCAACTGGCTGATCGATTTTTTCGGAGAAACTGAATCATGAAGGCACACCTATGTATCGCACAGCGGCGCAGCGTATTGCGCGCAGCTGTCGTGGGGCTCGTGGCAGC
The DNA here is from genome assembly GCA_903894155.1 of uncultured beta proteobacterium. Classification (GTDB taxonomy): domain Bacteria; phylum Pseudomonadota; class Gammaproteobacteria; order Burkholderiales; family Burkholderiaceae_B; genus Zwartia. Next base: position 40,945 of record CAITPF010000475.1, on the reverse strand, counting down.
TTGCGGCCTGGGCGCAAGCGCCACCGTGATTGCTGATGAATATCCGAGTCAACCGATCAGAATGATCGTTGCCTTTGCGCCGGGCGGAGGTACCGACATTCTCGGGCGGCTCGCGGCCAAGGGAATTATGGACGCGCTGGGCGTCACCGTGGTCGTCGAAAATCGGGCGGGCGGGGGCGGCGCGGTCGGTACGACCGTGGTGGCCAAATCACCCCCGGATGGCTATACCCTGATTACCAGCGGAACCGGCGCCCATGCGATCAACCCGGCTCTGTTCAAGAACCTTGCCTACGATCCCATCAAGGACTTCACTCCGGTGAGCCTGGTCGGTGAATCGCCCTATCTGATGCTGGTCAGCAAGGATCTCCCCGTGAAGACGGTGCAGGAGTTCATCGCTCTCGCCAAGAGCAAGCCGGGCGAACTGACCATGGCCTCCTCCGGTAACGGCGGCATGCCGCACCTGACCGGCGAGTTGTTCCAGTTGATGACCGGCACCAAGTTCGTGCACGCACCCTACAAGGGGACTGGCGTGGTTTTCCCCGACCTGATTGCCGGCCGGGTGCAGGTGACGTTCGCCGACATCGCGGCGGCCTACCCGCATATTCAGGCGGGCAATGTGCGCATCCTCGGCATTTCGTCACCGCAGCGCTCGCCTGCCTATCCGGATGTGCCATCGATCGCCGAGACGGTTCCGGGATTCGACGCGGTTGGCTGGTTCGGCGTCTTTGCACCCGCCGGTACGCCTGCGCCCATCGTTCAGAAACTCAGCGCGGCGATCGCAGCGTTCGTCAAGCAGGAAGATGTGCGCAAGCAGATGGCCGTGCTGGGCGTGGCGCCTGTCGGCTCCACGCCTGAGGCGTTCGACAAGGTACTCAGGGCCGATATCGTGCGCTGGGCCAAGGTCGTGCAGGATTCAGGCGCCAAGGTGGATTGAAGATTTCAACGTTGCTGACACAAGAGACTCAAATCATGGAAATTTCCGATTACGGCCCGTTCCCCTACGTTCCCATCAACCAGCGCCCCAAGCTTACCTGGCCCGGCAATGCACGCGTCGCCGTGTGGGTGATTCCGAACATCGAGTTTTTCCCGCTCACGCATGGGCTGGCCGGGCACGCGTTCGAGGCCAAGGGCAAGGCGCCAACTGTGCGGCCCTGGGGCCAGCGCGACTACGGCAACCGCGTGGGCATCTGGCGCATCATGGATGTCATGAGCAAGCTCGGCATCCGTGCGTCAGCGACACTGAATTCGGACGTCTGTCTTCATCATCCGCAAATCGTGAAGGCGGGGGTTGAGCTTGGATGGGAGTTTCTGGGCCACAACGAGACCAACACCCGTCGGTTGACGGAGATGGATCCGGAGACCGAGTTGAAGACGATCCGCAACTGTGTCGCGCAGATCGCGGAAACGGCAGGCACGCGACCCGTCGGCTGGCTTGGCGCGGCGCTCGCCGAGACCTGGCATACGCTGGATTACCTGATCGACGAGGGATTCGAGTACGTTGCTGACTGGGTGAACGACGACCAGCCCTACATGATGACCGTGAACGACCGGAAGATCGTGTCGGTTCCCTACTCCTACGAAGTCAACGACTCGCCGTTCATCTACTACCGCAATGGATCGATCGATGATTTCGAGGCGTTGATCCGCAAGCAGTTCGACGTGCTTTACGAGGAGGGTGCGCAGAACGGGCGGGTGATGGCCATTTGCCTGCACCCGTTCATTATCGGCGTGCCGCACCGGATCAAGGGCCTGGAGTCGGCGCTCAAGTACATCAAGAGTCATGATCAGGTGTGGTTCGCCACGGGCAGCGAAATCGCGCGGCACTACGTGCAGTCCGGAGCCTGTATCTGACATGGCCGTCCAAGCGCTTGCCGGCTGGAACCAGAGCGCCGCGTATGGTGCGGCACTCCTTGATCTGCTCAGGAAGGTCACCACGGTTGACGGATCGATCCTGCGCCCTTGTTATGGCGAGGGCGAGCAGCGGGCGCACGACCTGATGGCGCAGGCTGCGCGCGAGCTCGATCTGGAAGTTCGCGTGGATGGTGCCGGCAACCTCATCATGACACTGCCGGGCTCGGATCGCCAGGCGCCTGGCTGGATGACCGGGTCGCACCTGGATGCTGTCCCCGACGGCGGCAATTATGACGGTGCGGCCGGCGTAGTGGCGGGGCTGGCGGTCGTGCACGCGATGCGCAGTGCGGGGGTCGTGCCGCGCGCTGACCTTGCCGTCGTGGCGTTTCGGGCCGAGGAAGGCAGCAGCTGGTTTTCCGGGCCACACAAAAGTCATTTCGGCAGCCGCGCCATGCTCGGGCAGTTATCGCAGCAAGAGCTGCGCGAGGCGCGCTCACTGGCAGACGGTAGAGTCCTGTACGACATTCTCGCCGACGCAGGCTTTAATCCTGACCAGATCGCGCTTGGACGGGGGCTGCTCGATCGGGCCCGGGTTTCGGCGTTCGTCGAGTTGCATATCGAACAGGGGCCCGTGCTCGTCGAACGCCGGTTGCCCGTCGGGATCGTCAGCGGTATCCGCGGGACACTGCGCGCGCGCAATGCGCGCTGCGAGGGCACTTATGCCCACTCTGGCGCCGTGCCGCGCGAATATCGTCATGATGCGCTGCTGGCCGCGGCGGAGCTCGCGGTGGCACTGGAGGCGCAATGGGGCGACTGGCTGGCCGGGGGCAGGGATGTTGTCTGCACGCTGGGACGCTTCATGACTGACCCCGCGCGCCATAGCCTGACCAAGGTTCCGGGCGAGGTTCAGTTCACGATCGATGTGCGCAGCGAGGACGCGGCGCTTTTGTCGCAGGCGCGCGGGTTTCTCGAACAAACAGCGCTCGCGATTGGTGCGCGACGGGGCGTTCGGTTCGCGCTCGGCGCGCTCGACATCGGATCCCCGGCGCGGATGGACGCGGCCTTGCAGGACGACCTGCGCGCGCTGGCTGCAACGCAGGGAATCGCGTCGATGACGCTGGCAAGCGGCGCGGGGCACGATGCCGCGAATTTCGCGCTGGCCGGAATTCCCTCCGCCATGATCTTCGTGCGCAACGACCATGGCAGCCACAACCGGGACGAAGCGATGGATCCCGCTGACTTTGCATCGGGCGCGCGATTACTCGCCGCCTTTCTGATAAAACACGCTTGATTGGGAGACACACCATGAACGACATCACACCGAAAGCCGGATTACTTCAGCAAGCCGCAGCGTTGGGGGCCACGCGTCAGGTGGCCGCCGACGCCGCGCAGCTCGGCTATGAGGACCTTACCGCTGATGCGCGGGAACTTGTTCGCCAGTGCATTCTCGACACGCTGGGCGTCTCGATCGCCGGCGCCGACGAGGAGGTCACGCGCATCGTGCGCGATTTCTGCCTGCGCGAAGGCAGCCACCCGGTGGCCAGCCTTGTGTGCCACAGCGGCCGCGTTTCGGTGCGGCAGGCGGCGCTGGTCAACGGCACGGCCTCGCACGCGCTGGACTATGACGACTGTAATCTGACCATGCCAGGGCACGTGTCTGCCGCAGTACTGCCGGCAGTGCTGGCGCTCGCCGACGCGCGCGGGGCGAGCGGCAGGGACCTCATCACGGCCTTTGCGGCGGGCTATGAGGCGGGTTGCAGTGTCGGTGCGATGCTCGCGCCCGGGCACTATGACCTGGGATTTCACTCGACCGGCACCAGCGGCACGTTCGGTGCCGCGGCGGCTTGCGCACGCCTGCTCGGGCTGGATGCCGAATCAACCGCGCATGCGCTGTCGATTGCCGCCACGACGGCCTCGGGTCTCAAGGGGCTTTTCGGAACCATGGCCAAGCCTTTCCATGCCGGCCGGGCGTGCGAAAACGGCGTGCTCGCCGCGGAGCTCGCGGCCGCAGGGTTCTTCGCACGGGGTGATGGCATTGAATGCCGCCAGGGTTTCGCCGACACACACACGCCCACGTTCGATCCCTCGATGGCACGCTGGCGTCCCGCCGCCGGCCGGCACCTGCATGACAATCTCTTCAAATACCATGCCGCCTGTTATGGCACGCACGGCGTCATCGAAGCCGCGCTCGAGCTGCGCGAAGCGCTTGGCGACCGGGTCGCGTTGATCGAAACGTTGCTTCTGGAAGTCGCTCCGGACAATGACAAGACCTGCAATATTGCGCACCCCGTTTCTTCGGCCGAGGCACGCTTCAGCATGCGCCACACCGTCGGCATGGCGCTGGTCGGTCACGACACATCCGCCGCCAACGCGTACGGCGAAGGATCCCTTTCCGATGACCGCATCGGCAGGCTGCGCGAGGTCACGACCGTCACCTTTATTCCGGATGTGAATATTGCGCACAGTTTCATCACGGCGAAGCTGTCGGATGGATCGAGCGTGCGGATCGGGTTCGATGCCGGAACGCCCGCCAGCGACCTGGTGGCTCAGCGGGAAAAGCTGGTGCGCAAGTTCCGTGCGCTGGTGACCCCCGTGTTGGGTTCTGCGCGCTGCGATGCACTGATCGGTGCCATCGAAGGCCTGGACACCATGCCGAACGTCTCGGCGTTGCTGGCGCTTTGCCAGCATGCCACAGCCTGAGGCCGGCGCGCCATGAACGACACTGCAGTGGGTTCGGCGGGCGGGATCGCCCGCGAACGTGACGCGATCACAGCGGGCCTGGTCCGGCTGAGCGAATGGGCCACGTCGGCCGCCGCCCAGCCGACTCCCGAGGCAACGCTTGCAAAGACCGCACGGGTCTTTGTCGATGACGTCGCGGCGATGTGCGCAGCGTTTTCCCAGCCCGAGATTGCTGCGATGCACCGCGCGGCGTTGCAGTCCGGGCTGTCGCAGGCTGTGCTGTTCGCACCCGGCGCGCCGCGTGCAGACCGCCATGGCGCCGCAATCGCCAACGGCACTGCGGGTTGCTGGTGCGAGCTCGATGAAGGGTTCCGCGGCGCCCCATGCCATGGTGGGCTCTATGTGCTCCCGGCGCTGCTTGCCGAGGCTGAGTCGCGCGATCTGACGCTTGGCGAAGTGCTCAGAGCCCTCGCGATCAGCTACGAGGTTTGCGCGCGCATCGCCGAGACGTGGACTTTCCCGGGCATCAGCGTGCATCCGCACGCGGCGTTCGCGAATTTTGGCGCGGTGGCCGGGGCAGCGCTCGCGACAGGCGCCACGGCACCGGATCTCGCGTCGGCGTTGCGCATCGTCGGGGGGATGGTGCCCGCAGGGGCCTATCAGGCGGCGGTAGAGGGCGCGCTGGTGCGCAATCTCTGGACCGGGCAGGCAGCGAGCACGGGCATGTGGGCCGTCTCGTGGGCGCAGGCCGGACTCGACGGCTATCCCGATGGCCCGCATCCCGCGTTTACCGGGCTCTTCGGCGCGACAACGCGCCCTGAAAATCTGACGCAGGATCTCGGCACGCGTTGGGCCATCGAGGGCGGCTATCACAAACTGCATGGCTGCTGTCATTCGACCCACGCGGCGGTCGAGTCCGCGCTGGCGATGCGCCGCCAGATCGACGTTGCCTCGGCGCACGACGACATCGTCGCCATTCGTCTCTACACGCACCGCCCGGCCATGGGCAACAAGGCTCCGGCCAATAGCCTGGCGGCGCGGTTCTCGTTCGAGCACGTCGTGGCGGTCTCGCTGGCCCTTGGCCATACGCGGCCGCAGGCGTTCGAACCTGCCGCGATCGATGCGCCGATCGTCTCGGCGCTGCGCCAGCGGATCGAACTGCTGGCCTACGATCCTTTGCCGGACTGGCCGCTGGATCGCCCTGCGCGGCTGGAGATCACCCTGAAGGATGGCCGCGTGCTGGTCTCCGAGTGCCTGAGCGCACCAGGCGGCCCGGATCAGCCACTGACCAACGCGCAAATCCTGCAGAAGGTCGCGGGGTTGACCCGCGACGATTACCCGGGCTTTGGCGGCGTGGCCGAGCGGGTGCTGTCACTGGATGCGGCGTTGATGTCGCGGCCATGGCGCGAGGTTGTCCAGCAGTGGCTGGCGGCGAACGACTGATTCAGTGCCCGACAAACCGCGTCCTTCAAGTTGGGGACGATGCCAATTGCTTCACGGGAGTAGCAGCATGACAGATACAAAGACTCGGACAGGCGCAGGGGCCACGCCATTGCATCAGATGGATGCACTGCGACTGGCCGACATGGTTGAACGCGGCGAGACGACTGCGCTGGCGATCGTCAGCGATTGCCTTGATCGCATTTCCGAGCGCGAGGGCACGGTGCATGCCTGGTCCTGGGTCGATCGCGCGGGGGCTCTGGCGGCTGCGCGCGCACTCGATGCCGGGCCGCGACGCGGCCCGTTGCATGGCGTTCCGTTCGGGGTCAAGGACGTGATCGATACGGCGGACATGCCGACTGCGTATGGTTCGCCGATCTATGATGGCTATCGGCCGGGCATTGACGCCACGGCGGTGACGGCGCTGCGCCGCGCGGGCGGCATCGTCCTGGGCAAGACGGTGACGGCCGAGTTTGCGCACCGTCTGCCCGGGCCGACGTCCAATCCGCTGGATCCATCGCGAACCCCGGGCGGTTCGTCGAGCGGCTCGGCCGCCGCCGTCGCGGATGCAATGGTGCCGCTGGCGCTTGGCACGCAAACGACCGCATCGACGATCCGGCCTGCCAGTTACTGCGGCGTCATCGGCTATCGACCGACGTTCGGCGTGATCAGCTGCGCGGGCGTCAAGCCGAATTCGCCGAGCTTCGATACGATCGGGATCGTTGCCCGATCGCTCGACGATTGCGCGCTGATGCGCGATATTCTCATGGAGGCCGCCCCCCACGCAGTTCGCATGCCGGATACCGCGCCCAGAATCGGGTTTTGCCGGACACCGTTCTGGTCAGCGGTTAGTCCGGATTACGCGGCAATGCTGGAGCGCGCTGCGGGCGCACTCTCGGCCCGCGGGGCGAAGGTTCGCGAAGTGACGCTGGATCCGATATTTTCCGGGGTTCCGAAATCGCATCGCGTCGTATCGAGCTACGAGCTCGCGCGCGTCATGGCGACCGAGCGCGCCCTGCATGGCGAACTGATCAGCGCCGTGATGCGCGAAGGCAAGATCGCGGAGGGCCTGGCGCTGGGCATGACCGATTACGTCCAGGCCCAGGAGCACCTTGAGGTTGCGCGCCAGGCCTCGCGTGAAATTTTTGGCGGTCACGATATCATTGCCGCGCCGAGCGCCGCGGGGATCGCCCCCATTGGGTTGACGACCACCGGGACGGCGGAATTCAGCGCGATCTGGACAGCGCTGCACCTGCCCTCCCTGACCATTCCGCTGCCGGATCGGATCGACGGCATGCCCCTCGGGATCCAGTTGATCGGCCGACGCGGTTCGGACCGGCAATTGTTCGACGCCGCGCGCTGGATCGAGCGTTGCCTTGCCACCGGGTGAGGAACTGACACGAGAGGATGTCGTCAAGTTGTGTAAATTGTTGATCGGGTGCGCGGCAAACCGTTCAGGCCAGCCACTCCGTACCGCCGTTTCCGTCCGTCACTTCACGAAGACCTTTGAATACATGAACTCCGTAACAACATACCGATCCGGTCAGGTGATGTCGCAATGTGCCCTGGCAGGGAGCCTGCAATGAGCGCCGCGAAGGCAGGGCCTCTTGCCGGGCTGCGCGTGCTCGAACTGGGGTCGACCATTGCCGGTCCGTTTTGCGGCCGACTGCTGGCGGACTTCGGTGCCGATGTCATCAAGATCGAGGCATTCGAGGGCGATCCCCTGCGCACGATGGGCAAGCGCTTTGAGGGTAAATCGCTTTACGCGGCGAGCCTGCTGCGCAACAAGGCGCTGATCTGCGTTGATCTGCGCACCCCCGATGGCCAGGAAATCGCGCGTGATCTGGTGCGCAAAAGCGACATCGTCATCGAGAACTTTCGCCCGGGGCGCCTGGAAGAGTGGGGGCTTGGCTATGCGCAGCTCAGCGAGATCAATCCCGGCATCATCATGGTTCGCATCAGCGGATTCGGACAGGATGGCCCCTACAGCCAGCGTGCAGGCTACGGCGTCATCGGCGAGGCCATGAGCGGCCTGCGACATCTCACGGGCGACCCGCAGTCGCCGCCATCGCGCGTCGCCGTATCCATGACGGATTACATCACTGGCCTGTATGCCGCGTTTGGGGCGACCATGGCCGTACTGGCGCGCCAGCAGACTGGGCGGGGCCAGTTTATTGACGCGGCGTTGTATGAGTCTGCGTTCAGCTTCATGGAGCCGTGGATTCCTGCTTTCGAAAAGCTCGGGCACATTCCGACGCGCACGGGTTCACGCCTGCCGGAAAGCACGCCTAACAATCTGTATAGCAGCGCGGAAGGTGAATTCATTCACATCACGGCGATGGGCAATGCGGTGTTCGCAAGGCTCTGCGAGGCCATGGAACAGCCGGAGCTCGCGCGCGATCCGCGGTTCGCCGCCGCCACGGACCGTGGTGCCCATGTGGACGCGATCGACGACATCATCGGGCAATGGACCTCTTCGCACTCCCTGGAGGAGGTCGAGCGTAAACTCGAGCGCGCCGGCGTTCCGGCCTCCCGCATCTTTACGATCGCGGATATCTTCAAGGATCCTCACTACAAGGCGCGGCAGTCCATCATCCACGTGCCGGATGATTCACTTGGCACCGTGGCGATGGCCACTGTCATCCCGCGCCTATCGGCCACGCCGGGGGAAGTCCGCCACACCGGTCATCGCATCGCCCAGGATACGCGCGAGGTGCTGAGCGAAATTCTGGGATTTTCTGCCGGGCGCCTGGACGATCTCGAAGCCAGGGGCGTGATTCAGTCCGAGTCGTCGCCCCGCAATGGCGGCGTCGCGCAGCAACACCCGCGTCAACAGCAGCAACAATAACAATCACGGGCTCCGGTGAATGTTCGCCGGGGTCAGGCAACACAGGAAACACACCATGCAGCAAAAGGACGACAGCGCGGGTCCGTTCGAGGGCCTGATGCAGGATTACGAAACCAGGCGTGCCGCAGCGCTTGCGATGGGCGGGCCTGAAAAGCTTGCGCGCCGTGCCAGGGCCGGGGTGCTCAACGCGCGCGAGCGCATCGAGCGCCTGTGCGATGAAGGCTCCTTCCTTGAATCGGGTTTGTTCGGCACCTCGGCCTCGAACTGGGCCGATCGTGAAAAGACGCCGACCGATGGCAAGGTCGCCGGGTTCGGCAAGATCGACGGCCGCCCGATCGCCGTGGCGGCCAATGACTTCACCGTGATGGGTGCCTCGAGCAGTTCAACCAATGGACGCAAACTGGGGCACCTGAAACGGGTTGCCACCCAGCGTGGCATGCCGATCGTGTTTCTTGGCGAATCCTCCGGTGCACGGATGCCGGATCACATGGGTTCGCGGGGAATGGGCTCGCTGCTCGGCAATGACCCCTCGCAATACCAGCGGATGCGCGAGACGCCGTGGGCAGCGGCGACGCTCGGGCTTTCGTACGGATCCTCGTCCTGGTATTCCGTGCTGTCGGATTTCAACGTCATGCGCAAGGGCGCCATCCTCGCCGTGTCGAGCCCGCTGCTGGCATCCCAGGCGACGGGCGAACAGGTCGACGCCGAGGAGATGGGCGGCTGGAAGCTGCATGCCGAAGTGACGGGCTTGGCGGACATGGTCGTCGACACGGATGAAGAGGCGCTGGACGCGATCCGGAAATTCCTCGGTTATCTCCCGAGCCATCACAAGGAGGCCCCGCCGGTGGTCGAGGTGCCTGCAGGGTCTGGCGACGGGATGCCCGACATCCTGAAGCTGTTGCCGCCGCGGCGCACCCAGGTCTACGACGTGCGCAAGATCGTGCGCACGATCGTCGACCGCGACAGTTTCTTTGAGCTCAAGCCCCGGTTTGGCAAGGTCGTGGTGACGGGCCTGGCGCGCATGGATGGGCGCACCGTCGGGATCCTCGCCAACAATCCGCTCGTCAAGGGCGGCGCAATGGACACGGATGCGTGCGAGAAGGCGGCGAGCTTCGTGGTGCTTTGCGATTCGTTCAACATCCCGCTCGTGCTGTTCGTGGACACGCCCGGATTCCTGATCGGGACGACGGCCGAACGTAATCGGGCGCCTGGCAAGATCATGAACTTCATGCAGGCGCTTCAGTTGGCGACCGTTCCCAAGATCTCGGTGATCCTGCGCAAGACCTACGGCCAGGCCTACCTCAACATGGGCGGTGGTCGAAACTCCGACGAGGTGATCGCCTGGCCTACCGCTGAGGTCAGCTTCATGGATCCGCAGTTTGGCGTCAAGGTCGTGCACGGCCTGGCGCCGGGAGACCCCGGGTTTGACGAGGCTTTCGAAGCGATGAACCGCGATAGTCTGGTCTGGGATGCGGCGGCAATGTACGCTGTGCAGTCGGTGATCCGGCCCGAGGAAACGCGCGACTTCCTGATCCGCACGCTCGAGATTCACAGTCTGCGCCTCACGGCAGGCGTCGGCCAGCACCTGATGCGCGCGTGGCCCACGAGCTTTTGACCTGTCGCGCACAATGGCTGACCGCCCGGTTGGGCGTGCGCGACTGTCCGCATCAGCGAACACGCGCATAAGCAAATGACGAAAGAGTTGAAGTGCCGGGACGGAAACCAGAATTTTTCAATCTATATTCATCAACCGCATTGGAGCAGTCATGAGCAAGCAGCAACTGAAGTCGGAAGTCACGGGCTCGATCTGGAAAATCGAGACCGCGGTCGGGCAGGCACTTGAGGAAGGCCACACCGTCCTCATCATCGAATCGATGAAAATGGAAATCCCGCTTGTTGCCGAAGACGGCGGCACGCTGGTGGAGATCCTGGTGGCGGAGGGCGATGCGATTGTCGAGGGTCAGGTACTCGCGATCGTCGAACTGTAGCCGGGAGCGCGCGATGACTGACCAGACAAAAGCCCCCTCCGCCGACTGGAGCGACGAGCTCGCCGAACTGGCGCTTCGCCGCCAGCAAGCCGAGGCAATGGGCGGCGAGGCCGCAGTGGCCAAGCACCATGCGCAGGGCAGGCTGACGATACGCGAACGGGTGCAAGGCCTTGTGGACGCCGGCTCCTTCCAGGAAATCGGCAAGCTCACCGGCCAGGGTCAATACGAGAACAACAAGCTGGTCAAGGTTACGCCCGCGCCTTACATCATGGGTCTGGCCAAGATCGATGGACGGGCAGTCGCGCTTGGCGGCGAGGATTTCACCGTACGGGGCGGCACCAGCTGGTCGGGCGATCGCAAGAAGGGCGGCCAGGGCGGCTTCATCGAGGATATGGCCCACCAGTACCGTATTCCGCTGGTTAACCTGATCGACGGGGCAGGTGGCAGCGTCACCTCGATCCAGCGGCGCGGGCATTCGGTGTTCCCGGGCGTGCACGGCTTTGAGCGCTCGGTCGAACTGCTCGGCGAAGTCCCGGTCGTGTCGGCAGTGCTTGGCTCTGCGGCAGGCGGCCCGGCGGGGCGCGCGATCCTCTCGCACTGGACTGTCATGGTCAAGGACACCAGCCAGGTGTTTGCGGCTGGCCCCTCGGTCGTCGAACGCTCGCTCGGCCAGAAGATTACCAAGGAAGAGCTCGGCGGGCCTGCGCTGGCCGTCGACGTGGCAGGTACCATCGACAACGTGGCAGCGAGCGAGCATGACTGCTTCGCGATGATCCGTCGTTTCCTGTCGTACATGCCGCAGAATGTGTGGGAGCTCCCCCCGACGACGGTTTGCACCGACCCGGTCGAACGGCGCGACGAAGCGCTTGCGACGATCGTTCCAAAGGACCGGCGCAAACCCTACAACATGCGCAAGCTGATTTCCATGATCATCGACCGCGAGAGCGGTTTCGAGATCCAGCCGACGTTTGGCAAGGCGGTCATCACGATGCTCGCGCGCATGGACGGCAAGGTCGTTGGCATCGTTGCCAACAACCCGATGTTCTACGGCGGGGCGATCGACGGGAAGGGGGCGCGCAAGCAGACCCACTTCATCGATCTGTGCGACACGTTCCACATACCGCTGATTTTTCTGGTCGACGTGCCCGGCTTCATGGTCGGGCGCGACGCGGAAGCCGCGGGCACGCTGCGCGACGGCATGCGTGCGGTGCAAGCCGCTCTGCAGGCGTCGGTTCCTGTTTTTACCGTCGTGATCCGCAAGTGCTATGGCATGGCGGGCATGGGCGCCACCGACAAGAGCGGGCTCGACTTCAAGATTGCCTGGCCCTCGGCCGAGTGGGGATCGCTGCCGATCGAGGGCGGCGTAGCCGTGGCATTCCGGCGCGAGCTCGCGAACGCGGCGGATCCGAAGGCGCGCGAGCGCGAACTCGAGGCCGAGTTTTCCGCAATGGCCTCGCCACAGCGTACCGCCGAAGCCTTCGGCGTCGAGGATATCGTCGATCCGCGCGAGACCCGCGAGTATCTCTGCCGCTTTATCGATGCTGCGCAGTACCGGCTTTCGACGATGGTCGGGCCCAAGGCCCGTTATGGCGTTCGGCCATGACGAGGCCAGCCTGGTGACCAGCATCTTTTTCCTGAGAGGCAACATGAAACGTGTCCTGATCTTCATAGCAGCAGCCCTGCTCGGCCTGTTCGGCCCGATGGCGCCGTCGCGCGCGGAAGTCGACAAGGTGGTGCTCGCGCGACAGTTCGGGATTGGGTACCTTCAGCTTGCGGTCATGGACGAGATGCAACTTGTGCAGAAGCATCTTGCGGCGGCCGGGCTCGGGTCGACCAAGGTCGAATGGGCGCGATTCGCGACCGGGGCGGCTGCCAACGATGCAATGCTTTCGGGCCGACTGCATTTTGCGGCAGGCGGCACGGGGCCGGCGTTCATCCTGTGGGACAAAACCCGGAACAACATCAAAGTCCGCGGCGTCGCGGCGCTGAGTTCGATGCCGAACCTGCTGGTGACCCGTCTGGCGCGCGTCAAGACTGTCAAGGATTTTGACAGCAGCACCAAGATCGCCATGGCGGGCGCCGGCTCGTCCGTTCAGACGATTTACCTTCAGATGGTCGCTGCCGACACCTGGGGCATTGAAAACTTTCGCAAGCTCGACCCGCTGATGATCAACTTGCCTCACCCGGAAGGCCTCAACGCGATGCTCAGCGGCGGCTCCGACATCAGTTCGACGTTCACGACCCCGCCCTTCCAGTATGTGGCGCTGGAAAACAAGGACGTCCACGTGGTGCTCAATTCCTACGACATCATGGGCGGGCCCAACACTTTTCTCATGGTGTGGGCCGCAGAGGCATTCCGCAAGGACAATCCCAGGAGCTATAAGGCTGCGTTCGACGCGCTGAAGGAAGCGACCGATTGGATCAACGCCAATCGCAGGGCAGCAGCCGAGCTCTATGTGAAGGACACGGGCGGCAAGGAATCTGTTGACTCGATCCTCAAAATGCTCAACGATCCGGACATCCGCATGACGCTGACGCCCGAGCGCGTATTGCCTTATGCTCAATTCATGAACAAGATCGGCACGCTGAAGAACCGGCCGGAGTCCTGGAAGGATCTGTTCTTCCCGGAAGTCCACGAGTTGCCCGGCAGTTGAAGCCGCACGAGGATTACGGAGATACTGGATGACGCAGCAGGAGGTCTTGCCCGCGCCGTTGCTTGAGGTTGATGGCGTGACGTTGCAGTACAAGACTGCCGAACACCTGGTGACGGCGACATACCGCGTCGACTTCAAGGTCTACGACGGCGATCGTTTCGTGCTGCTCGGGCCTTCCGGCTGCGGAAAATCGTCTTTGCTCAAGGCGGTTGGCGGCTATATCGCGCCCGTCGAAGGCAGCATCCGGCTCAGCGGTGTGGAAGTCACGCGCCCGGGGCCGGATCGCATGATGGTGTTCCAGGAGTTTGACCAGCTCCTGCCCTGGAAGACCGTCATCGAGAACGTCATGTTTCCGTTGACCGCCAGTGGCCTGATGCGCGGCAAAGAGGCGCGCGAACGTGCGCTGCACTACATCCACAAAGTCAACCTCACGAAGTTTGCCGACAACTACCCCCACACGCTGTCCGGCGGCATGAAGCAGCGCGTATCGATTGCCCGCGGGATGGCAATGGAACCGGCCATTCTGCTGATGGATGAGCCCTTCGCCGCGCTTGATGCGCTGACGCGCCGTCGCATGCAGGACGAGCTGATGCAATTGTGGGACGACACCCACTTCACCGTGCTGTTCGTCACACACTCGATTCCCGAGGCTATCCGCATCGGCAACCGGATCCTGTTGCTCACGCCGCACCCCGGTCAGGTGACCGCGGAGATCAACAGTCTGCAGCCCCATTCGACGGACGCCGAAGCGCACAAAGCGCTTGAGGCGCGCATCAATCAGATGCTCTTCGCCGAGGGTGCGCCTGCGACACCGGAGGTGGCGCATGGCTGACCGAAAACATCTTGTTCAGGTTGCACGGCCAGAAATCGCGTACGCGCCGGAGTCGTTCAATGCCGTGGGCGTCGTTGAGAAGCCGCTTTCAACGGCTGAGCGACTGACCAACAACACGCTGCTGCGGCGCATCGTGCTGCTCGTGGCGCTGGCGCTGCTATGGCAGGGGTATGCCAGCTATCTCAATAACGATCTGTTGTTCCCGACCTTCACGGCGACCATGGATGCGCTCTATGTCGGGATCAAGACAGGCGGTTTGCTGGGCAAAGCCTGGACTTCCATCAGCGTGCTGCTCGTCGGCTATGCGCTTGGCATTGCGCTCGCCACCGTACTCACGGTATTTGCGATCACCACGCGGGTCGGCAACGATATTCTCGAGACCCTGACCTCGATGTTCAATCCGCTGCCGGCCATTGCGCTGCTGCCGCTCGCGCTGATCTGGTTTGGCCTGGGCGAGGGCAGCCTCATCTTTGTGCTGGTGCACTCGGTGCTGTGGGCCGTTGCGCTTAACACCCACTCGGGGTTCATGGCGGTATCGCCCACGATGCGCATGGTCGGGCGCAATTACGGACTGACGGGTTTCGCTTACGTGGGCCGCATCCTGATTCCGGCCGCCTTCCCGAGCATTCTCGCAGGCCTGAAGATCGGCTGGGCGTTCGCCTGGCGCACGCTGATTGCAGCCGAACTCGTCTTTGGCGTCAGCGCGGGCTCGGGCGGGCTTGGCTGGTTCATTTACCAGAACAAGAACCAGCTCGAAATCCCGAGCGTCTTCGCCGGTCTTTTCATGGTCATTTTCATCGGCCTCGTGGTCGAGAACCTGATCTTCAAGGTCGCCGAGCGCCTGACCGTGCGCAAGTGGGGCATGCAGGCTTGAGGTCATCCTTCCCGCCCTGAAGGGCGGGATTTGTCGCGCCCCGGCTTAGTTGCGCTTCTTGCGCTTGTCCGACACCACCACGCCGTCCTTAATGACCAGTTGAAGCTTGCGCACGTTCTCGACGTTGGCAAGCGGGTTGTCGCCGACGACGATCAAGTCCGCGATCTTGCCTTTCTCGACGGTGCCAAGCTCGTCGCCCATGCCACAGATCGCCGCGCCGTTGCGCGTGGCCGCCTCGATCGCCTGCCAGGGCGTTGCACCGCTGCGCACCCACAATCCGAGCTCAAGCAATGCGGCATCCTTCAGGGGACGGATATCCGAACCCAGCGCCATACGCACCCCGGCGGCAAGTGCTTTCTGAAAGCCTTCACGGTGCGGGCCGGCGGCGGCGTCAACCCGGCAGCATAGCGATGGCGTGAGCCCGCGCTGTGTCAGCCAGCCCTTTTCCCAGTTGTTGGTGGCCTGCTTCGGGCTCAGGTGGCTGATCGCCAGCGTCGGCACATACCAGGTGCCGTGCTTGACGAAGAGCTCGATGCATTCGTCATCGAGAATGTAGCCGTGTTCAACGCTGTGCGCGCCGAGCACAATCGCGTTCTTGACCGCCTCGGGGTTGGTCGCGTGCGCCACCACCTTGAATTCGCGCAGGCGGCAGATGTCGAACGCAGCCTTGAGCTCCTCGTCAAGGAAAAACGAGTGCCTGTGCAGATCCCACGCGGGGCCCATGATGCCGCCGGACAGGTTCAGCTTGATGTGGTCGACCCCGTTCTTGATTTGCTCGCGGATCGCCTTGACGAAGCCGTACGGGCCGTCGCATTCGAGCGCATGGCCCGACGTCAGAAAGTGGCCGCCCGTAGTCGTGAGGAAATGCCCCGATGCAAAGAGCCGGGGCCCCAGATGCTGACCTGAATCGAAGGCGCGCTTCCACGCCACGTCCATGTAGTCATGGGCTCCCGCGCAGCGCATGCCCATGATGCCCGATTCGAGCATGGCGGCCTGCAGGCGATGCCCGAACAGGGTGACCTGCTCGGGGAGAGGCATGTCCGACACCTTCAGGTAATCGGGGTGAATGTGGACATCCCAGAGGCCGGGCATCAGGTAGGCGCCTTGCACGTCGATCTGTTCTGCGTCCGCGATCGCCGGCGCCGCGCCGCCCAGGAAAATATCAAGGATGCGGCCATCCTCGATCAATACCGAGGCACCGGCCCGGACCTCGGGCGACACGCAGTCAATCAGGTTTGCGTTGGACAGCAGGGATTTCATCAAAATCTCCGGGTTATTCGGCGACGATGCCGACTTTGTTGGCGAGCGCCTTCCATTTGCTGACTTCGGCCTGAATGAATTGACCGAATTCGACGGGCGTATCGCCGCCCACGAGAATGTTGCGCTCGGCGAACGCGACGCGCATCTCCGGGGAGTGCAGCACGTTGACCACGGCCGTATTGATCTTCGCGATCAGCGGCGCTGGCGTTGCCGCTGGTGCCAGAAGCCCGAACCAGGTCCCGCCGCTAAAACCCGGCAGTCCTGCTTCTGCAAACGTGGGAACGTCAGGCAGCGAGGCAAGGCGTACTGGCCCGGAAATGGCGAGCGCACGCAGCCTGCCGCCGCGCACCTGTTCGATGACTGCGGGCGGCGAGTCGAAGGTGTACTGCACCTGGCCGCTGATGAGGTCGGCGATCGAGGGGCCGCTGCCTTTGTAGGGCACATGAATCGTGTTCACCCCGGCCATCGACTTGAATAATTCGCCCGCGAAGTGGTTGGAGGTGTTGTTGCCGAATGACGAGTAATTCAGTTTGCCGGGATTGGCCTTTGCGTAGGCAATGAATTCGGCCAGCGTGGAAACAGGCAGGCCAGGGTTGATCACCATGAAGAACGGCACCTGGCCGACCAGCGTGATCGGAACCAGGTCCTTCATTGGATCGAACGGCATCGCCTTGACGGTGATCGGGGCGATCGTGACCTCGGCCGAGGCACCCATCAACAGCGTGTAGCCATCAGGTTCCGAGCGAACCACATACGACCCGGCAACCATGCCGCCTGCACCCGGTTTGTTTTCGATGACGACCTGTTGCCCGAGCGATTTGCTCAACTCCGCCGCAAGCAGGCGCGCGGCGACGTCGGTCGCACCACCCGGGGGATACCCCACGATGATCTTGACAGGGCGTGAAGGCCAGGCCTGCGCCTGGGCGGGCGCTGTGCACGGCAATCCCCCCGCGACGAGCGCCAGGGTAATCAGGAGGGATCGACGTTGCATGCGCGGCTCCGACAGTAAGGATGGGGGCTATCTTTCGAAACGCTGGCTGACCTGCGCGAGCACGTACTCGAGCGACTCGACATCGCAGAACTTCATATCGAGGTCGAACAGATTGGCCCGATGCGCCTGCGGGCTTCGATCACCGCAGGCTTCTTCCACGACGATGGTGCGGAAGTTGTGCGAGAACGCATCGGCCGCGCCGGCGCGCACGCAGCCTGAGGTCGAAATGCCACAAACGACCAGGGTATCGACCCGGTCATACCGGAGGAACGAATCCAGTGGTGTCTGGAAAAAGCATGACGGCTTGTTTTTCAGGATGATCCGGTCGACCGGCCGGGGCGCATAGGGTTCAGGCCATTGATCCGCCCTCGGGTCGCGCGCGTACTGGAACGCATCGGGTTCGGCCAGCTTGTAGTTCCAGGCGCCGCGATAGGTCGGATGACTGCGGTCGTCGCGGCGGCTGTAGTAAATCGGCAAGTCCAGGCGACGGAAGAGGCTGGTCAGGCTGATGATGGCATCGGTGACGTCGGACATGTCGCGACCGCACATCGAGTAAGAGGGGTCGACGAACATGTAGGTCGTGTCGATGTTGAGCAGTGCGACGCGATCGCCCATGCCGATGCGCTGGGCGAATCCGCCCTTGCGGTAGGTTTCGAGTTCGGCATCAGGCACATAACCGCGCCATTTTTCCAGCTTGTCCATGGTTTCTCCGGTTCAATCGATCGAGACGTTTGCAGCCTTGGCGACTTCGGCCCACTTGATGACCTCGTCGTGCACATATTGCTTGAATTCTTCCGGCGTACTGCCCACGGGCACCGAGCCGAGGTCGATAAACTGCTGGCGTATGCCGGGCGAGTGCAGCGCCGGGATCGTTGCCTTGGCCAGCCGATCGATAATGGGCTGGGGCGTGCCCGCAGGCGCAAAGAGCCCGTTCCAGGAGCTGACCTCGAAATCCGGGATGCCGGCCTCGATCAGCGTGGGCACGTTG
This sequence comes from uncultured beta proteobacterium, assembly GCA_903894155.1. Classification (GTDB taxonomy): domain Bacteria; phylum Pseudomonadota; class Gammaproteobacteria; order Burkholderiales; family Burkholderiaceae_B; genus Zwartia. Next base: position 22,540 of record CAITPF010000475.1, on the reverse strand, counting down.
GGCAACTGGGGCATTCTTTGCCTGCCGGCGACGGCGATCGCGCGCAGCTTGCCGCTTTCGATGCTGGGCAGCGTTCCGTTGGCTGTCATGAATCCCATCGACACCGTGCCGCCGATCACGTCGGTGAGGGCCGGTGCTGCGCCCTTGTACGGGATATGGAGGATGTCGATGCCCGTGCGCAGCCGGAGCATTTCGCCCGCCATGTGCGGCGAACCGCCAGCGCCGGACGACGCATAGCTTAGCTTGCCCGGGTTTGCCTTCGCGTAGTCGACGAGTTCCTGGAGATTGTGGATCGGCAACGCCGGATTGACGACCAGAATGCTGGGCGAGGACATGAATTGCGTGATGGGAATGAAGTCGCGTTCGATGTTGTAGTTCAGGTTCTTGTAGAGCGACATGTTGGTGGCATTGGCGATCGTGCCGATGAACAGGGTGTAGCCATCGGGCTTTGCGCGCGCTGCTGCCTCGGTGCCGATGTTGGAGCCTGCCCCTGGCTTGTTTTCGACGATCACGGGCTGGCCAAGTTCCTTTTCCATCCGGTTGGCGATGATGCGGGCCGAAATGTCGGTGGGCCCGCCGGTCGGGAATCCCATGATCATCCGGATCGGGCGATCGGGGTATTTATCCTGGGCCGTTGCCTGGGCGCCGAGCAATGCCACGGTGGCGACAGCCAGCAGGACGGTGGCGTTACGACTGAATTGTTGAAATACCCGCATCAAAGCTCTCCGGAGGAATGTTGCATGTGCACGTTGGCATATTGACGATTTTAGATGCGCTGCGCGCACACGTGCGCATGCGCTATAGTCGGCCAATGCCGGCGCGGCTGCAAGAGGTTTGGCGCATTCGGGGATGCGACCGCCCGTGCCCGCAGCGCATCAAACGGGGGATTCGTCTTTCATGTATCGCATTGGAATCGATGTCGGTGGCACGTTCACCGACTTCACGCTGGTGAATGAGCAAACCGGCGGCGTTGCGTTTCACAAGGTGCCTTCGACGCCGCACGATCCGTCCGAGGCGATCGAGCGCGGCATCGCCGATCTGCTGCGCGATCATGCGATCCGGCCCGATGAGATTGGCCACATCGGTCACGGCACCACCGTGGCGACCAATCTCATTATCGAGCGCAAGGGCGCCCCGTGCGGGCTGATCACCACCCGCGGGTTTCGCGATGTACTCGAGCTTGCGCGCCAGACCCGCCCGCATCTTTATGACTACACGGTCGTCAAGCCGCCCCCGCTGGTGCCCCGCATGTGGCGAAAGGAGGTCGGCGAACGGCTGCTGGCAGACGGGTCGGTGCGCGAGCCGCTGGACGAGGGGGATGTGCGGCGCGCGGCGCTTGCGTTGCGCGACGCCGGAGTCGAATCGGTCGCGATCTGTTTTCTGCACGCCTATCGCAATCCGGCGCATGAGCGGCGCGCCCGCGACATTGTGCGCGAAGTCATGCCCGACGTTTACGTGAGCGTCTCAAGCGAGGTCCTTCCCGAGTTCCGCGAGTACGAGCGGCTGTCGACGACCGCGATGAACGCCTCGATCGGGCCACGCATGCAGCTCTACCTGCACCGGTTTCTTGATCGGGTCGCGCAGATGGGCATTGCCGTGGAGCCGCTGACGATTCATTCCAATGGCGGCCTGATGTCGGTCGAGACGGTTCGCAGTTTTCCGGTTCGCACTTGCCTCTCGGGGCCGGCTGCGGGTGTGGTCGGCGCGGCCGAAGTGGGACGGGTCGCCGGGTTTTGGAACCTCGTGACGTTTGACGTGGGCGGCACCAGCACCGACGTATCCCTGATCGTCGACGGCCAGCCGGTGTTCACGTCCAACCGGACCGTCGCCGGGTACCCGGTCAAGACGCCCATGATCGATATTCACGTCATCGGTGCGGGCGGGGGGAGCATCGCCTGGCTCGACGAAGTGGGATCGCTCAAGGTCGGCCCGCACAGCGCGGGTGCGGTGCCAGGGCCGGTCGCCTATGGCCGCGGCGGGATCGAGCCGACCATTACCGATGCGCAGATCACCCTGCACCGCCTCAATCCCGTGGCGTTGCTCAAGGGCGCGATGGCCGTGGACGAGTCGTCGGCGCGGCGCATCATTGCCCAGGACGTCGCGGCGCCCCTGGGCCTGACGACTGAGGCGGCGGCCGACGGCATCGTTCGGATCGCCAACGCCAACATGAGCCGGGCGATCCGGTCGGTGTCGACCGAGCGCGGTTACGACCTTTCGGAGTTCGCGCTGTTTGCCTTTGGCGGCGCGGGGCCGCTGCACGCGATGGACGTCGCGCGCGAGTGCGGCATTCCGGTGGTCGTGGTGCCACGGGAACCCGGCACCATGTGCGCGCGGGGGATGTTGCTCACCGATATTTCGTTCGACTTCGTCGAAAGCGAAATCGCCCCGGTCGACCAGGCGTCGTGGGTGCGTGTCTGTGCGAGGCTCTCCGGTTTGCGCGCGCAGGCACAGGATTGGCTCGGGCGTGAAGGCGTGGCTCCCGGGCAATGCCGGTACGTCGCGATGGTCGATGCGCGCTACGTCGGGCAGAACTTCGAAGTGCAGGTGCCGATCGCCGTGCTGGATGCGCCCGATCTGGCGGCGTTCGAGTCGGGCTTTCACCAGGCGCACCTGCGCGAATATGGCTATAACGTGCCGGATCGCACGATCGAAATCATCAATTGCCGGGTCAGGGCGATCGGGCAGGTCGTGCGTGCCGCACAGTCGAAAATCCCCCCGGCGACGACCCGCGCCGCGCCCATCGCGCGGCGGGCGGTGTATTTTGGCGCCGTCGACGGATGGGTCGAATCCGGTATCTACGACCGCGACACGCTGGGCGCGGGCGTCGAGATCGACGGGCCAGCGGTCATCGAGGAAATGAGTTCGACCACCGTGATCGCCGCGCGCCAGTCTGCGCGGGTGGATGACTTCGGTAACCTGATCGTGCGCATCGCGTAGAAGGAGAATTCCATGGAGCGCACAGACGCCATGACCGATCCGATCGAAATGGAGGTGTTCAACAACCGCCTGCTGTCGATCACCGAGGACATGAACAATACGCTGGTGCGGTCATCGTTTTCGACCAACATCAAGGAGCGCAAGGACTGCTCGGTTGCGCTGTTTGACGCCGCCGGGCGTCTCGTTGCCCAGGGCACACAGATTCCGCTGCATCTCGGGTCGCTCAACGGCGCGATGCGCGCCGTGCTCGATCAGTATCCGCTGGAGGCGATGCACGACGGTGATGCGTTCGTTTCGAACGATCCCTATCTGGCCGGTGGCAGCCATTTGCCTGACATCAACGTCATCACGCCCGTGTTCTTCGAACGGCGCGTGGCCTTCTTTGCAGCCAATATCGGTCACCATTCGGACGTGGGCGGATCGGTGCCGGGTTCCATTGCCGGCGGACTGCGCACGGTCTTCGAGGAGGGAATTCGCATCCCGGTCGTGCGCATCGCGCGCGCGGGCGTCATTGACGACGACATGCTGCGCCTGATCGCCGGCAATACCCGGGATCCGGAGGAGCGGATCCTCGACTTGCGAGTCCAGATTGCGACCAATCGGCGCGGCGCCGACGCGGTACTCGGATTGCTGGGGCAAATGGGCCTGGACAAGGCGCTGACCGCAGTCGAAGACGTGATTCGCTATACACGCAACCGGATCGTCCATGTGATCGGCGAACTCAGGAAGGGTGCGTATACCTTCGTCAATGTCATGGATGACGACGGCCTGGGCGGAGGCGAACCGGTCGAGCTTTGCGTCACGGTGACGGTGGGCGAGGGCCGACTGAAGTTTGACTTCACGGGCTCCGGGCCTCAGGCACGCGGGGCAATGAATTTGCCGGTCAGCGCGCTCAACGCCAGCGTTTATTACGCCGTCAAGGCGCTGCTCGCACCCGATTTGCCGCCCAACGCGGGGCTTTTCGAACCCATCGATATCGTGGCGCCGCGGGGAACGATCGTCAACCCGGAGCCGCCGGCGGCGGTCGGCGCGCGCTCGCTCACCGCACAGAAGGTCGCGGGCGCGATCTTCGGGGCGTTTCGCGGCGTACTGCCCGAATCGCGCATCATGGCGTCGAGCAACGACGCGTGTCCGGCCATCGTGTTCTCGGGCAAGCTCGGGCGCCGCGCTGGCAGCTTCGTCTACCTGGAAACGCTGGGGGGCGGTGCGGGTGCGCGAGCCGGCCTGGACGGGATGGACGGAGTGCACGTGCACATGACCAATACCTCGAACCTGCCGATCGAGGCGCTGGAGAACGAATATCCACTGATGGTCGATGCCTACGCGCTGGTCGAAGACTCGGGCGGGGCGGGGCAGTTTCGCGGCGGCATGGCGATTGCCAAGCAGGTGTCGGTGCTGGCGGACGACATCGTTTTTTCGGTTCGCTCGGACAGCCACACGGTCGGGCTTGCGACCGGCGTGCGCGGCGGCGGTGACGGGCGGCGCGCCAGGTTGGTGCACTTTCGCCCCGGGTGCGAACCCGAGGTGCTATCTTCGAAGACGGCGAACATTGCGCTGCGCCCGGGCGAGAGCGTGCGGCTCGATACCTCTGGCGCGGGCGGCTTCGGCAAACCCGAAGACCGCGCATTAAATGCGCTGGCACAGGATTTGCTTGACGGCAGGATCACGGAGTCTTTTGCACGCTCGGTCTATGGGGACCGCGTGGATCAGGCGTTGGCCTGGATCAGGGGAGTGCGGATATGAATTTGGCGAATCGTTTGGCAGCGAGCTGGCTGTTGGTTTGTGCGGGCGTGTTTCCGGCCTTGTCGCAACCCGTGGACAAGTGGCCCGAAAAGCCGGTGCACTTGATCGTGCCGTTCGCCAGCGGCGGATCCACCGACCTGATCGCGCGGCAGATCGCGCTCGAGCTTTCCAAGCGCATCGGGCAACCGGTCATCGTCGAGAACAAGGCGGGCGCCAGCGCCATGATCGGCTCGGGGTATGTCGTCAAGCAACCGGGGGACGGCTATACGCTGATGATGGGGACTGTATCGACGCATGCAATGGCACCATCCGTCTTCTCGAAAGTGCCCTATGACATCGTGCGTGACTTCACGCCGATCACCATCGTGGGCACGATCCCGGACCTGATCGTGGTCGGGCCGCAGTTTCCGGCCAAAAATCTCGCCGAATTCATCGCGATGGCCAAGGCTAATCCCGGAAAGATCACCTATGCGACGGCGGGCAACGGCACGTCGAGCCATCTGGGCAGCGCCTATTTCGCGGCCGAGGCCGGTATCGACATGAACCAGGTCCCTTACAAGGGATCCGGCCCGGCGCTGCTCGACGTCATGGGTGGTCACGTCGATATGATGCTCGATGTCATCATGACCTCGCTCGAGCCATACAAGGCAGGCAGAATCAAGGCGCTGGCCGTCACGGCGCCCAGGCGTTCGCCCTTGCTGCCGGATGTCCCTTCCACGCGGGAGTTCGGTCTGAACGACTTCGAGGCGAGCATCTGGTTTGCCATCCTTGGCCCCGCCGGCATACCTGCCGCACTGCAGAACCGCATCGCCGATGAGATCAATGCGGTGCTGAACGCGCCGGACATGCGCGCGTTCCTGCTCAAGCAGGGCATGGAGGTCGATGCCTCCGGCCCCGGGCCGCTGGCGGCGCTGATCCAGTCAGACACCGCGAAGTGGGCGCGGGTCGTCAAGTTCGCAGGTATCCAGCCCGAATAGGGGCAGGCGCCGGCAGTGCAGCCCCGGAGACACGGGGCGGTTTTAAAACCCGGCCCGCATCGCGGCCGGGACAACACAGGGAGGGGAACGTGGCTGAATTTGTCGACTATGCGGTGAGCGAAGGTGTTGCGGAGATCACCATGCACCGGGAGCCGGTGAATGCGATCAACATGCAACTGGCGCGCGAAGTGATTGATGCCTACAAGCGGGCGAAAGATGACGAGGCGGTGCGTGCGGTCATCCTGACCAGCGGGTTGCCGACGGTGTTTTCAGCGGGGGTCGATCTCAAGATCGCGCTGGAGTTCGACGGACAGCAATTGCGCGAGTTGATTGAGGTCTTCTATTACGAGATGCACGAGACACTCTACCGGCTCGGCAAACCCGTGATCGCGGCGGTCAACGGCCATGCAAAGGCCGCAGGCGTGACCTGGGCCGTGTCGTGTGACCTGATCATCGCGGCGCGCGAGGCGATGTTCGGCTATCCGGAAGTGAACGTCGGGTTGCTGCCCGCGATGCATCTCGTCCACTTGCCCAGGCAAGCCGGGCGTCACCGTGCCGCCAAGCTGCTGTTCACGGGCGAATCCGTCAGCGCTGACGTCATGCAGGAAATGGGCGTGGTCAACGACGTAGTGCCGCGCGAAGAGGTCATGCCGGCCGCCCGCGCGCTGGCGCGCGAACTGGCCCGGAAGTCCCCGCTGACGATGCGATTGCTGCGCGATGCCTACATGCGCGCCAACGATCTGGATTATCGGCGCGGTATGGAATCGATGGTCGACACGATGTGCCTGCTTAAGGAGTCGCACGATTCGCGCGAAGCGCTGCTCGCCTTCGTCGAAAAGCGCGAGGCGAACTACAAGGGCTGTTGAGGCACGTTGACCCGCGCTGGCTCCTGAGCAGCGGGGCTCGCGCAGCGCCTGCCGACGTTCGCCCGCCCTGAACGGCGGGGCTTGTCACGCACCTGGTCAGCCAGGCGCTAGGGCTTGGACTCGTTGGCGAGCGCCTTGGTGGCGATTTCCTTGTAGAGCGCCCCGATGCGCGACACCAGGTCGGTGAATTCCGGGTGGCGCTGCAGCAGGTGGCTGGCCGAGCGGGTGTCGCTCAGCGCGTGCTCGAGAAACTCGAGTTCGTAGTCGGTGAGCTTTTCGCCGCGCTCTGCCTTTGCTTTGATTTCCAGCATGCGCGGAAGACGCTGATTATTGAAACGATCGAGCAGTACCTGGATCATGCCGGCATCGTTGCTGGTGTCTGACATAGGAGCCTCCGGTTTGGTCCTGAATGATCGGGCAATGGGCTGCCTCGTGGTGGATTCAGTTTACCGGAGCAACGCGCCGCAATGCCATGTCTTTTGCAAGTTCCCGGCGTAAACTCGTGCCGAACTGGTGCGTACAACCAGAATCCATGGGTTGAGGGAGGCGAGACATGACACGCAATGTAAATCCTGCGGGCGGACTTAACCGGCGGGCTTTGTTGAAGGCGGCGATCCTTGTGGCTGCGCCGATTCCCCTGCGCGCCTGGGCCGATTCCCCGGCCATCTCGCCGGTGACGCGCACAGTGTCGGAATACATTGCCGCGGCCATCGCGAGCGCCATGCCGGCAAACGCCGTCGAGGCGAGCAAGCATCACACGCTGGACACGATTGCCTCGATGATTTCGGGCACGCACCTCATGCCGGGACAAAAGGCAATTGCGTATATCCAGTCGCAAGGCGGCGTCGCGCAGGCGGGGATTCCGGGAACGCGTATCGTGACGACCGTCGTCAACGCGTCGCTTTGTGGCGGCATGCTGGCGCATGCCGACGAAACCGACGATTCGCATGCCGCTTCGCTGACGCACCCGGGGGCTGGCATCGTGCCCGCCGCCCTGGCGATGGCAGAGTTTTCCGGGTCGGACGGCAATGCGCTGCTGCGCGCCGTCGCGCTCGGCTATGACATCAGTTCGCGCATGTCCTTTGCCCTGGGCGATTATGCCTTCGCGCGGCAGGGTCACGGAACGCATTCTTTTGGCCCAATGTTCGGCGCGGCCGCGGCGTGCGCAGCGCTCGCCCGCCTTACGCCGCGCCAGGTGCGCTTCGTGCTTTCCTACACCACGCAGCAGGCGAGCGGGCTGTCGAACTACGCGCGTGACACCGAGCATGTCGAGAAGGCGTTCCAGTTTGGCGGGATGCCGGCGCGCAACGGCGCGGCTTCCGCCACGATGGTCGCCTCGGGGATGAGCGGAATCGACGACCCGTTTGCGGGGCCCTACAACTTTTTCCAGGCCTTTGGCACAAACGCCAAGCCGGAATTACTGGTGCGTGGCCTCGGCGATACCTACGAAGTCGTGAACACCAATATCAAGCGCTGGACCGTCGGGAGCCCGATCCAGGCGCCGCTCGATTCCGTCTACGACTTGTTGCGCGAGCACAAATTCAGGGCGCAGGATGTCGAGAAGGTCGTGGTGCGGGTGTTCAGTTCTGGCGCGGAAATCACCAACAACCGCAGCATGCCCGACATCAGCATGCAGTACATGATCGCCGTGATGCTGCTCGACGGCACCGCATCGCTCGAGGCAGCCCACGACGTGGCCCGCATGAAGGATCCGCAGGTACTCGAGATCAGCCGCCGGGTGGAACTGATCGGCGATCCGGAGCTTGAGCGTGCGCTGCCGAGTCGCCAGGCGATCGTCGACATCACGCTCAAGGACGGTCGGACCTTGCATTCGCACACCCGGAACGTGCGCGGCACAGTCGCCAATCCGATGACCCGCGAGGAAGTAGGGCAGAAGGCCTTCGATTTGTGCGCCCCGGTCATAGGCAACGACCGCGCGCGCCGTCTGGTCGAACAGATTTGGAATCTGGAGCAGGTGCCCAATGTATTGTCCCTGCGCGAGCTTATGCAGCCCGGATGACCGGGTACGGGACTAGCCCTGTCGTTTAGGACCAGCGCGATTTGATCCGGGGGAGGTGCAGGGATCCCGGTCACAGCGCCCCGATCTGTCGTACGATACTTGCCACCATTTCAAGGAGATCACTCATGTCCCGATCAACATTCGAACGCATCGTTTCGCGCGCGATGGCCGCATTGGCCGTCGCGGCCAGCTGCGTGATCCCGCTCGCGTGGGCGGCAGACCCGTCAGCAGCCTTGCTTGGCAGCCCGGTGCGCAACGCGAAGGACCAGGCGCAGGACGCTTCGCGCAAGCCCCTGGAGCTGCTGAAATTCGCGCAAGTCAAGCCGGGGATGCAGGTGCTCGATGTCGCGTCCGGCGGCGGCTATACCGCGCAGGTTCTGGCCCTGGCGGTCGGCCCGACCGGCAAGGTCTGGGCCCAGGTGGCCAAGCCTTCCCCCGCGCTCGAGGCGCGCCTTGCGGCCAATCCCCAGCCCAACCTGGTGATTCTGAACCAGCCCTTCGAGACGTTACTCCCGGCCGATGCGCCGCGGGTCGACCTGATCACGCTGATTCTGTCGTATCACGATATTGCAAACACGCCCGTTGACCGTGCGAAGATGAACAAGGCGATGTTTGATGCCCTTAAGCCCGGCGGGCATCTGGTGTTGATCGACCATGCGACCAAGCCGGGCGCGGGCACGAGCGTGACGTCAACCTTGCACCGCATCGACGAAAAGACGGTGCGAGACGAAGTGACGGCCGCCGGTTTCCGCGTCGAGGCCGACTCCGACGCATGGCGCAATCCCGCCGATCCGCGCGAAGAGCACTGGTCCAAGATGACCATCCCGACGGATCACTTCGCGCTGCGCTTCGTCAAGCCGCAGTAAGACGGGAGCGCGCAGGGGTCTGATCGGATCCCTGCCGCAGCCGGGCTGTTGCCCCTGAATTGACCAGGTGCGTTGATTCGGCGCGCGGCAAGACCCGCCTTTCACGGCGGACGCGGCAAGCTACGCCAGGAACCGGGCCACAAGCACCTGAATCAAACCGCCGATCGCGAGGATCGGCAGCGGATTCACCTTGTGAAACCGGCTGAAAAAGGCGGCTGACACGCCGGCGATGATCCACGGCGATGCGCCGCCCGAGGTGGCCCGGATGACGGTCAGCGCGCTCGCCAGGATCAGCCCGGTCGCGAGCGGCGCAAGCCCTGCCTGCACCCAGCGATACCAGGGTTCTTCGCGCTTGCCATGCCAGGCGCGCGTCACCAGGTAGGCCAGCAGGGAAGACGGCACGAAGAGCGCGAGCGAGGCGACGAGCGCGCCGGCGAATCCGCTGACGTCCCACCCGATCAGGGTCGTCAGCAGTGCGCCCGGGCCAGGCGCGGCCCGCGAAATGGCGAATAAATCGATGAATCTGCCCTGGGTCAGCCACTGGTGCACGTCGACCGCCTGGTGGTGGATATCGCCCACGATGCTCTGGCCCCCGCCAATCGAAATCAGCGACAGCGGCGCGAAGACCTTGAGCAGGGTGAGGTAGATATTTTCGTCGGACATGTCTGGCCTAGCCCCGAATCTTGACGCGGGCGATGAACAGGCCACACACGGCCAGGCCAAAAATGACCGGCACGATCGGCCATTGAAGTCCGAATACGCCGATGATGACGCCCAGGCTCAGCAGGGATGGCCACCAGCCCATGCGCAATGATCGCCTCGCGCTGCGCAGGCCGACCGATGCGCTCAGGCCGATGGCCGTGGCGGCAAGCCCTTCCAGGAAATCATGCAGCCAGTCGATGTGGCCGATTGACGTCAGCGCGATGCCAAGCAGGATGACGACGATCATCGGGGGCACGAGCAACGACAGGACCGCAACGACGCTGCCGATGCCACCGCGTAGTCGGAACCCGATTTGAAGGGCCAGGTTGACGATGTTGGCGCCGGGCAGGATCTGGCTCATGGTCACCGCGCCCAGGAACTCGTCCTCCGTAATCCAGCGGCGACCATCGACCATTTCCCGGTAGACCCAGGCCGAAAGGCCGCCGCCGAAACTGGAGATCCCGATTTTCCCGAAAGGCAGGGCGAGTTCAGCGAGGGTGGGGGACTGGACGGAACCGGGGATCTGCGAAGTCGGAGCGGGTTGGGGCGGCATCGTGAACGCGGTGCCAGACACGGCACCTGAGAGGTTAAACACCGGACATCGGCCCGGCTTGTGGGTAGGTAGCTACGAGCATAGATGGATTTCGGCCAAAGAGGTACATTCGATTTCATCCCCGTTGCCCCGATTGGTGCAACAAACAACATACAACCGCGGAGACTGCAGATGGCATCCGGATTTGACCCCACCCGACTGGTGACTGGCAGCATGATGTTCAAGCCGCTGCTGATCTCGGCGATCATGGATCATGCCGAGCTCTATCACGGGGATACGGAAATCGTTTCGGCGCGCACGGAAGGCGACATCCATCGCTACACCTATGGCGACTGCGCGCTGCGCGCGCGCAAGCTGGCGCAGGCGCTGGATCGCCTGCTCATCATGACGGGAGACCGGGTGGGGACGTTCGCCTGGAACGGGTACCGCCACATGGAGCTGTATTACGGAGTGTCGGGCAGCGGCCGCATTTGCCACACGATCAATCCTCGCCTGTTTCCCGACCAGTTGCGCTACATCGTCAATCACGCTGAGGATCAGGCGGTGTTTTTCGACCTCACGTTCCTTGCGCTCATGAAGGCGCTCAAGCCGGAGTGCCCGGGCGTGCGGCACTGGGTCTGCATGAGCGACCGCGATCATATGCCGGCAGAAGGCTTCGAGGGCCTTCTTTGCTATGAAGACCTGATCGACGCGGAGGATGGCGCCTTCGACTGGCCGGAGTTCGACGAGCGGACTGCCTCGAGCCTTTGCTACACGTCGGGCACGACGGGCAATCCGAAGGGCGCGCTCTATACCAACCGGTCGGTCGTCCTGCATTCGTATGCGGCGGCGTTGCCGGATTCGCTGGGCATCTCCGCCATGGATTCGATCATGCCCGTGGTGCCGATGTTCCATGTCAACGCGTGGGGCCTGCCCTATGCGTGCCCGCTGACGGGCGCCAAAATGGTGATGCCGGGCGCAAAGCTTGATGGCGCTTCGCTCTACAACCTGATCGAACGCGAGGGCGTGACAGCCTCAGCTGGTGTGCCCACGATATGGGCCGGCCTGGTCCAGTACGTGAAGGCCGGCAATTTGTCGTTCTCGACCTTCAGGCGCGCCGTGATCGGCGGCTCGACCTGCCCGCCATCGCTGATGGAGGACTTCGCCAAACTTGGCGTGGAGGTCATCCACGCCTGGGGCATGACTGAGTTGTCACCCCTGGGTACCGTTGCCCGACTCAAGGCCAAGGATGTGGGCAAGTCCCCGGCCGAGCAAAAACGTATCCTGGAAAAGCAGGGCAGGCCGGTCTCCGGCATCAAACTCAAGATCGTCGGTGGCGAAGGCAAATCGCTGCCGAACGACGGGGCGGCGTTTGGGGATCTTTACGCCCAGGGTCATTGGGTGATCGACCAGTATTTCGGCATTCCGGATAGCCCTCTGGAGCAAGGCTGGTTCAAGACGGGGGACATTTCGACAATCGATCCGGATGGCAATATGCAGATCGTCGATCGCAGCAAGGACGTGATCAAGTCCGGCGGCGAATGGATTTCCTCGATCGAACTGGAAAACGCGGCGAGTTCCCACGCGGATGTGGCGATGTGCGCGTGCATCGGCATCGCCCATCCGAAGTGGGACGAACGCCCGCTGCTGGTGATCGTGCCGCGCGAAGGATCGGGCAAAGCCCCCGAGGCGCTGAAGGCCGAGCTCTACGAAATCCTCAGCGCCAAGGTGGCCAAGTGGTGGCTCCCGGACGACATTGTGTTCGCCGAGGAAATCCCGATGACCGCGACGGGCAAGTTGCACAAGCTCAAGCTGCGCGAGCGCTTCGGCGGCTACGTCTGGAAGGCGGGCGCCTGAAGATTGAAATCGTGCCCGCCCCGAATGACGGGGCTTGCCGCGCACCTGGTCACGGTGTGGCCGGCATCAGCCACAGGGCGACGGCGGTATAGAGCGGAATCCCGCCAAGAATGTTGAGCGGGAAGGTGATCCCGAGCGACATTCCCAGGTACAGCGCCGGATTGACCTCCGGCAGCGCCTGACGGAGCACGGCGGGGACCGCGATGTATGACGCGCTCGCCGCCAGCACCATGAGCAGGATCGTGTCGCCGACCGGCAGCTCTGCCAGCCGGCAGATTGCCAGGGCAAAGGCGGCATGCACCGGCGGCGCCATGAGCGCATAGGCCAGGGCGACAGGTGGCTTGCCCCGGATCTGGCCCAGGCTTCGGGCGGCCATCAGGCCCATGTCGAGCAGGAAAAACGCCAGCAGTCCCTTGAAAAGATCGATCGAAAAGGGCGCCAGCGCTTTGTAGCCGGCCTCGCCGGTCACCAGGCCGATGAGCAGCGATCCCAGTAGCAGCAACTGGCCACCATCCGTAAATGATTCGTGCAGCACTTTGCCCAGACTGGCGTGCCGGCCTTCGAGGGGCGACCTTGCCTTGTTGGCGAGGACAATGGCGATGATGATGGCGGGCGACTCCATAAGGGCCATCGCGGCCGCCATGTGCCCCCCGTAGGCGATGCCGGCAAGATCCAGCGCCTGGCTGGCGGTAATGAACGTCACTGCACTGATCGAACCGTAGGTCGCGGCGACGGCGGCGGCATCCAGGCGATCAAGCCGCCGGCGCAGCAGCCAGTATCCCGCGAGCGGAATGACCACGGCGAGCCCGATCGCGATGCCCAGGCTAAGTGCGATCTCGGGCGTGACGCCCGACTTGCTCAGCGCGAAGCCGCCCTTCAGGCCCAGCGCCATCAACAGGTAGAGCGACAGGAATCGCGCAATTTGCGGCGGGATCTCCAGATTGGATTTTGCCAGGCCTGCAAATAGGCCAAACATGAAAAACAGGATGGAGGGATCGAGCAGGGTGTTCATTCGTCTTTCCTTATTGTCTGAACACCATCCTAGGGATCGGAGCATATAAAGTAAAATCGATTCTTCACATCATTTATATAGATGTTTATCTATGAACGCGACATTCCGGCAATTGAGGCTATTTTTGGCGCTCGCTGATTCGGGCAGCGTGACGGGCGCGGCGCGCATCATGCACGTGACGCAACCCACCGCGTCGATGCAGTTGCGCGAGCTCGCGGATTCCGTCGGCCTGCCGCTGTTCGAAGTCGTTGCCCGGCGCGTGCACCTCACCGATGCAGGTCTCGAGCTCGCGCGCGTGGCGCGTGCGATGGCCGACGAGTGGGATGCCTTTGGACAGTATGTCGACGGGGTCAGGGGGTTGACGCGAGGAAAGCTGAGGGTCGCTGTGGTCAGCACGGCGAAGTACTTCATTCCCCGCCTGCTTGGCACGTTCTGCGCACGTTTTCCGGATATCGAGGTCGCGCTTGAGGTGTTGAACCGCGATGGCGTCGTGCGCAGGCTCGAATCCAATCTGGACGATCTCTACATCATGTCGCGCCCACCCGCCAACATCGACATCCGTGACGATGTCTTCATGCCCAATCCCCTGATGCTGGTGGCACCGGCAGGGCACCGGCTTGCGGGCCAGTGCGGGCTTGGGCTCGATGATCTCCGCGCCGAGCGCTTCATCCTGCGCGAGCAGGGTTCCGGCACGCGCATGGCCACCGACGAGCACTTTCGCGGGCAAAAATTTCGTCCCGACATTCGCCTTGAATTGGGCAGCAACGAGGCCATCAAGCAAGCGGTGGCGGGCGGCCTGGGCCTTGCCGTGCTTTCAGCGCACGCGCTGGGCGAGAATCCGGCGCAGGATGGCGTCGTGGCGCTCGACATGGCGGGGTTTCCCATCGAATCGAGCTGGCATATTGTTCACCGGGGCGGCAAGCGGCTGTCGCCCGTCGCGGCGGCGTTCCGCCAGTTGCTCGTCGAGCAGGCGAAGTCTATTCAACTTTACTAAAAAGGTCATTCGCCCCGGCGGTCTGGATTGTCGCGCTCCACATACTTAGCATCGTGCAAACTGATCATCGTACTGATCACGCTGGCGCAGCACCTTCCAACCGGCGGGGGAATCCATATGCATAGAAGAAGACTGATGTTGGGCGGAATGGGTGCTGCGCTCGGTGTGACCGGCCTTGGCGCGCGCGCGCAACCGGCAGCCACAGACGACGCCAGCTACCCGTCCAGAACAGTCACCATCGCCTGCGGTTTTGCCGTCGGCGGCCCGACCGATGCCGTGACGCGGCTTGTGGCCGACTTGCTGACCAAACATTTCAACCAGGGCTTCGTCGTGGAAACCCGGCTTGGCGCGAATGGCGCAGTCGCCGGGCTATTCGTCAAGAACGCACGCCCGGATGGCTACACGCTGCTGATGGGCGGCAGCGGACCGCTGGTGGTCGGGCCCCACATCAACGCAAACCTTCCATACGATTCGCTCAAGGATTTCGTCGCAGTCGCGCCGGTCTCCAACTACCCCTACTTCCTGGTCGTACCCGCGGATTCGCCGATCAAGAGCACGCAGGATTTGATCGAGCGCGCACGTACCGGCAAGCTCAGCTATGCCTCAGCGGGGATAGGG
This sequence comes from uncultured beta proteobacterium, assembly GCA_903894155.1. GTDB lineage: Bacteria > Pseudomonadota > Gammaproteobacteria > Burkholderiales > Burkholderiaceae_B > Zwartia. The sequence continues at coordinate 7,416 of CAITPF010000475.1, read as the reverse complement.
GCGAGCAACCATCTGGCCGTCGAGTGGATCAAGGCCGCGACCGGCGTTGACGCAGTCCATGTGCCCTACAAGGGGGATGCGGCAGCAATGGCCGATGTGTTGTCGGGCCGGGTCGATTTCTCGATCCTCAGCGGGGTCGTGATCGATGCGCACGTGAAGTCTGGCCGACTGCGCATCCTGGGCGTGACCAGCCTGCGACCGGATCGTTCGGTGGGCGGCGCGCCGCTGATCGCCGACGCAGGCATTCCCGACTTCGCCGTCGAGCCCTGGACAGGGATCTTCGGCCCGGCCGGTTTGCCGCCGACGATCGTCACGAAGCTGGCAGCTGCAATCAATGCGGTGATGGCGACTCAGGAAGCGCGTGATCGGCTTGCCTCGATCGGTCAATTCCCCTTTACGGCGTCCACCGAAGATTTTCGCAAGTACATTGCACTGGAATACGCGCGCTGGGGCCGGGTCATCAGCCAGGCCAAGATCGAAAAGTCCAGTTTTTAAAAAAGAACAGGGCAGGAGACACTATGAGACTCAAGGACAAGATCGGCATCGTCACGGCGGCGGCGTCCGGCATGGGGCGCGCGGGCGCGCTTCGGTTTGCGCGTGAAGGCGCGCGCGTCGCGGTAGTTGACCTCGACGCCGCAAAGGCACAGCTTGTGGTTGATGAAATCGTCGCCGCAGGCGGCCAGGCCGTTGCGCTTGCAGGGGACCTGACCGACGAAGCCTTTGCCCGCGGCATCGTGGGTGCAACGGTCGCGCGATTCGGCGGCCTCGATTTTCTCTGGGCGCACGCCGGTCATCCGGGCCCGGCTGCGATCGAAGGACTTGACCTTGCGGACTTCGACTTTGCGGTCAACCTGAACGTGCGTTCCGTGCTCGCGTCGGTCATCGAGGCGATCCCGGTCATGCGCGAGCGCGGTGGCGGCAGCATCCTGTTCACCGCGTCGACATCGGGCCTGGTCGGCTCGCCGTTCAGCCCCGTCTATTCTGCGGCCAAGTTCGGCCTGGTCGGCCTTGCACGATCTCTGGCCAAGCGCTACGGGCGCGACAACATCCGCGTTAATTCGCTCTGCCCCGGAACAACGGATACGCCGATGCTGCGGGTTTTCGTCGCAAGACCCGACAACCCCGCGACGCAAGGCATGGATCCCGAGGAGCTCGTGCGCAATCGCGGAGCCTCCAACCCGCTCGGCCGCATGGGCAAGCCCGAAGAGATGGCCAACGCGGCCTTGTTCCTGCTGTCGGATGAAGCGTCTTTCGTGACGGGCGCTTCGCTTGCGGTGGACGGCGGCTCGACTTCCTGACGCAATGGATTTTGTAGCGAGTTCCCGGGAGGATTGACGAGCGCATCCGGCACGATGGCAATCTAAAGTGTGTACCCGCAAGGGTAATTCATGAATAATGGGCGCTCGCGGGATGCCATCAATACTTTATCGACCTGGGTTGCTGCATGAATGCGAGCGTGCGTATCGGACTTGACGTAGGCGGGACATTTACCGATCTGTTCCTGGTCGACGAGGCCACTGGCCGGACAATCCGGCACAAGCTGCCATCCACTCCGGAAGATCCGTACCGGGCGCCGATTCAGGGGCTCGAGGAAATCCTGCAGAAGTCGAACCTGCCTGCCTCGGCAGTCGGGTTTGTTGGCCTGGGTACGACGGTCGCCACGAATGCGCTGCTTGAGCGCAAAGGCGCTGTCACCGGGTTGATCACCACGCGAGGATTCCGGGATCTTCTCGAACTTCAGCGCCAGCGCAGACCCCACACCTACGATTTATTCAAGCGCAAGAGCGTGCCGCTGGTTTCCCGAGACCTCCGGCTTGAGGTGACCGAACGAATCGGCCCGGACGGCGAGATCATCACTGCGCTCGCGGAAGTCGAACTCGACGAAATCATGCGGAAGTTCCAGACGACCGGAGTGCGATCGATTGCGGTCTGTCTGCTCAATGCGTACGCGAATCCTGTCCACGAAGAGCGACTTGCCGAACTGATCAGAAGCGGATGGCCAGAAATCGCGGTCACCACATCCCAGGAGCTGACGCCTGAATTCCGGGAGTATGAGCGCCTGAGCTCCACGGTGGCCAATGCGTTCCTCATGCCGGTGATGAAGCGATATCTCACGCTCTTTGCCGAGCGGGTCCGGGCGATGGGCATTCCCGTCGATCCCCTTGTGATGAGTTCCGGCGGAGGGGTGATCAGTGCGCAACTGGCAGGACGCCGTCCGATCGAGCTATTGTTGTCCGGGCCCAGTGGCGGCGTCAGCGGCGCCGTATTTCACGCGTCCGAAAGCGGCCATCCCAACATCATCACGTTTGACATGGGCGGAACCAGCACCGACGTTTGCCTGATCCAGAAAGGCAAACCGGAGATCACGCACTCAAGAGTCATTGCCGGGCTACCGATCAAGACGACCGCAATCGACATTCACACCGTCGGGGCAGGGGGCAGCAGCATTGCCTGGATTGACGAAGGCGGGATGTTGCGCGTCGGGCCACACAGCGCAGGGGCGAACCCGGGGCCGGCCTGTTACGGCCGTCAGGGCGCATTGCCAACGGTCACGGACGCCAACGTCGTCCTGGGTCGGATGAACCAGGAGTTCCTCCTCGATGGCGCCTTGCCGATCGACGCGTGGCGATCGCATCAGGCGATCCGGGAACATATCGCAGATCCCAAGGGGCTTGAACTGAGCGAGGCGGCTGCCGCGATACTTGCGGTTTCGATTGTCAATATCGCCCAGGCGATCCGTTACGTATCGGTCGAGCGCGGGCTGGATCCCGCGGACTTCACACTGGTGGCATTTGGGGGCGCCGGGCCATTGCATGCCGCGGCTGTTGCCCGGGAACTGAAAATGCAGGTGCTCGTGCCTTCCGGGCCCGGGGTGCTCTGTGCGATGGGGGTCCTGACGAAGGACGTGCAAATCGACATCAACCGCACGCGGCTGCTGAAGGTTGCTTCCCCGGATGCCGCGCGTGTCGTGGGCGAGATATTCGACGATCTCGAAATCCGCGCCAGGACCATGCTGGAGTCGGCAAGCTCCTCAAAGGTTGACCTGATTTTCGAGCGGTTCGTGGATGCACGTTACGTGGGGCAAAGTTTTGAACTGACGGTGGAAATGCCGGGCGCAGCGATGACACCCTCTGCCGTTGAGGTCGTCGCGCAGCGGTTTCACCAGGCGCACTGTCGGCTGTATGGATACGATCGACAGGACAACGCGATCGAGTTCGTGACGTATCGGACGAGGGCGAGGCTTTCCGTTCCCAGGCCTCGTATCGTCGAAAGCCTTCCCAGCCATGCTGGCGCCGGAATCGAACCAGTTGGCAGCCGGCTCGCGTGGTTTGAAACTTCCGAGCGCTTTGTCGAGTGCCCGGTCTATGCGCGCGCTAGTCTGCCTTTCGGTAAGACGTTACGGGGCCCGGTCATTCTCGAACAAATGGACACGACCACGGTCGTGCCGCCGGATTTCCAGGTCGCGTGCGACGCCTGGGGCAACCTGATTCTTACCCAGTTGCACGAGGGGCAATAGATGGCGTACGGAAAGACAGAAGTCATTGCCGCCGGGCTGGAGGCCGCCGCCGCCGAGATGTGCGCGAGCCTCATTCGAACGGCCTATTCACCGAACGTCAAGGAACGGGCCGACTGCTCGACCGCAGTCTGTGACATGCAGGGCCGAACGCTCGCATTGGCAACGCACGCACCGGCGCACCTTGGCTCAACGCTCATGCTCGTACCGGCGATTCTTGAACGCTTCCCTGTCGACACGCTTCGCGACGGCGACATCTTTTTCGCCAATGACCCCTACATCGTGGGCGTCACGCATCTTAACGATTGCACGCTGGCAGCACCGGTTTTCGTTGACGGCCGTGCGGTCGCGTTTGTTGCCGCCGTCGCGCACCATTCGGATGTCGGCGGCCGGGTTCCCGGTAGCGAATCGGGGGACTCGACCAGTATTTACCAGGAAGGCATCCGGGTCCCGCCAGTGCGCCTGTATCAGGGCGGGGAACTTCGACGCGATGTGCTGGAAATGTTTCTGGTCAACTCCCGCACGCCGCACTTCAGCGAGGGGGATATTCTCGCGCAGCGCGCCGCCACGGCGAGTGGCATTCAGCGCATGCGCGAAATTTACTCCCGCTACGGGAGTGTGGTGGTCGAGCAGGCGATCGGCGAGATTCTGGATGCCACGGAGCGCAGGATGCGGGCCAGGATCCGGGAGACGCTGAAGGAAGGAACCTACAGCGCGGAGGATTGGCTCGACGAGGACGGGATCAGCAATCGCCCGGTGCATCTGGCGGCAACGCTGACGGTGGCCGACGGGGAAGTCGTTTTTGATTTTTCGGGCTGTGATCGGCAGATTGGATCCGGCAAGAACATCCCCTATACGCACACGATGGCGACGGTCTACTATTGCCTCAAGGCCATCGTGGATCCAGGCCTGTCCATCAACGAGGGGATGTACCGGCCAGTGCGGGCGATCGCACCCGTGGGGTCCGTTGTGAACCCGCGTCCGCCCGGCGGCGTTGGCTCACGCAACCTGACCTCCATGATTCTTGCCGATGTCATGATGGACGTACTGGGGCAGGCCGCGCCGCAGCGGGCGATGTCGCCGGCCGGGCCCTATCAGGGGATCATCCTGAGCGGTCCGGATCCGCGGCACGACAGGTTTTACGTCGACTACGAAAATTTCGCGGGTGGCCACGGCGCGAGTCGCTCCGGGGATGGAATGGATGGCACCCAGATCCATATGACCAACACGTCGAACCTTCCGATCGAGGTCATGGAGGTGGAGTTTCCGGTGCGCGTCGAGCGCTACGAACTCCTGACGGATACAGGTGGTGCCGGATTGCATCGTGGCGGTTGCGGCGTCAGCAGGGAGTTGCGCATCCTGGCGCAGGGGACGGTTCTGGCAGTGCGCAGCGCGCGGCAGGTTTATCCGGCCAACGGGCGCGATGGCGGGTCCCCTGGTTCGTTGGGGGCCTATTATCTGGAAACCGGAACGACCGCACGCGAAAAGTTGCACTCGACGATTTCCGAGCGTGCGCTGTATGCCGGAGATCTGTTGAGGATCATCACGCCCGGGGGCGGCGGCATGGGTGATCCGATGCATCGCGCCGCAGCGCTGGTCGCGCGCGACGTGACCGAGGGTCTGGTCAGCGCGGGCGCCGCGCAAAACCTCTATGGCGTCGTCGTATCGCCGGAAGGTGGCAAGGTTGACCTGGTGGAAACGGAGCGCTTGCGCGCGGCACCACGCGCAGGCTGAATATTTTTGGAGAGGCCTACATGAACAGCATATTCAGGTTGCTCGTCCGCTTCGCAGTCTGTTCGCTCCTGGCGGTGAGCGCCGCCGCGGGCGCCGCCGAAACCTATCCGTCCCGGCACCTGATGATGCTGACCAGTTATCCGCCCGGGGGCGGTACGGATTTGCTCGCGCGGCTCATATCGCAAAAACTCGGCGAGAGGTGGGGCCAGACGGTCGTCGTTGAAAACCGCGTGGGCGGAAACGGGATTATCGGCGTGCGCGCCGCGATCAGCGCCCCGCCCGATGGGTACACGCTCTATATGGGATCGTCGAACCACGTGGTGATGCTTGAGAGCCAGTTCTCGAATATGCCATTCAATACGCTGCGTGACCTGATTCCGGTCACGCCGGTTGCGATTCAGCATTCCGTCCTGGTGGTTCACCCGTCGATGCCAGTCACGACGGTGCAGGAACTCGTGGCGTTCGGTAAGCGCAACCCGGGCAAGTTGAATTTCGCGTCGCCGGGCATCGGCGGCTACGAGCATCTGGAGATGCTTTTTTTCCAGAAAAAGGCGGGCATCGACGCAACCCACGTGCCCTACAAGGGTAGTGCCGAGGCCGTCGCAGCAGTGCTGAGCGGCGGCGATGTCGGTGCGATGTTCAGCAGCATTGCCACCGTCACGCCACACATTATGGCGGGCCGGTTGCGCGGACTGACCGTCACTGCAGATGCGCGCTCGCTCGCGCTGCCGCAAATCCCGACTGTGGTTGAGGTCGGCTTCCCGGACATGGTCATGTACTCCTGGAACGGGGTGTTTGTTCCGGCCGGAACGCCCGCCGATATCGTGGACAAACTGAATCGCGAAATCCTGTCCATCCTCAGGGAACCGGAAGTCGTTGGACGACTCAATTCCTTCGGATTTCTCGCCTATCCCCTGTCACCTCAGGATTTTAAGGCGCTGATCGCGAGCGAGACGCAGCGCTGGCTCAGGATCGTCACCGACCTTGGCATTGAGAGGCAGAAACTATGACCGCGAACCTACTCCCATCGCTGCGGCGCTTTGGTGGCCTGCTGATTGCGTTGGCCGCGATCGCCTTCCCATGGCACGCCCAGTCGCAATCCTATCCGGCCAAGCCGATCCACCTCATCGTTCCTAACCCGCCCGGCGGTGGAACGGACACCCTGGCCCGATTGCTCGCCAGCCGTCTGACCGATCGCCTTGGCTGGCAGATCATCGTCGAGAATCGTCCCGGTGCCGGTGGAAATGTTGGCTTGGACTTCGCTGCGAAGTCCATGCCGGATGGCTACACGATCGTGATTGGCGAGACCAGCAATCTCGCGATCAACCCGACGCTGTTCGCCAATATTCCATACGACGCCGCGACGTCATTTGCCCCGATTGCGCTCATCGGACGCGTGCCGCTGATTCTGGTCGTCTCGGCTGCGACACCGTACGACTCGGTGGCCTCGCTAGCCAGGGCTGCGAAGAACAGGCGCATGTCCTATGCGACTGCGGGCAGCGGCACCGTGGGGCATCTTGTCAGTGAACTCTGGCGGCGCGAGGCGGGAATTGAATTGCTGCATGTCCCCTACAAGGGAGCGCAACCGGGGCTGACCGACCTCATGAGCGGGCAGGTTGACTTGTTCTTCGCTTCCGTCCCCGCCACGACCGCGCTTATCAAGGGTGGAAAACTCCGTGCGCTTGCGGTGACATCCGGCGAGAGGATTCCGACGCTTCCTGATGTCCCGACTTTGAATGAGAGCGGCTACCCAGGCCACGATATTGCGGCCTGGTACGGGGTTCTGGCGCCGGCGGGAACCCCGAAGGAAATCGTTACCGTGTTGAACGCGCAAATCAATGCGGCGCTGGCAGACGACACACTTCGCAAGCGGCTTGAAAGCGATAGCGTCATCGTGCGACTCGGCTCGCCCGATGATTTTTCCAGGTTCATGTCATCCGAACGAGAACTTTGGGCGCGCGCGGTCAAGCAATCCGGCGCGAAAGTTGACTGATCCGCGACTTCGAGCGATGGGATGAAAGACAACAAAGTACTCTGTCACAAATTGGGCCGTAACTTTTTGATGGCGGTTCATGTCGTACCGACCGGAGCGGGAAAGTCGCTGCCAGTCCTTGAGAAAGTTCCTGGTGTAGTCCGACGCGCGGGGTAGATTGGCTCGCTTACTTGCT
>CAITPF010000474.1 GCA_903894155.1 uncultured beta proteobacterium | reverse complement strand
GCCGTGACCGGCTGGCTCGCGGGCCCGGCGGTCGCAGCAACCGGGCGCGCCGCCGGCATGCAGATTGCACGCTGCTGGCTTGCTGCGGTTGTCGGGTCCATGGGGGTCGTCTACCTTGTCGGAATCCCCTGGATGGCGACGGTGGCCGGAATGGATCTGGCCAAGGCATCATGGGCCATGCTGGTGTTTGTCCCAGGCGACCTGGTCAAGGCGCTGCTTGCAGCTGTCATCGCACAGCGGGTTCGCCTGGTGATCGCGACGGTGTAGGCGGATTTCCGTGGATCTCTCAATCGCCCTCATCCTGGTGCAGGACGGTGTCGTCAACGGGGCCGTCTATGCCCTGCTGGGCCTGGCGCTCGTGCTGGTGTTCGCGGTCACGCGCGTCATCTTCATACCGCAGGGTGAGTTCGTGACGTTCGGCGCGCTTACGCTGGCGATGCTCTGCGAGGGCAAAGCGCCCGCGACCGTCTGGCTTCTGGTGATGGGTGGCGCGACGGCGTTCGCGATGGAGTGCGCGCGTGCCGTGCCTGCGCGCCGCTTTCGATCGCTCGCGCGCACGGCCTGTCTCTGCCTTGCCTACCCTGCGCTCATGGTCTGGCTCGTGCCGACCCTCGCCGCCATGCGCCTGCCGCTCTGGGGCAACGTGATCCTGGCACTGGCGCTGGTGGTGCCACTGGGCCCGATGCTCTACCGCATCGCCTACCAGCCGCTCGCCGAGGCGTCGGTGCTGGTGCTGCTCATCGCTTCGGTGGCCGTGCACTTTGCGTTGACGGGGCTGGGATTGGTTTTCTTCGGCCCGGAGGGAAGTCGCACGCCAGAGTTCGTTTCCGGCACGGTGGAGTTCGGCCTGGGAACCTGGCCCGCGCAAAGCCTCTTTGTCGTGGTCGCAAGCGCGTTGCTGATTTTCGTGATGTGGCTTTTCTTCGGCTACACGCTTTATGGTCGTGCCTTGCGCGCCACCGCCGTCAACCGACGCGGCGCCCGGCTGGTCGGCATCAGCACCGTGATGTCGGGGCGCATCACCTTTACCGTGGCAGCGCTCGTGGGAGCGATTTCCGGGATGCTCATTGCACCCATGACGACCGTGTATTACGACTCCGGATTCCTGATCGGTCTCAAGGGTTTCGTCGCAGCCATCATTGGCGGGATGTCGAGCTACCCGGTTGCCGCTGCTGGCGCGCTTGTCGTGGGATTGCTTGAAGCGTTTGCGTCGTTCTGGGCGAGTTCCTACAAGGAGGTCATCGTTTTTACGCTGATCATTCCGGTGTTGTTGTGGCGTTCGCTGACGACGCGACACGTCGAGGACGACGAGTGACATGAAGCAGCGCATCACGCTGGTCATTCTGATTGCGGTGCTTGTCGCGCTGCCGCTTGTGCCTGGCACGCCGGAATTCTGGATCACGCAGCTCAATTACATCGGGCTGGCGTCGCTGGTTTCGCTCGGACTGGTCTTGCTGACTGGCGTGGGCGGGTTGACCTCGTTTGGCCAGGCGGCTTTTGTCGGCATCGGTGCCTACGCGACAGCCGTCTACACCACGCGCTATGGCGGGTCGCCCTGGGTGGGGTTGCTGATCGGCCTGGCACTGACCGGTGGGCTGGCGCTGTTCATCGGTGCCATCACCTTGCGACTTTCAGGGCACTATCTGCCGCTGGGCACGATCGCCTGGGGCATCGCGCTGTACTTTCTGTTCGGCAATATCGAATGGCTTGGCAAATACGATGGAATTTCGGGCATTGAGCCGCTCGATTTCCTCGGTGTTTCGCTCGCATCCGGGCGCCGCATGTTCTATATGATCTGGGGATTGCTCCTGCTCGCCGTCCTGGCCACGAGCAACTTGCTCGATTCCCGGCCGGGTCGCGCGATACGTGCCTTGAAGTCGGGCGCTGCGATGGCAGAATCGTTCGGTGTCCACACAGCCGGCTACAAAGTCATCATTTTTGTCTACGCGGCCCTGCTGGCGAGCGTTTCCGGCTGGCTGTTCGCGCACATGCAAAGGGCCGTCAGCCCCAACCCGTTCGGGTTGCTTCAGGGGATCAGCTACCTGTTCATGGCGGTGGTCGGCGGCGCGGGCTATGTCTGGGGCGCGCTGATGGGTTCGGCGGTCATCCTGACGTTGCGCGACCAGATCCAGAATCTCGCGCCGCGCCTCCTCCATACCGATGCCAATGTCGAGCTCATCGTGTTTGGCGTGCTGCTGGTGGTCATGCTGCAGTACGCGCAAGACGGTCTCTGGCCCATTGTTTCGTCTGTCTGGAGCAGGCTCGTGGGCTCGCCCTCGGCCAGTCGGCGGGCCGCGCCCCCGACGGCGCCGCGACTTCCCTCGCGGGCCCGGCCCGAAGCAGGCCAGCCGATACTGGGCGTCGACGGGATCCGCAAGGAGTTCGGTGGCCTTGTCGCGGTCAATGACCTCAGTTTCGCGCTGCGCGCCGGAGAGATCGTCGGCCTGATCGGCCCGAACGGCGCAGGCAAAAGCACCACATTCAACCTCATCACGGGCGTGACCCCGCTCACGGCGGGCGCGGTCACTTTCATGGGTGAGCGCATCGACGGCCAGCTGGCGCGCAAGATCGCCGGGCGCGGCGTCAGCCGCACATTCCAGCACGTCCAGCTGCTTGCGGGTATGTCGGTCCTCGAGAACGTGGCGCTCGGGGCGCACCTGCGCACGCGCGTGGGCGTGGCGCAGGGGTGTTTGCGGCTTGATCGTGCCCGCGAGGCGCAGATCCTGTACGAGGCCAGCGTTCAGTGTCAGCGTGTCGGCCTCGGCGATTCACTGCATGAACTGGCTGGCAATCTGCCGCTAGGCCAGCAGCGCATCCTGGAAATCGCGCGGGCGCTCGCATCGGATCCCTTGCTGCTGCTGCTCGACGAGCCTGCCGCCGGGCTGCGATACAAGGAAAAGCAGGATCTCGCGCGCGTGCTTGGTCAATTGCGCGACGAAGGTCTCGGCATCCTTCTGGTGGAGCACGACATGGACTTCGTCATGCGCCTGACCAATCATCTGGTCGTCATGGACTTTGGCGCAAAGCTTGCCGAGGGGCCGCCGGCCGATATTCAGCGCAATGCGGCGGTCCTCGAGGCGTATCTCGGAGGCCTGGACGATTCCGATCCGTTGGCCGCAGCGTCGGTGTCCACCGCAACGCAAGGGGGGGCAGCCATGACGGGCGTCCCGTCTGACCTGACGAGACCGAAGGAAGGTCTGGCGCAGTCCGGCAACTTGCTGGAAATCGATGATTTTGCCGTGCGGTATGGCTTGGTCGAGGCGCTGGCGCGCACCCGGCTTGAGGTGCGTGCCGGAAGTATCGTCACCGTGATTGGCGCAAACGGTGCCGGCAAATCGACCATGCTCAACGGCATCATGGGCGCGCTCCCGGGCATCGGGCATGCCTCTGGCGTCGTTCGCTATGAGGGCGTTGACGTCCAGCGCTGGGAGGTCGAGCGGCGCGTCTCGGCCGGTATGTCGCTGGTGCCCGAAAAGCGGGAACTCTTCGCCAGCATGACAGTCCGGGATAACCTGCTGCTCGGCGGTTTTCGCCGGTATCGCGCACGCGAGCGTCACTGGATGGAGTCGCTGGACGAGGTCTACACGCTGTTTCCGCGCCTCAAGGAGCGCGCGCAGCAACTCGCGGGCACGCTGTCGGGCGGCGAGCGGCAAATGCTGGCGGTGGGGCGTGCGCTCATGTCCAGGCCGCAGTTGCTGATGCTCGACGAGCCCAGCCTGGGTCTGGCACCGCGTATCGTGCGGGAAATTTTCGAGGTGATCGGTCGTCTGCGCGATTCAGGGGTCTCGATCCTTCTCGTTGAGCAGAACGCGCGGGCGGCGCTGCAAATTGCCGACTACGGCTACGTGCTGGAAACCGGCTCAGTCGCCCTGGAGGGCCCGGCCAACGAATTGGCGGGTGATCCACGCGTGATCGAAAGCTACCTTGGGTTGGGGCGGGCCTAGCGCTGCTTTTCCTCCTCATCGTCCTGAAGGGCAAGGATTGTCGCGCCATCGATTGACGGGGAGGGCGTCCCAGCCTACTGTGCTGCCCGCTGTCCGGTGAGTGCGGCCCAGACGCCGAGTCCAATGAATATTGTGCCCGAAAGCACGTTGCCCCAGCGCCGCAACCGGAGGTCGCCGCCAAGGCGTGCGGCCAACGACCCTGCGGCAAGCGCGTAGAGCGTGTCGGTGCAAGTGGCGATCAGAACGAACAGCCCGCCAAGCGCCATGCTGTGGATCGCCGTCACGGGTTGTGTGCCGAGAAACTGCGGCAGGAATGCGGCAAAAAAGATTGCGGTCTTGGGGTTCAGGATGGATACGATGAAGCCATCCCGAAACACCTGGCCGAGCGGTTGAACTGGCTGTGACGGTATCGGCCCCGGCTCAGGCTGGCGGCGCAGCGCGCGGATGCCCATGTAAATGAGGTAGCCCGCGCCGGCAATCTTGACCACGTTGAACGCAAAGGCAGAAACCGCAAAGAGCGCGGCGAGCCCGGCCGATGCAATAGCTGCGGAGCCGAGGTTGCCCGCGGCCACACCCAGCACCGATGCCATGCCCACACGACGGCCCTGGGTGGCGCTGCGCGCAACGATGAACAGCACCCCGGGCCCGGGCGTGATGGCCAGGATAAAACTGGCCAGCAGGAATGCGGACAAGAGGGGCCACGGGGGCAAGGGGAAACTCACGGTGCAATCGTCCCAAAAACAGAATACCTTTTACATTACCCGGTGACCCGCAAAGGCGGGCCACCGTTGAACCACGTCGTTGTTGATCCGGTCATTGTCCCAGAAACCGGGCCAGTCTCAGACCCGGCACGGGAATAAAAAAACGCGAAATCAGGGCTTTAACGTCGCCAGGTAAGCCGCCAGCGCGAGCATGTCCTGGCCCGACAGGGGTGCAACCACCAACTTCATCGCCTGCGCGCCCGCTCCATTGCGCGCGCCAGACTGGAAATCCCAAAGCTGGCGCGTGACATAAGAGGGTGAACGCCCGGCGATCGACGGGATGAAGCCGATACCCCGATAATCTGCTCCGTGGCACACCGCACAGTCAAACGAAGAGTTGCCGCCCGGTGCCCGCGCCAGGGCCATTCCCTTCGCGATGCTACCCGGTGGAACGTAGGCAAGGATCTGCACCTGATCATCGTGCAGCACATCGAAGCGTTCCAGGTCTGCCGGCACTTCAACGATCCGGTCGCCCAGTTCTTCCTGTGCGCCATCTTCGCTCGCGCCAATTAGACTGACACGGTTCACGGTTTTTGGCGCAGTGGCGGATTCCTTGACCACTAACAGGCCAGGACGGGGTTTAAGGCGCGAAAAATAGTCCGTCGACTCAAGGATCTCTTCCTCGGTGAGCTCATGGATGAAAGACTGTTTGAGCACATTGGGCACTCGCTTCGGCATGAAGGTGGAGCGCTCGCCGCTCGCGAAATCCTTTAGTTGCTGCACCATATATTCGGCCGACTGACCAGCGAGGCTGGCATTTTCCGGACCACCCGCACCATTTGGCCGATGACAGCGGGCGCATGCCCAAACGGTCGGTTTACGACCGTTCGCAACCACCCTGGGCATCGCCGGATGGTCATCCGGATGCCAATCCGAAGCCGCAAACGGCCCACGCGTTTGATCGCGCGTGAAAGTCACCTCACTACCGGGAACCTTGAAGAGGGTGCCATCGTCTGGAATAACGGGCAGAGCGCCAACCGTGTTCATCACGTAAGCCCAGGACGGGAAGCCTGGCGGCGCGGTTTGCGCTTGCGCCTGGCTGGCGTACAAACATAGTCCGATGAGGATTATAGAAATGCGCACCATGGGTATCCCCCCGGCAGAATGTGATCGCAGCGATGGGCAACTATATCTCGACCCACTCAAATTCGTCCAGAATGACCAGCAGGTTTGGTTCGAATTCTATCGAGGTCGCAGCCTGGACGAGGGCGTCGACGCAGTCTTCAGTGGAGTCAGGCAAACGGGTGACGCTGCACGCGGTCGGTACGCGATGACGGATAAGGCGCTATCGTCCGCCCGCGACTTCGATCACGCTGCCGTGCACGTATGAGGCCGCGTCTGACGCGAGCCACAGAACCGCTTCGGCGACTTCCGCAGGAGAGCCCGAGCGCCCCATCTGGACGCTCGACTTTGCCATCTCGCGGATCTTCTCAAGGCCGCCGCGGGCCTCGTGGATATCGGTGTCGATCAGCCCGGGGCGCACCGCGTTCACCCGGATGCCCTCAAGCCCGACTTCCTTCGCGAGCGACATGTTGAACGAGTCGATGGCGCCCTTGGAGGCCGAGTAAACGGTGCCGCCAGCCACGACGGCCAGGCGCGCAGCCATCGAAGATATATTGACGATGACGCCGCCACGGCCGCCGTGTGCGGTCGACATCCGTCGCACCGCCTCCCGGCAGCAGTAAAAGGTGCTGTAGACATTGGCCTCGAAAGTCTTGCGCAGGTTATCTTCATCGAGCGCATCGACCCGGTAGCTTGCGAGGATGCCTGCGTTGTTGACCAGCACGTCGAGCGTGCCGAGTTGCGCGTCGACTTCAACGAAGAGGCGCGCGACCTCGGTCGAATCACCGACGTTCGCCTGGAGCGCGACAGCTTTGCCGCCTGCGGCCTCGATTTGCCGCACGACATCGAGCGCTGCATCCCGACTGTTCTGATAATTGACAGCGACCGCATAGCCGCGTTGGCCCGCCATCAGCGCAACCTGGGCACCGATGCCGCGGCCGGCGCCAGTGACCAGCATGACCTTCTTCATGAAATCCCCCGGATTCCCCGCCGTGCACGGCGGGGAATGCATTGCGTCAAACGGCTCAGAGCGACTGCTTCTGGCCTTCCGTAAACGGCACGATCTTGATGTTGCTGCCTTTCATGGCTGCTTCGAACTCAGCCAGCGTGCCCGGCGTCATGGGGTTCGAGCCGTAGTGCATCGGGATCACCATCTTGGGCTTGATCCAGGTCTTGAGCGCGAAGGCCGCATCCTCCGGGCCCATCGTGAAGTTGCCGCCGATCGGCACCATGACGATGTCCGGTTTGTAGTGGTCGGCGATGAACTTCATGTCGCCAAAGAGCCCCGTGTCGCCCATGTGCCAGATCTTGGTGCCGTTCTCGAGCTCGATGATGAAACCTACCGGCTCGCCGGCCGCGTGTGCCTGAGGCTTGCCGTTGGCGTCGGGCCAGACGATGAGCGAGGAGTGTTCCGCTTGCACGGCGGTGACCTTGATGCCCGCGGGCTTGACGGTACCGGACTTGTTGAAGCGATGGCCGAGCTCGGGCGGAATCGCGCCGAGCAGGGTCAGGGGCGTGACCATGTCGGCCGGGCCATAGAGTTTCGTATTGTTGAGCTTCGCCAGCTCCGGCGCATCGCCCAGGTGATCGCCGTGGGCATGGGTGACCAGCAGGACATCAATGGCACCGATCGCCTTCAGGTCGTCCTTGTACTCTTTGGGAGCCTTCGGGCCGCCCTTGATCCAGGGGTCGATCACGATCAGTTTGCCGGTGGGCGATACGATGCGCCAGCCGGCCTGGCCGAGCCACTGGAACTCCGCCTTGGGCTTTGCAGCAGCGGGGGCGGCAGGTGCGGCGGCTTGCTGCGCGTGCAGCGAAGCGCTGGCCGCGAGCAGCAGGCCAGACAGCACCAATCCAAATTGTGTCTTGAAGCGAGGAACGTAATTCATGGCGTGTCCTTTGTTCATGGTTAAATCAGGCGGGTCGAACGGCAGATTAACAGGCGTCGCGTGCGCGGTCTAGGATGCGTCGGCCAGTCTGCTCTGGATGCGCTCGAGCACATCGGCAGTCAGTACATGGCGTCGGATCTTTCCGGTCGGCGTAAACGGAAGCTCTTCATAAAACTCGATCATCTCCGGCAACTTGTAGTCGGCAACCTGACCCTTGAGAAACCTGACTACGGTGTCCAGGTCGAGCGATGCGCCGGGTTTTAGCACGACGCACAGGCAGTTGCGCTCGCCGAGCCTGAGGTCATTGACGCCCACGATCGCCGTATGAAGAATCGACGGGAGAGCATACAGGAATTCTTCGATTTCACGCGGAAAATACTTCTTGCCGCCACGGTTAATCATCTCCTTGCGCCGACCGACGATCATCACGTTTCCGGCCTCGTCCACGTACTTGCCCAGGTCTCCGGTGCGAAACCAGTCGTCGGCGGTAAAGAGCTCCTGATTGGCGACTGGATTATTGAAGTAGCCCAGATGCACGGAAGGCCCGTAGACTGCGATTTCGCCCTCGGATCCATAGGGCATGTCGTTCCCGGCCTCGTCAATGATGCGCAACTCCATTTCCCCGACGATGCGCCCGATCGTTCCGTTGACCTTTTCGGGGTCGTCCTCAAAGCGCGTGAAGGTGTGGAAGCCGTCCTCGAGCATGCCGTAGAGCTCCAGGAGGTGGCCCTGCATATTCTGCTGATAGGCCCGGATGGTTTCGATCGCCGCCGAGGCGCCGCCAGTGACCACGACGCGCAGCGACGAGCAATCGTGGCGGCGGAAGTCAGGGACGTTCAGGATCATTTGCAGCGAAGCGGGCGCGGTCGGGATGAACGTCACGCGATGTTGTTCGATCAGTTGCAGCGCCTGCTCGGCACCAAAACGCTCCATCAGTACCGCACGGGCGCCTGCGATCACCGTCTGCAGCAACGTGAGGTATCCCCAGTTCAGGCCGACGGGAAGCCAGATCAGAAACACTTCGCTGGCCGTCACGCGCATTTCCGAATTGACGATGTAAGCCGGGTACAGCGAGGTATTGAAACTGTGCATCACCCCTTTGGGATCGCCCGTCGTTCCCGACGTGAACGCCATGCGCATGATGGTGTCGGGGTCCATGTGCACGCGTTCGGTCGCGCCGATGGGGGCTGTATCGCGCAGGCCCTGTTCAAGCGCGTGGACGTTCGGGACGGTCGTCTCGCCCGACACGACCACGCAGGTCAGGTCAGGCAGCGAGCCGCGCAGGTCGTCGATCATCGCGGCGTAGTCGAATCCCTTGAAGGTCGACGCGCAGACGTAGCCCTTGCTGCGGGAAAACCGCAGGATGTATTCCACTTCGCGCCGCCGAAAATCAGGGCTGATCTTGTTGGCGATCGCACCAATGAGCTCGAGCGAAAAGAACACGACCGGAAATTCGATCCGGTTTGGAATCTGGATCGTCACGACGTCGCCCGGGCCGATGCCGAGGCTGCGCAGGAAGGCGGCGCAGCGGTCGATTTCGTCCTTCAGTCCCGCGTACGTGATGGTGCGGTTCGCGTCGATAAACACCACGCGGTCCGGGTGATCGCGTGCGCGCTCCTCGAGGTAGTGATAGAGCGTGACATCCTTCCACGCACCGCTGTCGATGTACTTTTTGCGCAGAGCCGGGGTCAGTCGCGTCCAGGTGCCCTGGGGGGATGTAGCGGTCATGGGGCGGTTACCTTAGCGCGCGAAACAGGCCGCCATCGACCGGTATCGTGCACCCGGTGACATAGGCGCCTGCCGGCGACACGAGCAGTGCGACGAGGTTGGCGATGTCGGCGGGCAAGCCGATGCGTCCCAGCGGAATTTCGGCTTCAAGCCCTGCGCGCACGGACGCCGGATCTTCCGAGCCCGAATTGAAGACCTTTTGCAGGCGATCGGTGTCGATATAGCCCGGGCAGATGGTATTGACGTTGATGCCATGCACGGCGATTTCCAGCGACAGCGTTTTCGCGTAGCCGATCAGGCCGGCCCAGGTCGCCACGGAAAGGCCGAATTTGGCGATCGGCTGGATCGCCGAGATTGCCGAGATATTGAGGATGCTTCCCCCGCCGGCCGCCTTCAGGTGCGGCATGACCGAACGCACCATCCGGATGACCGAGAACAGGTTCTGCTCCACCGCTTTCTGCCAGGCAAGGTCGTCGAACGAGTCGATTGCCCCCAGCGGTGGTGCGCCGTCATTGTTCACGAGGATGTCGAGTTTTCCGAAGTGGTCGATCGCGGTTTGCACGATGCGCCCGCTCTCATCCTTGTCGCGGATATCTGCGGTCACCGGCACCACCCGCACGCCATAGGTCGCCGCGAGGCTTTCCGCCGCTTTGGTCAACGCCGGCAGTCGCCGCGCGAAGATCACGAGGTTCGCGCCTTCGGCCGCCAGTCGCGTTGCGATGCCAAGGCCAATGCCCATGCTGCCGCCGCCTACGATGGCGACCTTGCCCTTGAGTCCAAGATCCATCAGCGGTCCACTCCACTCAGGAATGCCTCGGCGTTCTGCTGGAACACTTTATCGAGGATTGTTTGCGAATACCCTTCAGCCTTCCATTCGCTGGTCAGTCGCTCGAAGGTATACAGCGGATAGTCGCCGCCGAACATGATGCGGTCCTGCAGGCGCCGCGCGATGTCGTGCTTGAGATCCGGGGTGAAATACTTGGGCGACCAGCCGTGCAGCTCATACCAGATGTTGCGCTTGTGCATCAGCACCGCGATGGTCTCCGCCTGCCATGGCCAGCCTGGTCGTGCAGCGACGATGCGCAGGCCCGGGTTCCTGGCGGCAACCCAGTCAAGGTGGCGGGGATGGCAGCTATCGAGCAGGATGCCCATGCCGCCGGGAAGGCCCGCGCCGAGTCCGGTCGTGCCGACGAAGATCAGTACGGGGATGCCGGCCTCGGTGCACAGTTTGTAGTACGGGTCGTAGGCAGGGTCGCTTGCCGGCACCGAGCCGGAGCCATTGACGCCCAGGCCGATGAATCCAGCCTTGGAGTCGATGCAGCGGCGTAGCTCAGCAAGGCCGGCACGACCGTGGATCACGGGGTCGATATGAAACCAGTTGCCCAGAACGACGTCAGGATGCGCGCGTTGCATCTCGAACGAGTAGTCGTGCAGTGCGCGCGCTTCTTCCAGGGGCACGAATTTGGTGAAGCCGAGGTCGAGCACGACGCGCGCGTTCGAGGCGCGGAAGTAGTCAGCCATTTCCTGCTCGGTGACGTACTTGGTCTCGGAATTCCAGGTTTTCTTTTGCTGTGCGAGTTCGTCCTGGGTGCGCAGGACGTAGCCACGCTGGGTGCCCCAGTGGGAATGCATATCGATGAGTGGCATGTTGGTGTTGTCTCCCCGGTGCTTGCTTTTGTTATGCGTGATGCGAGGCTGAGTTTACCTGTCGGAACGGGCGCTGTGATAGGTCGTCCATGATCTCGCGGTGTCGCTTGAGTCTTTCGCTTTACGGGCTGGCTGCCGCATGCCCCTGCCGGGCGAATTTCGCCGCCGAGGATTGCGCCAGGATCGCCGGGGAACAAGGCAACCGAACAGGTTGCCGCCCGGCGAGACCAGCAACCGCAGGGTAGTCCGCGAAGCGGACCGGCGAAGCATGAGCCCGGCGGGGGCATGCGGCAGCCAGCCCGTAAAGCGAAAGACTCACATCTCCGATGTTGGTAGGCTTCTTTTGTTTTTCGGAGCCAGTGGCCCACACCCCTGCAGGGCTCAGGCTTCGCCGGTCCGCTTCGCGGACTACCCTGCGGTTGCTGGTCCCGCCGGGCGGCGACCTGTTCGGTCGCCTTGTTCCCCGGCGGTCCTGGCGCAAGCCTCGGCGGCGAAATTCGCCCCGCAGGGGTGTGGGCCACTGGCTCCGAAAAACAAAAGAAGCCTGGCGACCAACGAACCATCGGCCCCCAAAGACGAAAGACCCGAACACATCCAGGATTGCTCCTGGTGCCGTTCGGGTCTGAAGGAGACGCGTTGACTGATCAGTGCGCCGACGACGCCTTCACGTCCAGGCCTCTGCGATGGCGGATCCAGGCGTCGAGTTCGCCGATGATGCCGCGCCGGAAGGCCAGCACGCAGATGACGAAGATCAGGCCGATGACGATGGTGACCGATTCGCCCAGGCGCTGGAACCAGACGACGCCCGTGACGTTAGACATCCAGGCTCCGAAATCACCGACCTTGTTTTCAAGGAGCACGACGATGAAGGCGCCGAGTACCGGGCCAAGCAGTGTGCCCAGGCCGCCGATGAGCGTCATGAGGATAACGAGACCCGACATCTGCCAGGTGGCGTCGGACAATGTCGCTGATACGAAGATCAGCATCTTGGTCGCGCCAGCCAGGCCCGCCAGCATCGCCGACAGCACGAATGCCAGCAACTTGAAGCGGTCGACATCGTAGCCGAGCGAAATAGCGCGCGGCTCGTTCTCGCGGATGGCCTTGAGCACCTGGCCAAACGGCGAGTGCACGGTACGCCAGATGATGAAGAAGCCAATCACGAAGATGCCCGCCACCACGTAGTACAGGTTCAGGTCGTTCTTCAGGTCGATGAAGCCAAGCAGCGTGCCACGCGGAACGCCTTGCAGGCCGTCTTCGCCGCCCGTGAACTTCGCCTGCAGAAAGAAGAAGAACACCATCTGCGCAAGTGCCAGCGTGATCATCGCGAAATAGATGCCGCTGCGGCGGATCGCCAGTGCACCCATCGCCGTGCCGAGAATCCCGGCGACGAGCACGCCAAAGAGCAGGCCGATCTCTGTCGGCATTCCCCAGGACTTGATCGCGTAGCCCGCTGCGTAGGCCGCACTGCCCAGGAAAGCCGCATGCCCGAACGACAGCAACCCGGTGAACCCCAGCAGCAGGTTGAAGGCGCAGGCGAAGAGCGCGTAGCACAGCACCTTCATCACGAAGATGGGGTAGATGCCAAGGACGGGAACGGCGAGCAAAAACAGGAAAAGGACGAGATACCCGAGCGCTTGACGATTCATTTTTCTTTCCCGAAGAGCCCGGCGGGACGCACGAACAGCACGATAGCCATGATGATGAAAACGACGGTGCTCGAGGCTTCCGGCCAGAACACCTTGGTGAGACCTTCGACGATTCCAAGGCCCAGGCCCGTGACGATCGCACCCAGGATGGATCCCATCCCCCCGATCACCACGACGGCGAACACGACGATGATCAGGTTCGACCCCATCAGCGGCGAAATCTGCAGCACCGGTGCGGCCAGGACGCCGGCGAAACCCGCCAGGGCGACACCGAACCCATAGGTGAGTGTGATCATGAGCGGCACGTTCACGCCGAAGGCTTCAACCAGCCGCGGGTTTTCCGTGCCGGCGCGCAGCAGGGCACCCAGACGGGTGCGTTCGATGACATACCAGGTGATCAGGCACACGACGACCGAGGCCAGCACGACCCAGGCACGATAGTTCGGCAGGACCATGAACCCGAGGTTCGTGGCACCGCGCAGTGCGTCGGGCGTGGGGTAGGGCTGGCCCGAAACACCGTAGACACTGCGAAAGAGTCCTTCCATCAGAAGGGTGATGCCGAACGTCAGCAACAGGCCGTAGAGGTGATCCAGCTTGTAGAGGTGCCGCAAGAGCAGCTTCTCGATGACAATGCCGAACAGCCCCACCAGGATCGGCGACAAGGCCAGCATCACCCAGTAATTCAGGCCGAAATACGACATCCCCATCCAGGCCACGAAAGCGCCCAGCATGTAGAGCGCACCGTGCGCGAAGTTGATGACATTGAGCAAGCCGAAGATGACCGCCAGGCCAAGCGACAGGATGGCGTAGAACGACCCGTTGACCAGCCCGAGCAGTAGCTGGCCAAGAAATGCTTGCAGAGGAATGCCAAAAATTGTAGTCATCGTGTTTCAGTCAAAGCGTAAGCCGCAGACGTCAGTGCAGTCCGGAAGGCGCTCGGCCCCCCGGACCTGTCCGACTTATTTCTTGATGAACTTGCAGGCCGACTCGCCAAACGGCTTGAAGACCTCGTCGCCGGGCAGCGTGGCGACGATCTTGTAGAGGTCCCACTCTCCCTTGGACTCTTCCGGCTTCTTGACTTGCATGAGGAACATGTCATGGACCATACGGCCATCTTCGCGCACGTAACCATTCTTGGCGAAGAAGTCGTTGATCTTGTTGGACTTCATCCACTTCATCAAGGTGTCTGCATCGTCGGACCCGGTGGCCTTCACGCCGTTGAGGTAGAAGGTGACGGCCGAGTAGTCAGCAGCCTGAAGCATCGACGGCTTACGCTTGATCTTGTCCTCGAAGCGCTTGGCCCACGCGCGCGACTCGTCTGACTGATCCCAGTACCAGCCATCGGTCAGGTACATGCCCTGCGTGGCCTTCAGGCCGAGGGCGTGGATGTCATTGACGAAGATCAGCAAGCCGGCGAGCTTCATCGTCGAGGTGACGCCAAACTCGTTGGCGGCCTTGATGGCGTTGATCGTATCGCCGCCCGCATTCGCCAGGCCCAGGATCTGGGCGCCTGAGGCCTGGGCCTGCAGCAGGAATGAAGAGAAATCGGAATTTGACAGCGGGGCGCGTACGTTGCCCTTGATCGTACCGCCAGCCTCTTTGACAACTGTGGACGTGTCACGTTCAAGCGCGTGACCAAAGGCGTAGTCCGCCGTCAGGAAGAACCAGGTCTTGCCGCCGTTCTTCACGACTGCGCCACCCGTGCCGCGTGCCAGTGCCACGGTGTCGTATGCGTAGTGAACGGTGTAGGGGGTGCAGGCCGCGCCCGTCATGTCCGAGCTGGCCGAACCGATCGAGATGAAGGGCTTTTTCTTTTCAGCCGCAACGCCGGCCATGGCCAGGTTGGTCGCCGAGTTGGTGCCACCGATCAGCATATCGAGATTTTGCTGGTCGAACCATTCGCGAGCCTTGGAGGACGCGAGGTCGGCCTTGTTCTGGTGATCTGCGGTGAGCAGTTCGATCTTCTTGCCGGCCACTTCGCCGCCCATGTCAGCAATCGCCATGCGGATCGCCTCGACGCCCGCAGGGCCGTCGACGTCTGAATAGACGCCCGACATATCGGAGATGATCCCGATGCGGATGACGTCGTTGGAAATTGCCGCTTGCACGGAAAAGGCCGCGGTGCCAAGGCCGAGTGTCAACAAGGCAGCGCTCAATAGGTGTCGTTTCATTTGCTTCTCCTGAAGTTAATGCTGCAGCGATTTGTGCTTTATGGTTATTTCGGACGATAACAGTGGGGCGATCATACAGGCGTCCGTGTCTCAGACGCCCAGTAGTTCTTTAAGTACGGATTGCTTTGCGGCGAGTTCCGAAGACTCGAAGTGCTCGACGATCTTGCCGTGCTCCATGACATAGAATCGGTCGGCAAGCGGCGCGGCAAAGTGGAAATTCTGCTCGACCATGATGATCGTGTATCCCTTGGACTTGAGCATCATGATCATGCGGGCAAGCGCCTGCACGATGACGGGGGCGAGACCTTCGGAGATTTCATCGAGCAGCAGGAGGTTCGCGCCAGTGCGCAGGATGCGTGCCACGGCAAGCATCTGCTGCTCTC